>NZ_JBEOSF010000031.1:0-103327 GCF_040302725.1 Kitasatospora sp. NPDC097605 | reverse complement strand
CGGGGCCGGCCCGGATGCGCGGGACCACCGCTCGGCGTGCGCGCCCGGCGGGGCGGCAGGACGATGGAGGGCAGGGGAGTCCGAAGCCTGCGCCGGGGGCGGTCACCGGCCTCCCGGCCGGCGCGGGAACGAAGGAGACGCGGGGACGAAGGAGAGGCGATCCGGCATGGCCACCGTGAAGAAGGACGACCCGGGCTGTCACGCGGACATCGTGTTCGTCGGCAACCTCCGCCTGCTGCCGTACACCGAGGACCCCGACACCAAGCTCCCGCCTCCCCACGCCACGGCGGCCTTGAACATCGACGTGCTCGCCGCCTCCGGATACGAGAACGTCGAGTTCGAGGACGTCATGGTCTTCCTGGAGATCAAGGGGCCGCCGGGTGCGCAGTTCGTGGAACACGACGCCCGCACCAACTGGTTCTGGGGCAACCCCGACGGCTCCGACGGCTGGGTCGAGATCCCCAAGGGCACGCCCACCACGCGACTGCGGATGCGTCTGGCGAAGGGGAAGCTGCTCCGCCCCGGCCCCCTCGACGGGCTCACCTACTACGTCGGGCTGTCCGGACTCCCGGCCGACGGCGGCCTGGACGTCAGCGCCTCGGCCTCGGCGGGCCGGGTCACCGCCACGGCGGTGAGCTGCTCCATCGAGGTCACGGACCTGCGGGAGGGCGAGACGCTCCCCGGATACCTCAGCTGAGCCGCCCCCGGCGGATCCCGCGGTCGGTGGGACGGGCAGTGCAGGACCATGCCCAGCGGGCCCTCCTCGGCCGGCCGGCGCCCTGTCGACCGATCTACCCCCGGCCGCCGACCAGGCCGGATTCGTAGGCGAGGATCACGAGGTGGACGCGGTCCCGGGCGGCGAGCTTGGTGAGCAGGCGGGTCATGTAGGTCTTCACCGTGGCGGTGCTGAGGACGAGTTCGGCGGCGATCTCGGTGTTGGACAGCCCTCGGCCGACCAGGGTGAGGATCTCGCGTTCGCGGTCGGTGATGCCGGTGAGGCGGTCGGCCGGGGGCGGGGGAGCGGTGACGGGGCGGGCCGCGAACTCGGCGATCAGCCGGCGGGTGACGCTCGGGGCGATCAGGGCGTCGCCGGCGGCCACCACGCGGATGGCGCCGAGGATGTCGTCCAGGGCCATGTCCTTGACCAGGAAGCCGGAGGCCCCGGCGCGCAGGGCGGCGTGCACGTTCTCGTCCTCGTCGAAGGTGGTGAGCACGACGACCCTGGCCGCGCCCGGGGCGGCGGTCACCTGCCGGGTGGCCTCGATGCCGTCGAGGACGGGCATCCGCAGGTCCATCACCACGACGTCGGGCCGCAGTTCCCCGGCGAGGCGGACGGCCTCGGCACCGGTGGCGGCCTCGCCGACGACCTCCAGGTCGGGCGCCTCGGTGATGACCATCTCCAGGGCGGCGCGGACCAGCGGCTGGTCGTCGGCCAGGAGGACACGGACGACGGGGAGGGGGGACGTCATCGGCCGGCCCCTTCCGCGACCGGCAGCCGGGCGGCGACCCGGAAGCCGCCGCCGGGGCGCGGCGCGGCGTCGAACTCGCCGTGCAGCAGGGCGACCCGCTCGCGCAGGCCCGCCAGGCCGTACCCGGCACCGGGGGCCGAGCCGTGGCCGCGACCGCGGTCGGTGACCTCGATGGCCAGCGCCTCCGGCCCGTGGTCGAGGATGACCCGGCAGGACGGGGCGGCGGCGTGGCGGACGACGTTGGCGACGGACTCCTGGACGATCCGGAACGCCGCCAGCTCGACCTCCGCCGGCAGCGGCTGCCGTTCGCCGTGCCACCGGACGTCGACCCGCACGCCCGCCGCGGTGGTGGCGGCGGCGAGCCCGTCGAGGTCGGCCAGGCCGGGCGGGCGCAGGGCGGCGGCCGCCGGCTCGGCGGAGTCGTCGGCCCGGCGCAGCGCGCCGAGCATCCGGCGCAGGCCGGCCAGGGTCTCCCGGCCGGCGGACTCGATCTCGCCGAGGGCCTCGCGCGCCCGGTCCGGCCGGGTGTCGATGACCCGGCGGGCCGCACCGGCCTGGAGGGCGACGATGCCGATGCTGTGGGCGACGGTGTCGTGCATCTCGCGGGCGATCCGCAGGCGTTCGGCGGTGACCGCCTCGGCCGCCGCCCGGGTGCTCAATGCCTCGGCGTGCTCCCGGGACTGGTGCACCGAGCGGCCCACCAGCCAGGCGATCACGGCGATCAGCACGCCGGCGTCGTTGGCGCCGATCCGGGTGCCGGTGAGCAGCAGGCCGCCGCCGAGGGCGGGGGCGAGGATCAGATGGAGCGTCAGCACGCCCAGCACCATGGCCAGCGCGGCGCGCGAGGTCCGTCGCGGCTCGGCGGCCGTGACCAGGCAGAGGGCGGCGGCGACGGCGAGCAGCGCGGTCGGCGGGAGTTCGAGCTCCCAGCGCCAGGCCTTGGTCTGCGCCACGGTGGCGGCCAGCAGCAGCGCGACGGCGGTGCGGGGCCGCCGGCGCAGCAGGGCGGCGGCGAGGAAGGCGACGGGGGTGGTGAACGCGGCGGTCGCCCAGTCCTGCGGGGCGGGCGGGGCGAGGTCGCCGGGGGCGGGTTCGGCGAAGGCCCCGTCGGCCGGGCGGGTGCCGAGCACCAGGGAGGGGTAGAGCAGCGAGACGCACCAGGCGAGCGCCGTCCAGGCGCCGGGCGGGACCCGCCGGAGCCGGGGCGGGAGGAGCAGCGGTGGCTGGGGCGTCGCGGACATGCGGTGATCGTAACGAGGCGTCCCGTGGCGCGGCATCGGACCACGGCTGTACGACCGGGGGTGACAGCGGGGCCGTACGGGTGCCGGCCCGGGGCGGATGTGCCGCCGGGGCGTTCGGCGGCACCGTGGACGCCATGATCGAAGTGCATCGACTGACGAAGCGTTACGGCCGGACCACCGCCGTCGACGACCTCACCTTCACCGTCCCCCCGGGTCGGGTCACCGGGTTCCTGGGGCCGAACGGCGCCGGGAAGAGCACCGCGCTGCGGATGATCCTGGGCCTGAGCGCGCCGACCGGCGGCACCGCGACCGTCGGCGGCCGGCCGTTCCGGGAGCGCCCGCGCGGCCTGCGGCACGTCGGCGCGCTGCTGGACGCGGGCGATGTGCACGGCGGGCGCGGCGGCCGGGACCATCTGCGGGCGCTCGCCCGGGCCAACGCCGTGCCGCGCGGCCGGGTGGACACGGTGCTGGAGCAGGTCGGGCTCGCCGGGGCGGCCGGGCGGCGGATCGCCGGGTACTCGCTGGGGATGAAGCAGCGGCTCGGGATCGCGGCGGCGCTGCTCGGCGATCCGCCGGTGCTGCTGTTCGACGAGCCGCTGAACGGTCTGGACCCGGAGGGGGTGCGCTGGGTGCGCGGTCTGTTCCGGGAGTTGGCGGCGGAGGGACGGACGGTGTTCGTCTCCAGCCACCTGATGAGCGAGATGGAGCACACCGCGGACCGGTTGGTGGTCATCGGGCGCGGCCGGCTGATCGCCGCCGAGACGGTGGCCGAGTTCGCCGCCCGTGGCACGGGGCCGCACGGCGCCCGGCCCGGGGTGACCGTCCGGACGCCCGCGGCCGACGTGCTGGCGGGCGTCCTGGCGGCGGCCGGTGGCACGGTCTCGCGCGGCGACGGGGACGGCGTGCTCCTCGTGACCGGTCTGGACGCGGCCCGGATCGGTGCGCTCGCCCTCGACCACCGCGTCCCGCTGCTCGAACTGACCGCCCGCACGGCCTCCCTGGAGGAGGCGTTCATGGCGCTCACCGCCGACCGCGTCGACCACCCCGCCGGAGGACCGCGATGACCGGCACCGCCACGGAGCCCCGGCCGCGCTTGCGCGACCTGCTCGCCGCCGAGTGGATCCGCTTCCGGTCCCTGCGCTCGATGCCCTGGGTACTGGGGGTCGGCGCGCTCGTCCTGGTCGGCGTCAACCTCGACGCCGCGCACTACACCTACGCCCACACCGAGCCCGGCGGCCCGCCGCCGGGCTCGGGACAGCTCGGCGTGGCGGTGAACGCCTCGTTCACCGGGATGGCCGCCAACCTGCTGATGCTGCTCGCGAGCGGGGTCGGCGCCGCGATGATCGTCGCCGAGTACGCGACCGGGATGATCCGCACCACCTTCGCCGCCGTCCCGGCCCGCCGGTCGGTGCTGCTGGCCAAGGCGGTGGTGCTGGCGGCGGTCATGCTCGGCTTCGGCGCGCTGGTCTCGGGGGTCTCCTTCTGGCTCGCCCAGGCGCTGCTGGGCCGGCGGCACGCCGGGGTGTCGATCACCGATCCCGGGGTGCTGCACGCCGTCGCCGGCGCGGCGGCTCTGGCCCCGGTGTGCGCGCTGATCGGCCTCGGGCTGGGGACGCTGGTGCGGCACGCCGCCGCGAGCGTGGTGGCCACCGTGCTGGTGCTGTTCCTGCTGCCCGCCGCGTTCAACGAGGACCACCGCTGGTCGGCGGCGCTCGCGCACGTCATGCCGTTCACCGCCTGGCGGCGGCTCGCCGAGCCCGACCTGACGCACCTGCTGCTGCCGCCGTACCCGGCGACGGTGGCCGGGTCGTGGCTGGCCTTCGCGGGCTGGGCGGTGGGCTCGGTGCTGGTCGCGGCGGCCGCCGTGCACCGCCGGGACGTCTGAGCGCCGTGGCGTCCGAGCGGGTCAGACGAGGTGCCGCAGCAGCGCCGCCACCGCCGGCGGCGCCTCGCCGGGCGGGCGGACCACCATGACCCGCCAGGTCGGCGCGTGCCGGTCGAACGGGTGCCGGGCGAGGTCGGGGAAGCGGTCCGCGATCGAGCGGGGCATGACGCAGACCCCCAGGTCGTTGCGGACCAGCTCGGACGCCGCGACGATGTCGTTCACCTCGAAGGTGGTCTCCCGCTCCACGCCGGCGGCCCGGAAGGCCCGGTCGACGGCGTAGCGGATCGCCCACCCCGGGGTGAAGTCCACCAGCGGCAGCCCGGCCACCTCCTCCGGGGAGACCGGCCCGGCGGGCAGCCGTCCGGGCGCCGCCACCAGGACCATGTCCTCCCGCGACAGCAGCCGGGTGGTCAGCCCGCGCTGCTGCTGACGGTCCAGCGCCACCACCGCCAGGTCGACGGTGCCCTCCCGCAGCGCCTGCCGGATGTCGGCCACCGCCGCCTGGCGCAGCCGGACGGTCACCCCGGGGTGCTCGGCGCGCAGCGCGGCGAGCGCGAGGTGGAGATCGGCCCAGACGCCCTGCATGGTGCCGACGGTGATCCGGCCGCGCAGCTGCCCGCGCACCGCGTCGACGGCGGACCGGGCCGACTCGGCGCTGCGCAGGGTCGCCCGCGCCACCGGGACGAACGCCTCGCCCGCGGCCGTCAGCGCGACGCGGTGGGTGGTGCGCTCGAACAGCGCGGCGCCCAGCTCGCGTTCGAGGGCGCGGACGGTGCCGGACACCGACGACTGCACCACGTTCAGCCGCCGCGCGGCCGCCGTGAAGCCGCCTTCCTCCGCGACGGCGACGACGACCTCCATCTGCCGCAGGTCCATCAGCACTCCCGGTCGGCCGAGCCCATCGCTTCCTCGGCCGCATCGTACGCGGCGTCACCCGGCGCCCCCGGGGGCGCGCGCCCGCTGTGCGCTCCCGGGGCATCAGCCGTGCGCCCTCGGGCACACCCGCCCGCCCGGCCCGTCCTACGGTCGTCGAACCCCCCGATCCCCACCCGCAACGGACCGGTATGAGCACCTCGACAACCCCCGCCCGGCGCCCGGCGGACGACTCGGCGTGGGCCCCGCTCGCGTCCCGGGTCTTCCGCGCCCTGTGGATCGCCCAACTCGTCTCCAACGTCGGCAGCTGGATGCAGACCGTCGGCGCCCAGTGGCTGCTGGTCGGCCACGACGCCGCCCTGCTGGCCCTGGTGCAGACCGCCGCGAGCCTGCCGGTGGTCCTGCTGGCGCTGCCCTCCGGCGTGCTCGCCGACTGCCGCGACCGGCGCTCGGTGCTGGTCGCCGCGCAGGTCGCCATGCTCGCCGTCGCCACCGTCCTCGCGGTGCTGGCCTTCGCCGGCGCGCTGACCCCCGGCCCGCTGCTCGGCCTCACCTTCCTGCTCGGCTGCGGCACCGCCGTGATGGGCCCGGCCTGGCAGGCCGTCCAGCCCGAGCTGGTGGAGCGCCGGCAGCTGGGGCAGGCGGCGGCGCTCGGCGCCGTCAACATGAACCTGGCGCGGGCGGTCGGCCCGGCGGTCGGCGGCGCGGTGGTCGCGGCGGCCGGCGCGGGCTGGGTGTTCGCCTTCAACGCCGCCTCCTACCTCGGTGTCCTGGTGGTGCTGCTGCGCTGGCACCGGACCGCCCCGCAGGACGGGCCGGCCGGCGGGGACGAGGGGCTGCTGGCGGCCGTGCACGCCGGACGCCGCTACATCCGGCACGCGCCGGGCGTGCGGCGGGTGCTGCTGCGCACCGCGCTGTTCGTGCCCGGCGCGGGCGCGCTCTGGGCGCTGCTCCCGCTGGTCGCGCGCCGGTCGCTGGGCCTCGGCCCGGGCGGCTACGGCCTGCTGCTCGGGGCGGTCGGCGTCGGCGCGGTCGGCGGGGCGTTCGCGCTGCCGCTGCTGCGGCGCCGGCTCGGGGCCAACGGGACCCTGGTGGCGGGGACGGTCGCGCTCACCGGGGTGCTGGCGGTGCTGGCGACCGTGCGTCAGCCCTGGCTGGTCGGCCTCGCCCTGCTGCCCGCGGGCGTGGCCTGGATCGGGGTGCTGTCCACCCTCAACGCGGCGGTCCAGACCCGGCTGCCCGGCTGGGTGCGGGCCCGCGGCCTGGCCGTCCAGCTGCTGGTCTTCCAGGGCGGCCAGGCCCTGGCGGCCCCGCTGTGGGGCGTGCTGGCCGAGCGTCACGGGCCGGGCGTCGCGCTGCTGACCGCCGGTGCGGTGCTGCTCGCGGGCGCGGTGGGCGCCCGCCGGCTGCCGCTGTACGACGGCGACGGGGTCGACCCGACGCCGTCCGGCCACTGGCCGCAGCCGCCGCTGGTGGTCGAACCGGGCCACGCGGACGGGCCGGTGCTGGTCACCGTGGAGTACCGGGTGGAGCCGGAGCACCGGGCCGCCTTCACCGGGCGGATGCGCCGGGTCGCCGCCTCGCGCCGCCGCACCGGTGCCCTCAGCTGGGGCCTCTACCAGGACGGCGGCGAGCCCGAGCGGTTCGTCGAGACCTATCTGGTCTCCTCCTGGGCGGAGCACCTGGCCCAGCACGGCGGCCGGCTGACCGCGGCCGACCGCCGGGACGAGGAGGCGGCCCGGGCGCTGCTGCGCCCCGGGACCGGGCCCGGGGTGACGCACGCCTTCGACGTCTCGGCGGGGCCGCTGACGCCGGTGGCGGGGCCCTTGACGCCGGCGACGGGGGCCTGACCCGGCCCCCGCCCGCCGGGCGTCACTCTCCCGGCGACACCGCCGACACCGCCGACACCGCCGAGACCCGCCCGCCGCCCCGCTCGGTGGCCCAGTACAGCAGGGCCGCCAGCGGCAGGGCGGCGCCCAGCACCGTCACCGCCGTCCAGCCCCCGGCCCGGTAGACCACCGAGCCGAGCTGCGAGCCGGCCGCGCCGCCCACGAAGAAGATCGCGATGAAGGCGCTGTTCAGCCGCGCCCGGGCGGCCGGGTCGAGCTGGTAGACGGTGTGCTGGCCGAGGATCAGCGTGGTCTGCACCGCCGTGTCGACCAGCACGGCGGCCACCGCGAGCGCCACCACGCTCCGCCCGCCGAGGCCCGCCACCGCGAACGCCAGCACGGCGACGGCGAGCGCGACACCGGTCATCGGCCGGGAAAGGCCGCGGTCCGCCCACTGCCCGGCGAACGGGGCCACCGCCGCGCCGGCCGCGCCGACCAGGGCGAACAGCCCGACCCCGGTCGCCGAGTAGTGGAAGGACGGACCGGTCAGCACGAACGACACGGTCGTCCAGAAGGCGCTGAACGCGCCGAACATCGCCGCCTGGTAGAGCCCGCGCCGCACCAGCGCCGGGTGGGTGCGCACCAGCCGGGCGGTGGAGCGCAGCACCTGGTGGTAGGGGATCGCGGTGGTCGGCGCGTGCGCCGGCAGCGCGGCCCGCAGCGCCACGCCGAGGACGACCATCAGCACCGCCGAGCCGAGGAAGACGGTGCGCCACCCGGCGAGGTCGGAGACCAGGCTGCTGAGGGTGCGGGAGAGCAGGATGCCGGTGAGCAGACCGGTCATCACCCGGCCCACCACCCGGCCCCGGGCGTGGTCGGGGGCGAGGCTCGCCGCGAACGGCACCAGCACCTGCGCGACCACCGAGGTCGCGCCCGCCACCAGCGAGGCGATCAGCAGCATCGGGAAGCTGGTCGCGAGGCCGGCCGTCACCAGGGCGAGGGTGGTGACGGTCAGCAGGGCCGTGATCAGGTTGCGCTTCTCCAGCCGGTCGCCGAGCGGGACCAGGAACAGCATGCCGAGCACATAGCCGATCTGGGTGAGGGTGATCAGCGTCCCGGCGGTCGCGGTGTCGGTGCGGAAGGCGTCGGCCAGCGCGGACAGCAGTGGCTGGGCGTAGTAGAGGTTGGCGACGGTGGTGCCGGAGGCGACGGCCAGCAGGAGGATCAGCCAGCCGGGCACACCGTGCGCGGGCTCGGCGGGTTCTGCGGGGCCGGCGGGCTCGGCGGGGCCGGCGGGTTCTGCGGGGTCGGCCGTGCGGCGGGGAGGACGGGGGCCGGAGGAGGCGGCGGACATGGGGCACCTTCTTGACGAGGGGAGCCGGACGGGCCGGCCCGGACCGATGCGCTGGGCGGCGGACGGCGGCTTCCTCGCCACCGGCCACGCGATGATCAGCGCTCGGCCGCTCCCTCCGCTTCCTCATTTCCGACGATCATTCGAGATGTCAGTCATCTCCGACGACGATGACACCGGCCCGGCCTCCGAGGACGCTGCGCGGGCACCCGGGCCGCCCGCGCCCGGTCCGCCGCGCAGCCGGCGCAGTGCCCCGACGGCGACGACGAGCCAGCCCGCCGCCGCCACCCAGAGCAGCGCCCGGCCGAGCGGCTCCAGCCAGCCCACCCGGGCGGCGGTGGCGGTCGACAGCGCCGCCACCGCCGTCATGCCCAGCGGGAAGACCGTCGACCAGCGCCGCAGGTCGTAGCCGAGCCGGGGTCGCAGCACCTCGGCGACGGCCAGCACCGCGTACCAGGCCAGCGCGACGCCGAGCAGCACCAGCGTCACCACCCGCAGCACGGTGTGCGCGCCACCGCTCCACACCCCGCAGGCGAGCAGCTTGGACGCGGCCAGCGCGGAGATCGCCATGGCCCCGCCGGCCACCCAGTGGTCGCCCGCCCCGGCCGTCACCTGGCGAAGGTCGAAGCGGAACAGCGCGTCCCCGTACAGCAGCAGGCCCAGGACGAAGCCCGGCAGCGCCGCCCAGGCGAGCCAGTCGGCGGTGTGCGCGGCGAGGGTGGCGGCGAGCACGGCCAGGCCCTGGGTGGCGACGCAGATCAGGAAGGCCGCGCCCGGCATCCGCCGGCCGAGGTGGCGCAGCACGGAGGTCAGCAGCACCGGCCAGGCGAGGGCCGCGACGACGAGCAGCGCCTCGGCGACCACCGTCCATCCCAGCTGGTCCAGGCGCACGCCGAGCACGGTCGTGGCGGCGACCGCGGTGAGCGCGGGCGGGGTCTGCGACCGGGCCGTCCAGCCGCCGGGGTCGCCGAGCAGCAGGGCGGTGAAGGCGAGCGCCAGCAGCAGCCAGAGCACCCCGGCGATCCAGAGGTCCGCGAGCGACAGGGCGTCGAAGCCGGCGAGGTGGAAGCCGACCGAGATGATGCCGGTCGCCATCACCGCCGCGCCGGTCGCCGGCGGGACCGCGTCCCACCGCGGGCGGCTCCGTACGTTCATGGCTCCATCGCAGCGCCCGGACGGCCACCCGGCCACCGGACGCCGCCGGACCGGGGCGCCCACCGGCGACGCGTCACCCGGCGGGACCCCTCCCGGGTGCGGCGGCGCGCCCACGCGGTTTCGATGGGCGCACAGTCCGGCCCGGAAGCGGAGGGTGCCACGTGCGGGAGCCGACGAGCGGGAGCGACGGCACGTCGACCGGCGAGCCCGGTGCCGCGTTCCTCAAGGCGGGCCGGTTCTTCCGCCCTGGGACGCCCGCGTCCGACCTGCACAGCGTCCGGCTCACCGGCGGACGCGCGGCGGACGCCTTCTACCGGGACCGCTGGAGCCACGACAAGGTGGTGTACTCCACCCACGGCGTCAACTGCACCGGCTCCTGCCGCTGGAAGGTCTTCGTCAAGGACGGCATCATCACCTGGGAGACCCAGGCCACCGACTACCCGTCCGTCGGCCCCGACCGCCCCGAGTACGAGCCGCGCGGCTGCCCGCGCGGCGCCGCCTTCTCCTGGTACACCTACTCGCCCACCCGGGTGCGCTACCCGTACGTGCGCGGCGTGCTGCTGGAGCTGTACCGGGAGGCGCGGGCCCGGCTGGGGGACCCGGTGGCGGCCTGGGCCGACCTCCAGAACGACCCCGGGCGCCGCCGCGCCTACCAGCGGGCGCGCGGCAAGGGCGGCCTGGTGCGGGCGAGTTGGGACGAGGCGGTGGAGATCGTCGCCGCCGCGCACGTGCACACCGTGAAGGCCCACGGCCCGGACCGGATCGCCGGGTTCTCGCCGATCCCGGCGATGTCGATGGTCTCGCACGCGGCCGGCGCCCGCTTCCACTCGCTCATCGGCGCCGCCATGCTCTCCTTCTACGACTGGTACGCGGACCTGCCGGTGGCCTCCCCGCAGGTGTTCGGCGACCAGACCGACGTGCCCGAGTCGGGGGACTGGTGGGACGCCGCCTACCTGATCATGTGGGGCTCCAACGTGCCCGTCACCCGCACCCCGGACGCGCACTGGATGGCCGAGGCGCGCTACCGGGGGCAGAAGGTGGTGGCGGTCTCGCCGGACTACGCGGACAACACCAAGTTCGCCGACGAGTGGCTGCACCCCCACCCGGGCACCGACGGCGCCCTCGCCCTCGCCATGGGCCACGTGATCCTGCGGGAGTTCTTCGTCGAGCGCACCACCCCGTTCTTCGACGACTACGTCCGCCGCTTCACCGACCTGCCGTTCCTGGTCACCCTGACCGAACGGGACGGCGCCCTCACCCCCGCCAAGTTCCTGCGCGCGAGCGACCTCGGCGACGACGGCGAGGGCGCCGAGTGGAAGCTCGCCGTGCTGGACGAGGCGACCGGCCGGCCGGTCGTGCCCAACGGCTCGCTGGGCTTCCGCTGGACCGCCTCCGGCGAGGGCCGCTGGAACCTCGACCTCCAGGGCCTGCGCCCGCGCCTGACCCTGCACGGCGAGGCCGCCGCCACACCCGTCGAGGTGCTGCTGCCGCGCTTCGACACCGACGGCGGCGCGCACGGCCAGGGCCGTGGTGACACCGTCCGCCGCGGCGTGCCCGCGCTGCGCCTGGACGGCGGCGCGCTGGTCACCACCGTTTACGACCTGCTGCTCGCCCAGTACGGTGTCGGCCGCGAGGGCCTGCCCGGCCGCTGGCCCGCCTCCTACGAGGACCCGGACACCCCCGGTTCCCCCGCCTGGCAGGAGCGGCACACCTCGGTACCCGCCGCCCAGGCCGTCCGGGTGGCCCGCGAGTTCGCGCGCACCGCCGAGGAGTCCCGGGGCCGCTGCATGATCCTGATGGGCGCCGGCACCAACCACTGGTTCCACTCCGAGACCATCTACCGCGCCTTCCTCGCCCTGCTCGCGCTGACCGGCTGCCAGGGCCGCAACGGCGGCGGCTGGGCGCACTACGTCGGCCAGGAGAAGTGCCGGCCGATCACCGGCTGGGCCACCCTCGCCGGCGCCACCGACTGGTCCCGCCCGCCCCGGCAGGCGATCGGCACCGGCTGGTTCTTCCTGCACACCGACCAGTGGCGCTACGACACCTACCCCGCCGACGTGCTCGCCTCCCCCCTGGGCACCGGCCGCTTCCGGGGCCTGGCCACCGTCGACCTGCTGGCCCGCTCCGCCCGGCTCGGCTGGATGCCCTCCTACCCGACCTTCGACCGCAACCCGCTGGACCTGGCCGACGAGGCCCGCGCCCTCGGCCGCGACCCCAAGGACCACGTCGTCGCCGAACTGCGCGCCGGGCGGCTCAGGTTCGCCTGCGAGGACCCGGACGACCCGGCCAACTGGCCCCGGGTGCTCACGCTCTGGCGGGCCAACCTGCTCGGCTCCTCCGCCAAGGGCGCCGAGTACTTCACCAAGCACCTGCTGGGCACCCACTCCTCGCTGCGCGCCCGGGAGGCCGGCGCGGAGGTGCGCCCGCGCGACGTCCGCTGGCACCCCGAGGCCCCCGAGGGCAAGCTCGACCTGCTGCTCTCGCTGGACTTCCGGATGACCTCCTCCACCCTGCTCTCCGACGTCGTGCTGCCCGCCGCCACCTGGTACGAGAAGCACGACCTGTCCTCCACCGACATGCACCCCTACGTGCACTCCTTCGCCCCCGCCGTCGATCCGCCGTGGCAGGCCCGCACCGACTTCGACGCCTTCCACGCGATCGCCGCGCGGTTCAGCGAACTCGCCCGCGGACACCTGGACACCCGCCACGACCTGGTGGCCACCGCGCTGCAGCACGACACGCCCGGCGAGACCGCCCAGCCCGGCGGCACCGACCTGGACTGGCGCGACGGCGCCTGCGAGCCCGTCCCCGGCGTCACGATGCCCAACCTCGCCGTCGTCGAACGCGACTACACGGCGGTGTCGGCCAAGATGGCCTCGCTCGGCCCGCTGGCCGAGCGACTCGGCCTGCCCGCCAAGGGCGTGGTGCTGCACCCGGAGGAGGAGGTCGAGCAGCTCAGGGCCCGCAACGGCGTGGTCCGCGGCGGCCCGGCCGACGGCCGCCCGGCCCTGGACACCGCCGTCAAGGCCTGCGACACCGTGCTCGCGCTCTCCGGCACCACCAACGGCCGGCTCGCCACCCAGGGCTTCCACACCCTGGAACGCCGCACCGGACGGGAGTTGGCGCACCTGGCCGCCGAGCACGAGGGCCGCCGGATCTCCTACGCCGACACCCAGGCCGCCCCCGCCCCGGTCATCACCTCGCCCGAGTGGTCCGGCAGCGAGGCCGGCGGCCGGCGCTACAGCCCGTTCACCCTCAACACCGAGCACCTCAAGCCCTGGCACACCCTCAGCGGGCGCCAGCACTTCTTCGTCGACCACGACTGGATGCACGAACTCGGCGAGGCCCTGCCGGTCTACCGGCCGCCGCTCGACATCCGCCGCCTGTTCGGCGAACCCGCCCTCGGGCCGGACGGGCAGAAGGAAGTGACGGTCCGCTACCTCACCCCGCACAACAAGTGGTCCATCCACTCGGAGTACCAGGACAACCTGTTCATGCTCGCCCTCTCCCGCGGCGGGCAGGTGATCTGGATGTCGGCCGAGGACGCCGCCGCCATCGGCGCCGCCGACAACGACTGGATCGAGGCCGTCAACCGCAACGGCGTCGTCGTCGCCCGCGCCGTCGTCTCGCACCGGATGCCGCCCGGCACCGTCTACATGCACCACGCGCAGGAGCGCACCGTCAACGTGCCCCGCGCCGAGACCGGCGGGCGGCGCGGCGGCATCCACAACTCGCTGACCAGGGTGCTGCTCAAGCCCACCCATCTGATCGGCGGCTACGCCCAGCTCTCCTGGGCGTTCAACTACCTCGGCCCGACCGGGAACCAGCGCGACGAGGTGACGGTCGTCCGCCGGCGCCGCCAGGAGGTGGAGTACTGATGCGCGTGATGGCCCAGCTCGCCATGGTGATGAACCTCGACAAGTGCATCGGCTGCCACACCTGTTCGGTGACCTGCAAGCAGACCTGGACCAACCGCCAGGGCACCGAGTACGTCTGGTTCAACAACGTCGAGACCCGCCCCGGCCTCGGCTACCCGCGCCGCTACGAGGACCAGGACACGTGGCGCGGCGGCTGGCGGCTCGATCGGCGCGGGCGGCTCAAACTGCGCCAGGGCGGACGGCTCTACAAGCTCGCCTCGATCTTCGCCAACCCCGTCATGCCCACCCTCCAGGACTACTACGAGCCCTGGACGTACGACTACCGCGCCCTCACCGACGCCCCGCTCGGCGAGGACTACCCCGTCGCCCGGCCGCACTCGCTGATCACCGGCCGCCCGATGGCCGTCGAGTGGTCGCCCAACTGGGACGACGACCTCGGCGGCGCCCCCGAGCACGCCGCCGCCGACCCCAACGTCGAGCGGATGCGCCGGGAGGTCGGCGAGCGGATCCGCTTCCAGTACGAGCAGAGCTTCATGTTCTACCTGCCCCGGATCTGCGAGCACTGCCTCAACCCGGCCTGCGCCGCCGCCTGCCCGTCCGGCGCGATCTACAAGCGGGCCGAGGACGGCATCGTCCTGGTCGACCAGGACGGCTGCCGGGGCTGGCGCCAGTGCGTCACCGGCTGCCCGTACAAGAAGATCTACTTCAACCACCGCACCGGCAAGGCCGAGAAGTGCACCTTCTGCTACCCGCGCACCGAGGTCGGCCTGCCCACCGTCTGCTCCGAGACCTGTGTCGGGCGGCTTCGCTACCTCGGCGTGCTGCTCTACGACGCCGACCGGGTCACCGCCGCCGCCTCCGTCGAGGACGAACACGAGCTGTACGAGGCACAGTTGGGCGTCTTCCTGGACCCGGAGGACCCCGAGGTGCGGCGCGCCGCCGAGCGTGACGGCGTCCCGCACGACTGGATCGGGGCCGCCCGCCGCTCGCCGGTGCGCGCGCTGATCAGCACCTACCGGGTCGCGCTGCCGCTGCACCCCGAGTACCGCACCCTGCCGATGGTCTGGTACATCCCGCCGCTCTCCCCGGTGGTGGAGGAAGTCGCCGCCAGTGGCCATGACGGCGAGGACGCCGGGAACCTCTTCGGCGCCATCGACGCCCTGCGCATCCCCGTCGAGTACCTCGCCGGGCTCTTCACCGCAGGCGACCCCGGCCCGGTGCGCGCCGCCCTCGACCGGCTCGCCGCGATGCGCGCCCACATGCGCGCCGTCAACCTCGGCCACCCGCCCGACCACGCCCTCGCCGAGGCCGTCGGACTCGACGCCGGCTCGATCGAGGACCTCTTCCGGCTGCTCGCCGTCGCCAAGTACGAGGACCGCTACGTCATCCCGACCGCCGCCCGCGCCGACGCCGAACGGCTGGAGGAGTCCGCGCTGCCCACCGGCTGCGGCCTCGACCATGCCGACGGGGCGCCCGACGGGGCCGACGGCCCGTTCGGCGCCGGCTCGGGGCGGCGCTCGCTGCCGCTGGTCACCGTCGAGACCTTCCACGGGCTGCGCCGGCGCCAGACCGCAGACCGGCCGGCCCCGCCCGAGGACGCCGCCTCCTCGCGCGAGGAGCCCACGCTGTGACGGCCGACCCGCGCGCGCTCGTCCGCCGGATCGCCGCCGACTGCCTCTGCTACCCCGACGGCCCGCCGACCGCGCCGGCCGGCCTGCCCGGGCCGGTCCGCCACGCCGCCGCCGCACCGCTGCGCGCCTTCCTCGCCTGGGCCGGGGCCCGCCCCGCCGGTGAACTGGCCCGCCACTACGTCGAGGTCTTCGACTTCACCCAGCGGCACAGCCTGCACCTCAGCTGGTGGACCGACGGCGACACCCGCCGGCGCGGTGAGGCCCTGCTGCGCTTCAAGTCCGCCTACCGGGCGCACGGCCTGGAGTTCGACGGCGAGGACCTGCCCGACTTCCTGCCCGCCGTCCTGGAGTTCACCGCCGCCACCGGCGACGAGACGCTGCTGCGCGAGCACCGCCCCGCCCTGGAACTCCTGCGGCTCGCCCTCACCGAGCACGGCACGCCCTACGCGGACGTGCTCGCCGCCGTCTGCGCCACCCTGCCCGGGCCCTCGCCCCGGGACCGCGCCGCCGCGCTGGCGCTCGCCCGGAGCGGACCGCCGCGCGAACAGGTCGGCCTGGACACCCCGCCGTACGGGCACCTCGGCCTGCTGCCCGTCCTGCCCACCTGAGCGGAGATTTCGCCGATGGACACCTTCCTCTGGGGTGCGCTGCCGTACATCGCGGCGGCGCTGCTGGTCTCCGGACTCGTCTGGCGCTACCGCTACGACAAGTTCGGCTGGACCACCCGCTCCTCCGAGCTCTACGAGTCCCGCCTGCTGAACATCGCCTCACCGGTGTTCCACTACGGCATCCTCTTCGTGCTGGCCGGCCACCTGATGGGCCTGTTCGTGCCCGCCTCCTGGACGGACGCCGTCGGCCTGGACGAGCACGCCTACCACCTGCTGTCGCTCTTCGCCGGCTGCGCGGCGGGGTTCCTGGCGGTCGGCGGCATCCTGGTGCTGCTCTACCGCCGGCGCCGCAACCCCGCCGTGCTGCGCGCCACCACCCGCAACGACAAGCTGATGTACGTGGTGCTGCTCGCGGCGATCGTGCTCGGCCTGGTCGCCAAGCTGATGCACTCCTCGCTGGACTCCGGCTACGACTACCGCTCCACCATCGCCCCGTGGGCCCGCAGCCTGTTCACCCTCAGCCCGGACGTGAGCCGGATGGCGGACGTGCCGGTGGCGTTCAAGGTGCACGCGGTGGTCGGCCTGGTGCTGTTCGCGCTGCTGCCGTTCACCCGCCTGGTGCACATGTTCAGCGCACCCCTGCAGTACCTCTTCCGCCCGTACATCGTCTACCGCAGCCGCGACCCCCGCCAGCCCGCCGGTGCCCCGGTGCGGCGCGGCTGGGAGCAGCTCGACGACTGATTGCCGGTGGGGCGTGACACGATCCGTGCCGAGGCCCTCGACCGCCTCGACCGGGAGGAGTGCGGGGCCCAGCAGGCCGCGGACCCCGACGAAGAGTCCTGCGCCGACGCTCCAACCATGAGGGCTGGTCGAGACTCTGACACAGCGTCAGGATTCGAGGGCGATGCCGGAGGGCATCTGGGAGGCAGGGGGCTTTTCCGACGCCCGGCGCGCATTCCAGGGCGGTGCGCCGCGAGAAGGGGGAGGGCGTGGAAGGGGAGAGACGGCCGGAGGAACCGGGGGAGGGCCGGGCGGCCGCGCCGGCCGAAGACCCGGGAGGCGGACGGCGGCGGCGGGAGCTGTTCCTCTCGCTGCCCGCCCTGATCGTCACCACCGCGGTGGTGGGGGTGGTGTCCTGGGGCGTGACCCGCCTCACCGACGGCGCGGACTCGCTGACCCGCGACACGCCGCCGCCGGCCACGGTGTCCGTCGAGACCAATCCGAAGAAGGTCGGAGCGTTCGGGGACCTGGAGATCCGGGGCGTGCTGCCCGAGGGCGCGGCGCCCACCACGGGCCCGGGGACCGGCTGCACCGGGTTCCACGACTGGCTGGTGAAGAACGCCGGGACCGACGCCGGCGAGAGCAGGCTCCAGGTGACGGTCCAGGGCAACGCCGAGCGCCAGGTGCAGATCGCCAACCTCCGGGTGGTCGTGGTCTCGCGCGAGGAGCCGCCACCCTCCGTCGGCGTCACCTGTCCCACCGCCGGCCAGGCCAATCTCCGCTTCCTGACCGTCGACCTGGACAACCCGCAGCCCCGGGCCACCTACACGTCCGACGACGGCGCGCCGTTCGGCTTCACGGTCGAGTCCGGGGAGATCGAGACCTTCCTGGTGTCGGCCACGACCGGGCGGGCGCTCTGCCAGTGGTACCTGGAACTCGACCTGGTCTCCGGGAGCAAGCACACGACGGTGCGGGTCGACAACGGCGGCAAGAACTTCCGCACCGCGCCGGTACCGAGGACGCCCCTGTGGTCCTGGGACTACAAGAGCACCTGGGTGGACAGCTCCTCCAGCCAGACGCGTGCGGTCGGTGACCGCCTCGTTCCCCCCACGCCGGTCGCGGAGGCCACACCGTGAGCAGTGCCAGGACGCGCGTCCTCACCTTGATCCTCGTCTGCTGCTGCGTGGCGGCCGTCGGCATCGGCATCGGGGTCGCCCGGTGGCCGTCGGACGCCCCGTCGGAACCGCCGGCCACGACCGCCACGACCGCCACGACCGCCACGACCGCGCCCGGCGGCGGGCCGACCGGCAGCGGGCCGGACGGCGCCCGGTACACCCTGGCCAAGATGGCGCCGCCGGGCGCGGACGCGGGGCGGATCACCACGATCGCCGCACGCGGCGACGACCTCGTGCTGCTGGGCACCTCGAAGGGCCGCGTCTACGCCGTCGACCACGCCAAGGGCGACGCCGCCACCCTGGTCACCACCACCAAGCTCGGCGCCGTACGGAGGATCCGGGTCTCGGCGGACGGCGGGACGATCGCGGTGCTCGGCGAGAACGGCGACCTGCGGTTGCTGAACCTCTCCGGCGGCACCCCGACCGACCTCGACATCGACGTGAACGAGGGGCCGGGCGCCCTGTCCCCGGGCGGTGACCTGTTCGTCTTCGGCAGCTTCGGGCCCACCGTGGTGAAGGTGGCCGACGGCAGCAGGAGCACCCTTCCCGAGAAGCCGGTCCCGGACGGCGGCCGCTCGGCCTACGAGGCCTGGGCGGTCACCGGGGACGGGTTGGTCCGCGCCGCCGGCCTGGAGGGCGTGGAGACCTGGGACCCCGCCGACCCCGACCGCGTCGGTGAGACCGTCGGATGCGGCTGCGACGCCCGGAGCGTGTCGCTCAACGGGGACGGCAGCGTCGCCACCTTCGGCACCGCCGACGGCCACGCCATCGTGATCGACCCCGCGACCGGCCGGGTCCTGGCCGACAAGACCATCGCCGCCGGCGAGTCCCCCGGCATCTGGGCGGCCACCGTCTTCGGCGACGGCCGGCGCGCGGCGGCCGGGAGCGGCGCGGACGTGGTGGTCTGGGACGTCCAGGGCCGCCGTGTCCTCTGGCGCCACACCTTCCCGGACTACCTGGTGACGCGGGTCGACGCCGTCCCGAACAGCGCGGCGCTGCTCGTCACGACCATCGAGCTGGACGAGAAGTTGGACACGCCCGGGGAACGCGGGACCGAGGTGTGGCTCGCCACCCCCGCCCCCTGACGGAAACCCGATGGTGGCGCTCGCTCCGCCCACCATAGACTCCGGTGCTCGTGACCGACACCAGCACCCCGTCCGACGCCCCGTCCGCCTCGCTCCGCCAGGGCACGCCCCGTCAAGGCGCCCCCTGGCAGGACACGCTCCGGCAGGACGCCGAGCTGATCGCGGCCGCCGTCGGCGTGGCCGGGCGCGGCCTGGTCGACCGCGAGACGGTCGCCGAGGTGGTCGCGCTCTGCGCCGTCGCCGGGGAGCACCTGCTGGTCGTCGGCCCGCCCGGCACCGCCAAGTCGCAGGCCGTGCGCCGGGTCGCCGACCGGCTCGGCGGCCGCTACTTCGAGTACCTGCTCGGCCGGTTCACCGAGCCCAACGAGCTGTTCGGCCCCGTCGACCTGCGCGGCCTGCGCGAGGGCCGGGTCGAGTTCGCGACGGCGGGCATGCTGCCCGAGGCCGAGATCGCCTTCCTCGACGAGGTCTTCCTCGGCTCCACGGCCGTGCTCAACACCCTGCTCGGCCTGCTCAACGAACGCGTCTTCCGGCGCGGCGGCACCGTCCTCGCCAGCCCGCTGCGGGTCTGCGTCGGCGCGGCCAACCACCTGCCCGAGGACCCGGCGCTCGCCGCCTTCGCCGACCGCTTCCTCGCCCGGGTCTTCGTCGAACCGGTCGCCGACGCCCGGCTGGAGGAACTGCTGGAGGCCGGACGGCGGCCCGCCGACGCCATCCCGGCCGGTGGCGGGGATCCGCTCGGCGCGCTCGACCGGCTCACCGCCGCCGCCCGCGACTGCGACCTCGACGGCGTCACCCCGCTGCTCGCCACCGCGCTGCGCCGGCTGCGCGCCGCCGGCGTCCCCGTCGGCGACCGGCGGGCCGTCCGCTCGCAGCGGCTGGTCGCGGCCGCCGCCGTCCTGGACGGGCGAGGCGTCGCCACCGCCCGCGACCTGTGGGTGCTGCCGCTGATCGCCCCCACCGCCGACACCCAGGCGCTGGCCCGCGACACCCTCGCCGACCTCATCGAGAAGGCCGCCAACGAATCCCTCGCGCACGCCGCCGAGGAGCTCTCCCGCAGCACCGCCGCCCGCGCCGAACGGCTCGCCCGCACCGGCGCCGCCCTGCTCGCCGAGCACCGCCACCTGCCCGAGGGACGCGACTCCCGGCTCCGCCTGGAGGCCGCGCTGCGCGAGATCGACGCCGGGTTCGCCCCGGCCGACCTGCCCGCCGCGCTCGCCGGCATACGGGCCGAACTCGTCGCGGCGGTCGCGCCCTCGTGACACACCTGCCCCCGCCCGCGGTGGCGCTCGGCTGGGAACGCCGTGAGCCGCCGCTGACCGCCGCCGCCGTGCTCGCCCTCGGCGACGCCGTCCCCGCCCTGGCCGCCGCCACCCGCGACCGGCTCACCGACGGGGCCCGGCTCGGCGTGCTCGCCGACGACACCGCGCTGCTCGTCCTCGGCGCCGAGCCCGACCTCCCCTGGTCGGACGGCGCCCGCTACCTCGGCCACGACGGCGGCCTGCTGGTGCCGACCACCGCCCGCCCCCGGCCCGCCCCCGCCCTCTGGCGCGCCGCGCTCGGCGCCGAACCCGGCGAACTCTGCGTGCTCACCCCCGACCACGCCCTCGTCGCCGCCCCGCCGGCGCCCGCCACCGACCCGGAGGCGCTCACCTCCCGCACCCGGGAGGCCGGGCGATGACCGCCACCCGGCTGCCGGCCGGGCTGGCGCCCTGGGCCGCGGCACTGTCCGCGCTCACCCCCGAACTGGCCACCGCCCTCGGCCCGTTGCTGCGCCGCCTCGATGCGCTCGTCGGCGAGCGGGAGCCGGTGAGCGACGGTCCGGGGGAGCCGGACGGCGTCGGCGGGCTCGGCCGGTCCGGGCGGCCCGACCAGCTGCTGCCCACCGAGTGGCTGCTCGCCGAGGACCACCCCGAGGAGTTCCTGCGGCGCTTCGTCGACGGCGAACTGCTCTACCTCTCACCCGAGTTCCGGACCGTCGCGACGCGCGGCCGGACCGTCGCGATGGTGGACGCCGGACCCTCGCAGGCCGGCGCCGGGCGCCTCGTCCAGCTGGCCGCGCTGCTCGTCCTGCACCGCCGGGCCGCCGCCCGGGGCGGCGAGCTGCTGGTCGGCGTGCTGGGCGACGAGCCCGTCCACTGGTTCGGCGGCGAGCCCGCCGATCTGCTGCCCGCCTGGCTCGCGGCCCGCCGCAGCGCCGAACCGACGCCCGAGGACGTGGAGTTCGCCGCCGCCACGCTGGACGCCGAGGACCGGGCCTGGCTGCTCACCTCGCCCCGGCTCGCCGACCGGCTCCCGGGCCGGCCCAGGGTCCTGGCGAGCGAACCGGCCCGGTGGGGACCGGCGGGCGCCACCCACGTCACCGTCCGCCTCGACCGCGCGGAGTTCGAGCTGCCGCTGCCCGCCGCCGACCTCGCCGTCCGGACGCTGCGTGGCGCGGAGTTCCGGCGCACCGGGAGGGCCGTCGTCGTCGCGCCGTCCGAGGCCGGTCCGCTCGGCCGGCGGCTGCCCGCGTTCACCACCGAGGCGCCGTTCCTGCTCGTCCGGGGCCGGCACACCGGAACGCTCGTCGCCCTGGACGTGCGCGACATCGAACAGCGGCACCGGCGCACCGCGCAGGACAAGGAGCACCGGCTGGCCGGCCAGGTGATCGCCGCCGGCCGGACCGGCCGACGGCTGATCGCCCTGTGCCTCCACCGCGGCCGGGTGCTCCGCCATGTCATCGGGCGTCCCCTCGCCGGGCCCGCGGAACTCTCCGTGGACCCGGCCGAACTCGGCCTCGACGAGGGCCTGGTGGCACGGCTGGCGGCGCGTCCCGTGCTGCCGCTGCTGCGTGCCGGGGAGGACCTGCTGGCCCCGGTCGCCGGCCGCTGGCGGCGGATCGCCCCCGACGGCGCGGTCACCGACGACGGGCCGGTCGGCCGCGGCACGGAACGCGAGCGCGGCTTCGACCGGTTCCGCGAACCGCGGCTGTTCGGGCGCGACCTGCCACTGGAGGCCATCCGGGCGCGGCATCTGCTGCACGCGGAGGGCACGGTCGCCTGGTCGGAGGACGGCCGGCACTGGACGGCGCGGACCCCGCGCGGTGACGAGCGACGGCTCTCGTTCCGGGAGAAGGCCGAGGTGGCCGGCCTGGTCCACGACGGCCACGAACCCGCGCTGATCACCTGGTCGCCCGGCGGCCGGCAGGTCCGCGCGATCCGCGCCGACGGCGTCCGCACCCTGAGCCGCTTCTCCGGCGGCCACTCCGCGCCCGCCGTGCACCCCACCCTGCCGCTGATCGCGGCCGAGCTGTCGCACGGACGGCTCGTGGTCGGCAGCACCACCACCGGCCGGATCCACCAGTTCCTCGGGAGCGCCGAATGAACGCCGCGGGTTTCGTCCTCGATGTGCCGCTGATCGGTGCGGCTGAGGCCGCCGACCGTGTTCTGACGCTCTGGAGCGAGGGCGCGCGGCTGCGTGAACTGCCGGACGGCCGCTGGTTGTTGACGCTGGCGGAGCCGGTCCTGGTGCGCGCCGGCCGGGCTCCCGGGCTGCCGCTGGAGCGCCCCGGGCGCGGCGCGCTGGCCGCCCCCGGGGCCTCGGCTGCCGCTGCATCGGGTCAACTCGCCCTGGTCGAGGCCAATATGACTGTCATTCATGTCATCGACGAACTGCCGGAGGTGGACCCGTCCGGCTGGCTGCTGCTCACCGGCCTCACCCTGCACCGGCCGCGCCCGCTCGGCGTCGCCCCCATGCCCGAGGCGGCGCCCGTCGAGGAGTCCCTGCCGTCGCACCCACGGCCCGACCTGAGGGCGGCGGCCGGCATCCGGCCGAGCTCCGGGCGGGCCCGGCGGCTGACCGCCGAGGAGCCGGCCGCCACCGGAGCGCGCGCCCGGCGGCGCCGGCGCGGCCCGGAGATCGCCATCGACCAGCGCAGCGCGACGGTCATCGTCGTCCTGATGATCGTGCTGCCGCTGTCGCTCGTGGTGCTCTACGGCCTCGGACTGCTCGCCGACAGCGGCATCGACCCGGGCGGCGTGGTGTTCGCGGCGGCCGTCGGGGCCCTCGGCTACGCGCTGCTCTTCGGCCGGACCGCGGCCGGTGGCGGGACCGGCGCCTCCGCCGGCGGCGGAAGCGGGGCCTCCACCGGGGGAGCTGACAGCACCTCCGCCGCCGGCGCCGCGGCCCCGCGCCGCGCCGGTCCCCCCTGGCTCGGCGACCTGCTGGCCCGCCTCACCCTGCGCACCCCCGCCGTCCACCTCCTGCACGGTCGGCACGCCCGCTACCTGCGCGACCTCACCCGCGCCTTCGAACAGCACCGCTGGGACGACGCCCTGCGCGACGCCCTCCCGCTCTCGTCCGGCCGAGGGGACGTCCCGGCCGCGCGGATCTGGCTCTCCCTCTCCCTGCCCAAGCGCTTCACCGGCGCACTGCGCCCCACCCCGCACAGCGGCGCGCCGGCCTCGGTCACACCGTTCAGCGGCCCCACGGCCTACCAGCACCTGACCGCGCTCTACCGGCACGCCGCCGAGCGACTGGAGCAGCAGGGCCGGATCGACGAGGCCGCCTTCGCCCTCGCCGACCTCCTCGACGCGCCCGCCGAGGCCGTCGCCCTGCTCGACCGGCATGGCCGCCACGCCCAGGCCGCCGAACTCGCCGAGGGCCGCGAGCTGCCCGCCGACCAGGTGGTCCGCCTCTGGTGGCGGGCCGGCGAGCGCGAGCGCGCGATCCGCACCGCCCACCGCCGGGGTGCGTTCGCCTCGGCCGTCGAACGGCTGGCCGCCACCGACCCGCAGGCCGCCCGAGACCTGCGCACCGCCTGGGCCGGGCACTGCCGCGCGGCCGGCGACCGGCTCGGCGCCGTCGAGGCCGCCTGGCCGGACGCCGCGCTGCGTCCGACGGTCGTCGCCGACCTGCGGGACGCCGTCGCCCTCGGCGGTCCCGCCCGCGGCCGGGCCCTGCCGTACCTGCTGGCCCTGGGGGCCGGTGACGCCACCCGCGCCCTCGCCCGGGCCGTCCTCGACGGCGACGGCGACCCGTACACCACCGGGCGCTCCGCGCTGGCGGCCGCGCTCGCCGCCCTGCCGGCCGCCGACGCGACCACCGACCGCGAACTCGCCACCGCCGCCGCCCGGGCCGCCGTCCGCGACGGCGGCTTCGGCAGCGCCCACGGGACCGGCCCGGGCGGGGCGGCGGAGCACGCCCTGTTCGACAAACTGCTGCGCCGCGCCGACCCGTTGACCGCCGCCGACCTGGCCCGCCCCCGTCCGCTGCCCCGCCCGCACGCCACCGCCCCCGCGTACACGGCCGCCGACCGGCCGGGCGCGCTCCCGGTGCTGGACGCCGCCCTGCTCGCCTCCGGCTCCCTGCTGGTCGCCTGCGGCCAGGCGGGCGTCCGGCTGCTCGCCCCCGACGGCCGCACCCGCGCCCGCTGGGACACTCCCACCGACCGGCTGGTGCTCGCCGACCACGGCGGCAGCGCCCTGCTGGTCGAGGACCACGGCCCGGAGCTGCGCGCGTTCAGCCGCCTCGACCTCGCCACCCGCACCGTCCGGCCGTGGACCACCCTGCGGGCCCGGCCGTCGGCGCCGTCCTTCGACGGCCGGCACCTGCTCGCCTCTGACGGGGGCGCGCTCGTCGTGCTCGACACCCTGACCGCGCGCCCGACCGTGGTGTGGCGCGAACTCGGCGGCGAACAGCGGCTGTTGAGTGACGTCTCGCGCACCCCCGGCGGCTGCGCGGCCCTCGTCCACTCGCCGCTGCCGGACGGCTCCCCGCTCATCGAGGTGTGGCGCTGGGACCTTCCGGGCTGGGAGCTGCGCGGGCGCCTGCGGGTGAACGACGCCCTGGCCGACGTGTACCGCGACCCGGTCGTCCTCGCCGCCGGCGGCCTGCTCACGGTCCCGGAGACGGAGGACGACACCCTGCTGCGGTGGACGTCCGAACGCCCGGACGTCGAGATGCGGGTCGACGGCCGCCCCCTCTCCGGCCCCGCCGCCGACGGCGACCACTGGGCGCTCACCGTCCCCGACGGCACCGAT
This sequence comes from Kitasatospora sp. NPDC097605, assembly GCF_040302725.1. Taxonomy (NCBI): domain Bacteria; kingdom Bacillati; phylum Actinomycetota; class Actinomycetes; order Kitasatosporales; family Streptomycetaceae; genus Kitasatospora; species Kitasatospora sp. NPDC097605. The sequence continues at coordinate 78,404 of NZ_JBEOSF010000031.1, read as the reverse complement.
CTGCGGGTCCACGCCGGCACCGGCCCCTCCTCGGCCCCCGCGCTCACCCTGCGCGTCCCGGGCGCCGCCGACTCCCGGATCGGCGTGCGCCGGCACGCCGGCGCGGTCACCTACTGGCACCGCTCCGGCCGCGTCCTCGCCACCTCCGCCGACGGCACCGCCCTGCTCGCCAACCTCCGGGTGACCACCGGCTGATCACCGGCTGGCGGGCCGTCGGCCGCCGGCCCGGTGAGCCGGAGGATTCGGCGGACTCCCGCCCCGGGGAGGACTACCCTACGAACATGCGCCGCTACCCAGTGCGGCCGGTTGAGGAGGACTCCTGTGTCGTCGCCCTGTGACCCCGCCTACGCCCGTGCCGGCGATGTGGCCACCGCCGTGCTGGTGATGGACTCCCGGCTGAAGGCCATCTACGACGGCAAGTCCGGCACAGATCCCGAACAGCAGCGGCTGGCCGAGGAGTTCGCCGCCTCGATGGGCCCGGCGGAGGCGGACGCCCTGCTGGACGGCGTCTGCACGCTGATCTACATGTACATGGACTGGATGCGGACGGTGTGCGAGCGGCACGACAAGGACGTCATCGAACACGTGGTGCCCACCCTGGTGTCCACGATGCGCATGATGCCCAACACCTTCCGCCGCGAGGTCGTCCCCACCATGGCCGGTCTCCTCATCGCCGCCGGCACCGGGCTGAGCCCCAACCTCTGGCGGGCCCAGTACGGCGACTGGACCCGCGCCGAGATGAACCCCCTGGAAGCCACCGCCGTCATCCTCGCCGAGCACATCAACCGCATGGTCGGCGACGACCAGGAGTTCGCCACCCGCCTGATCACCGACGCCCTGGCCGTCACCGACGACAACTGACCGCCGAACCCGCCGAACCCGCCGAACCCGCCGTCAGGCGGCCTTGAGGGTCCCGCCGTCGATGACGTGGTCCGCGCCGTGGATGTTGGCGGCGCGCTCGGACAGCAGGAAGGCGACCAGGTCCGCCACCTCCCCGGGTTCGGTGAGCCGCCCCGAGGCGATGGCGAACCGCCCGGGGAGGTCCGCCAGCAGCTCGGCGTGGCTCACCCCGCTCGCGGCGGCCACGGTGCCGGCGAGGCGGTCCGGGTCGGTCCACTGCGGAGTGGCGGTGGGGCCGGGGGAGACGGTGTTCACCCGGACCCCGCGCGGCGCCAGCTCCTCGCTGAGCCGCTTGCCGAACTGGGTCAGCGCGGCCTTGGCCTCCGCGTAGCCGACCGGCGAACCGGTGGGCGTACGGGCGTTGATCGAGGAGATGTTCACGATCGCGCCCCGGCGCTCCAGGATGCTCGGCAGCGCCGCCCTGGTGGTCCACACCGCGCTGAACAGGTTGAGGTCGAAGACGCCCTGCCACTGCTCGTCGCCGACGTCCAGGAACCCGTCGAGGGACAGCTGTTCCGGGTCGCCCGCCCCGACGTTGTTGACGAGGAAGTCGATCCCGCCGACGGCGGCGAGCGCCTCGTCGACGACCGACCGCGCGCCCTCACGCGTGCTCAGGTCGACGGCCACGGCCGCGCTGGTGGCCTGTTCCAGCTCGGCGGTGATCGTCCGGGCGGCCCCCACCACCCTGACGCCCTCCGCGGTCAGGGTCCGCGCGATCGCGAGGCCGATGCCGCGGCTCGCTCCGGTGACCAGTGCGGTCCTTCCGCTGATGCCGAGGTCCATGGTCTCTCCCTCTCGGTCGGTGATTCTTGAACTGTGGGTCAAAAATTAGGGCGCAGAAAACCGGCACCGCCCTGGATGCCGTCTCTCAGAGGCCCGCCACGGCGGTGTCGATGATCCGGTGCAGGACCGGCCGGTCGAAGGTCCTCGCCATGACCCGCAGCCCCGCAAGGGTGGTCTGGAGGAGCAGCGCCTGTGCCTTGGCGTCGATGCCTCGGTCGACGTCGCCGTCCCGCTGCCCCTGCTCGATGCGGGCCGCGAACAGCTCGATCATGCGCTCCTCGATGCGGTGCACCGCGCGGGTGGCCTCCTCGTCGCGTCCGCCGAGCTCCTCGACCGTGTTCTGGGCCAGGCACCCGCGCCGGACGGGCCCGTCGAGGTCGGCGTCCACGAGCCGCGCGAAGTGCGCGCGGATCCGCTCCCTGGCCGTGCCCGGCCGGGAGAGGAACTCCTCGGTCGCCGCCGTGCCCGTCCGCCCGTAGAGCTCCAGCGCCTTGGCGAACAGTTCACGCTTGGAGCCGAAGGAGTGGTAGAGGCTCCCCTTGGCCACCCCGGTCGCCTCGGCCAGATCGGCCGGCGAGGTGCCGGCGTAGCCCTTGGTCCAGAACGTCTCCATCGCCCGCGCGACGACCACGTCCGGTTCAAAGCTCTTCGGCCTGCCCATGGCGTCACCGTAGTGAGTACTTGACCTCTGGGTCAACTACTGGGACCGGGGGTCGGCTGACGACCGGGGCGGGGCGGCCGAGTGCCCCACCCGCCCGATCACCGACACCCTGGCCGTCGCCGACGACACCTGACCGCCGTTCGGCCGGTGCGGGATTCAGTGGTGCCCACCGTGGGGCGGACCGAACGCGGCAGCCGCTATCGCGTCGGCCACTTCTGGACCGCTGACGTCGCTGTGGGACGTGATGTAGCCGTCGGAGCGGAGATTGTGGGCCATACGCGGCAGGAAGCGGTACGGGTGGCCGACGCTCCGCAATTCCCCGTCGTGACTCTCCGGGGTCCCCCGTGCGCCGTTGCTCCCGATGGCGCCGTACCTCCCTCCCGTTCCGAGGACACCACCGGCCGCCACCTGCTGGGCAAGAGTGGACGCGAGGAGATACGGCCACTTCACCGCGGAGTCGTTCCTGGTGTGGGTGACCAGCAGCGGTCCGATCAGGCGGTCGCCGGTCAGTACCGGACGAAACAGTCCGGACCTCTTCGAGCCGTCGTAGGTCTCGGCGAATCCGAAGTGGCTGAACGCTCCCTGCAGCAGGACCATGGAAGACACTTGCGGAGAACGTGCCTCGGTGACCGTCACCGAAATGACCCGGGCCCCCATGGAGTGGCCGACCAGATGGAGGCGACGGCCGTTCGGCGTTCCCAGTCTCCTCAGGACCTCGGCTGCACCGACGCGTCCGATGTGCGTTGTGCGCTCCCGCATGCGGTAGTACGTCGTGAGGTTCAGCAGGTGAAGCGCGCCCTCGGCGAACGGACGCCGGAGGCCGGCCACGCCCATCGCCGCCCCTTCTCCGGTCGACGGACCGCTTCGCCCGGGCCACGGCCCGGGGACTCCTGACGGGTCGTTCGCCGCGCCTCCGCCCCTGGGCGTTCCCCTCAGCCGGTTCGGCCTGAACGCGGCTGCCCGCTGGAACAGTTCGTCCTGGTCGCGGCCGAAGGACGCTTCGAAGAGGCAGGAGTCGTCATCGTCGTCCCCGGGCACAAGTCCGCGCAGGGCATCGACGAACGCGACTCTGGCTTCTGCCTCCTCCAGTTTCCCGGCCTGTTCGAGGAGGTCCGTCCGGACGTCCTCGTCGTCGACATCTTCCTTGATGTGCTCCCGCAGTTCTCGGGCGGCGGCCTCCGTCGAGGCTCCGCCCCCGGCCAAATCGGCTTCGGACACCCACTGCGTGGAAGGCCACAACAGGTTGACCACCACGAGGCCGCGCGTGCGCTCTGCGGCCACCGCCTTGATGTTCGCGGTGAGTTCCCTGGTCCTGGTCCTCGCCTGCGTCTTGTCGCTCAGCCAGCCGTGTACGACCACGAGCACGTCGGGCGCGCCCTTGGCGAGAGCTACGGCGGCCTCCAACTGATGCCGGTCATGGACCTCCCCGTTCTTCCGGAGCTCCACCTCCGTGGTGGGAAATGCCCAGCACATGATGCCTCCACCCCGTCATACCGACTGGATGGCGCTCATGGCGTCCACCAGTCCGCGGCCCTGGAAATCGCGTGCCCGGCCCAGATCGACCGCAGATTCGAGAAGTATGCGTTTGACTTCTTCCGGCCTTCCGATGAACTCCCGGTGCGTCGACAGGAAGGCGGCGGCGATTCCGGAAACATGGGGCGCGGCCATGGAGGTTCCGGAGTCCTCCGCATAGAGGACGTGATCCCCGCCGGCTGCTTCCCGGATCCTTCCGGAAGCGGCACTCACGACACGCTCTCCCGGCGCGACGAGGTCCGGCTTCAGGCGACCGTCACCGGTCGGTCCCTTGGACGAGAAGTAGGAAACACCGGTGCGATACGGGTTGGTGGATGTCGAGCCGACGGTGATGGCGCCTGCGGCGTTCCCGGGATCATTGATGGTCTGCGCGAAACCGGCCTCGAACAGTTCGTCGCGCCTGAAGCTCTGGGCGAAACCGAACCCCGTGTTACCGGCCGCGGCCACCACGACCAGGCCCAGTCGGACGAGTTCGTCGACCTCGCGGCATGCCGGTGTCTGCCCGGTTCCGTACCACTGCGGGTTGACCGGGAATCCCACCGAGACGTTCACGCCGTGGACCGGTAGGTCGGGGCCGCCCTTCGAGACGATTTGACGCAGGTGGTGCAGAGCTTTCGTCAGGGCGATCAGGTCGCCCGACTGGTTGCTGTCGAGAATCTTCAGGGAAACGAGCGAGCATTCCGGAGCCATTCCGCTGATCGAGTCGATATTTTCCTGCCAGGCGTCCAGTCGGAATCCATCCGGGCTCTCGGCACCGGTCACGCGAGAGCGGGAGGCGACGACACTGGAATTCTCTCCGGCAATGATCCCGGCGACGTGGGTACCGTGCCCGGCCTCGTCGGTGAGGGGACTGTCTCCGGGGCCGAAATAGCTCCAGTGCGACGTGTCGGAGATGTTCGCGTTCGCGTGCAGGTCGAAATGGGGATGCCGGGCGTCGATTCCCGAGTCGACCACCGCCCAGGTGATTCCTGCTCCACGGGCCCCGAAAGTCCGCTGCGCTGCCGCACTTTTCGTCGTGATCGCAGTTCTGTGGATCAATGCGTGCACTTCGAAATTCGGCCAGATGCCCTTGACCGGACCGCAGGGGTCCTGTCCCGTCGAAGTGTGCGGGCAATCTGATTTGTGGATTTGATCCAGGTCCACCCTGGCAAACTCATTGATATCCTTCTTGGTGAGAGCCGCGGCCAGGTAGGGGCCGAACTGCTGAACCGCACTGGCAGAGTTTTGTCCTACAAAATGCATGGCGAGTTCGAGGGCCTGATCCAGGCCCTTCGAATAGTTGCGATTGAGTTCGAAAAGCACGCCGATCGGCTCGGATTCGGCCTGCCTCATGCGCTCCTGGAGGGGTCGGGTAATCACCGAGCCTACTGCCAGCCACGGGGAGGACGGGACCGCTCCCATGCGCTTCGGCCGTAATGCTGCGTGCTCGGTCCAGTACGCTGTGGTGAACTCGCGCGGAATTTCGCTGCCATCGTCGAACGAGTCAGTCATGATGAGATCTCTAGCTGGAAGTATTCCGCCGGCTACGGCCTGTTCGGGCGTGGAGATCAAGGTGCGGCACGCCATGTTGCGCCAGGCGCCGGCCGCTTTACGGCGATTCTACCGCTGATTATTGAAAATCAGGAGGTCGCGTCTCTCGTCGACGTGGACGAAGCTCGCACGACCGCCGTCCCCGGGGCCGGCGCGGGGCCTGCTATCGAGACATGTAGTATCCCGATTGTGCTGATGGGTGAAGGCGTGGAGTGGGGGCTGCACTGCTGCCTGGCGTTGGCGTGGCTCGAGGAGCGGGCGCCGATTCCGGCCGGGCGGTTGGCGGAGATCTTCGAGCTGCCTCCGGTGTACCTGAAGAAGCGGCTGCAGCCGCTGGTCCGGGCCGGGGTGCTCGCCTCGGTGGCGGGTGCGCGGGGCGGGTACCGGCTGGGGCGAGCGCCCGAGCGGATCACGTTGATGGACGTCGTCGCGGCCGTCGAGGGGACCACCGAGGCGTTCCGCTGCACCGAGATCCGGCAGCGGGGTGCGGGCGTCGAGGCGCGGGCGGGGGAGTTCGCCAAGCCGTGCGGCGTCGCGGGGGCGATGCGGCGCGCCGAACTCGCCTGGCGGCGGGAGTTGGCGGCGCAGACGATCGCCGACCTGCTCGCCGCGAGCCCGGCCGGTGCTCCCGACCGGATCCGCCGGTACCACGAGCGCCTCGGGTCCTGACGGCGCACATGATCACGGCCCGGCCGGGCGGCCGGGCCTTTTCCGGGAGGGGAATCGGGATGTCTGATGTCTCGTTAAGGATGGTGCCGGTGCTGGCGCTGGGCACCTTCGCCGTCGGCACCGACGCCTTCGTGGTGGCCGGCTTCCTGCCCGAACTCGCCGCCGACCTCGGCGTCTCCACCGCCACCGCGGGGCAGGCCGTCACCGTCTTCGCCGCCGCGTACGCGCTGCTCTCGCCCGTGCTGGCCACCCTGACCGCCCGGCTGCCGCGCCGCCGCCTGCTGGTCGGCGCGCTGCTCGGCCTCGGCGCGGCCAACCTCGCCTCCGCGCTCGCGCCGGACTTCGCCGTCCTGCTGGCCACCCGGGTGGCCGCCGCGGCCGCCGCGGCGGCGTTCACCCCCAACGCGGGCGCCGTCGCCGCCTTCCTGGTCCGCCCCGAGCAGCGGGCCCGGGCGTTGGCGGTGGTGGTGGGCGGGCTGACCGTGGCCACCGCCCTGGGCGTGCCGCTGGGCGGCCTGGCCGGCCAGTGGACGGGGTGGCGCTGGGCGCTCGGCGCGGTGGCGGGGCTCGCGGTGCTGGTCGCGGCGGCGGTCGCGGTCCGGCTGCCGCACCTGCCGGGCAGCCCGCCGGTGGCGCTGCGCGAACGCCTCGCCGTGCTGCGCCACCCGGCGGTGCGGGCGATCCTGCCGCTGACCGTCCTCGGCATGGCGGCGGCATACACGGTGTACGCGTACAGCGTGCCCGCCCTGGCGACGGTCGGCCTGACGGCCGGGGGCACGGTGTGGGCGCTGGCCCTGTACGGCGTCGGCGCGGTGATCGGCAACCTCGCGGCCGGCCTGGCGACGGACCGCGTGGGCGGCGTGCGGGTGCTGGCGGTCGGCTATGCGGTGATGGCGGGAGGCCTCGCCGGCCTGGGCGCGTTGGCCGCGACCGGCGTGCGGGGACCGGTGCTGGTCGGACTGCTCACGATGGCCTGGGGAGCGGGAAGTTGGTGCCAGACGCCCCCGCAGCAGCACCGGCTCATCGCGGCGGCGCCGGGGGAGGCGCCGCTGGTGGTCGCGCTGAACTCCTCGGCGATCTACGTGGGCATCGGCGCGGGTACGCTGATCGGCGGCCTGACGGCCCGGCCGGGGTTCGCGACCGCCGCTGCCCTGGCGCTCGTTGCCCTTGTCCATCTGCTGCTCACAGCGGGAGAACGGAGCACCACCCCATGACCGACGACCCGTTTGCTCTCCCCGCCACCGATCTCGCGCGGCGGACGCTGAGCTATGCGCAGGGACTGCTGCCGGCCGCGCTGTTCCACCACAGCGTGCGGACGTACCTCTACGGACGCCTCCTCGGCGAGCGGCGCGGCCTGCGCCCGGACCAGGACTACGACGACGAACTGCTGTTCCTGGGCTGCGTCCTGCACGACTGCGGGCTGAGCACGGAGGGCAACGGCGACCAGCGGTTCGAACTGGACGGCGCCGACCTGGCCGTGCGCTTCCTGACGGGGGAGGGCGTGGCGGCGGACCGCACGGAGGTGGTGTGGGACGCGATCGCCCTCCACATGGACCGCGAGATCGCCGAGCGCAAACGCCCGGAGATCGCCCTCGTCGCCCTGGGCGCGGGCTTCGACCTCGGCGGCGGTCCGCAGAAGCTCCCGCCCGGCTACGCGGACCGCGTCCACCGGACGCTGCCGAGGTTGCAGGCGGCGGCGGTCCTGCACGACGCCATCGTCGGCCAGGCCCTCGAAAACCCCCGGAAGGCACCGCCGTTCACGATGCAGGGCGAACTCGTCCGGCAGGCGACCGGTGGGACCTGGCCGACCTGGGAACAGCTCGCCCGCTCGGCGGGATGGAACGACTACGAGTGATGCGTTCCCGGGTCTGCCCAGCCGATCGTCTACTTCTCGGCTGCCGTGCCCCAACTCGACAGCGTCCAGCTCGACACGGAGCACGGATCCGAGTTCCTCGACTCCTGCGCGCACCTGGTGAAGTATCGAATGTGCTGGACCGGCTGGAATCCAGCGCGCTCAGTCCGGCGAAGTCGCGTGCGCTCATCGGTCGAGCCCGGCACCATTCTCTCCACCACTCCGGCGGGGCTCCGGGCCCTCCTGCTCGCCCTCAAGGCCGGGGAGTTCGATCACCTCGCGCTGTAGTTGTCACACTTCCCCGCCGGGTTCCGTCAGTGAAGTGACCGAACAGGAACCCGAACGGAAGAGGTCCCCCATGAACGACGCGCGTATGGCCAACCCGGCGGTCGTGATCCCCGAGGCGATGCCGGCGATCCTCGGTGTCGTCAAGGCCGCCAAGAAGGGCGGCGTGCCGGAGAGTGTCCTCGAACTCGTGCACCTGCGGGCCAGCCAGATCAACGGGTGCAGCTACTGCGTGGTCGCCGGCATCACCAGTGCCAAGAGGAGCGGCGAGAGCGACGAGCGGCTGCACGCGGTGGCGGCGTGGCGGGAGGCGCCGTTCTTCACCGACGCCGAGCGGGCCGCGCTCGAACTCTCCGAGCACGTGACCCGGCTCGCGGACCGGGCCGTCGTCCCGGACGACGTCTGGAACGCGGCCGCCGCCCACTTCGACGAGAAGCAGCTCGCCTCCCTGGTCCTCTGGATCAGCCTCACCAACTTCTTCAACCGCGTCAACGCCACCACCCGCCAGCCCGCCGGGGCCGCCTGGTAGCCGCGCAGCCCGCGCCCGCGACGTCGGGCCCCAAGGCCTGCCGCTGCTTTGGGGCCCGGGGTCCGGGCCGCCGTCATGTCGCGGGTCACGGGTGCGCCGTTCTGGTCGGTGTCCGGCAGAGGTAGAACAGTTCGGGGTCACCCTCGTCGAGTCCATGGAGAAGGCCGACCGGTCTCCACCCGGCTTGTCGCAGGAGCCGCTGCATCGGCTGGTTGGAGACGTTGGTCGAGGTGAACAACTTCTCGGTTCTGCAGGCGGCCGCGGCGACGTCCAGCAACCGCCGGCCGACGCCTCGGCCACGAGCGGGCGGTGCGACCATCAGCATCGTGACGAAGCCCTGGTCGAAGAACGTGTATTCCGTTACGCAGTAGCCGAGCAGGCCGGACGTATCCTCCGCTACGACCGCCCGACCCTTCCGGCACCACCTCCGGATACTCGCCACGCGCTCCTCGTCACCTTCAACCGCGACCGAGTCGATGCCGGCCAGCGCGTCCGCCTCCGGCTCCAGGGCGCGACGCACGACAAGCTCGCCGAAGTCCAATGCATCCATGGGGCCATGGTGTCAGCTACCAGAGGACGTGCACGATTCCGCCCAGCAGGTGGTGGAGGACCGACCGCAGGGGGAGGACGAGGGGTCCCGCGAGCACGGCGATGGTCAGGGCGAGCGGCAGCCGGGGGGTCTGCCGGCGGTGGGGGAGGACGCCGAGGAGGAGTACCAGGGAGGCGATCAGCAGGGGCGGCCCCAGTGCCACCGCCCAGGCCGGCAGCGGGCCGAGGGTCACCGGGGAGCTCAAGGCGCCGGACAGGCCCAGCCAGCCGACCGAGAGCAGCAGACTGAGGTCGATCAGCCGGGGCACCGCCGGGGAGACCCGGACCCGGCCGTCGAGGTTGCGCCGGAACGAGAACACCATCATCAGCACCATGACGGACAGGACGGCCAGCTCGACGCGCAGCACGCCCGGGAGGTCGGGCGGGGGGAAGTGTCCGGTGCTGAAGATCCAGGTGACGACTGCGGCGGGCACACCGAACAGCGCGGCCCAGAGCAGGCACATCCGCAGGACCAGGGCCGGAGCGGGGCGCCAGATGTTCGCCGCCACCGGCGCGGACCGGTGCTGCGGCAGAGCGAGCAGTGCGTCGATCAACTCGTCCTCGGGCCGGGGCTCCTGGCCCTGCCGCGGCCCCTCGCCGCGCCTCCGGAAGCTGTGCTCCAGGGCCTCGCGGCGCCGCCGCAGGACGTGCGGCCGCAGCCCGTGTCCGCGGCTGACGGCGCTGAGGTAGCCGAAGACGAGGAGGACGGCGCCGACCGCTCCCACGGCGGGCAGCCGGCCGGCGGGCCCCTCGCCGCTGGGCGGCGCCATCCAGGCGGCGGTGAACACCACGACGAAGACCGCGATCAGGGCCATGCCGCGCACGGCGTCGAACGGGGCGGCCAGATCCGGGCGGCCGACCCCGGCGGACGCGCCCACCACCAGCCAGAGCACCGAGAGCAGCAACCGCTGGGTCGCGACGGCCATCGGCAGCAGGTCCGGCAGTTGCCCGGAGAGGATGTCCCCGACGGCGGCGCCGAACGAACGGGACTGCCCTCCCGCCCCGAACGCGTAGGCCAGCAGGAGCAGCAGCAACTGCGCCACGCCGAGCAGGCGGCCGGTGTCGTCCCAGAAGTCCCGGGAGATGACGGCGCGCGCGATGGGCCCGGCCTGGACGCCCAGGACGATGAGCGCCAGCAGGACCGGCATGGCGATCACACCGAAGGCGGTGTCCGGGTCCATGGTGGTCAGATGGGCGGGGATGCCGAGCGCGTCGGCGACGTGCTGCCCGCCCCGGATCACCGTCCCCATCCACGCGGGTCGTGCTTCGTCCGGCACCGTGGCGGCGCCGATGACCGTCACCGATCTCATCCGTCCCCCTACGTCCCGGCCCGGACGGGTCCGTGACGTCCGGGCGACAGCCCAAGAATGCTGCTACGAGCTGTAGTTGGGAACGGCGATCGGGTTCCGTTCACCGAGCGGGGACCGTCCTGTGACAGTGCGGCCGCCCCGGTGCGGGTGGCGCGGCGTAGTGTGAGCCGCGCCCTAGGGAGATCGCACGCCGGACACGTCGCCGCCGTCGCGCGTGTCACCGCGGCCCTGGATGGCGGCGAGCCGGGCGGACCACTCGCGTTCGGCGACGGCGAGAGCGCGCTCCAGGGTGTCGACGAGCGCCGTCCGGCTCACCGGCGCCACCACCGGCTCGGTGTCCCGGACGGGACCGCCCGCGTCGCGTACCCGGCAGACGAGGTGCAAGCGGTCCCCGTCCGGGAACGCGAGCGCGGTCACCTGGTCGGTGCACTCGCCCCACTCCAGGAACTCGTACCGGGCGAGCGCCTCCCCGGCAGCAGGGTCGGTCCCGGTGTCCTCCTCGTACATCCAGCTCTCGGCGAGGCGAAAGGATTCGGCGGGCGAGGTGAACTCCACCGGCCGCGCGGTCGGCGTACGGAACCGAGCGAGCTCGTCCTTGAGCTTCTTGACCAGCAACGGCGGGTAGAACGCGTTGTCCCAGGTGTTCACCCGGAGCCCGCCCACGAAGACGTCGACGCACAGCAGATCCGGGTCCCGTTCGACGTGGAACTCCAAACCGAACCCGGCCCGCGACCCGAACAACATGCCACCCCTCATCCGGCCGCGGTGCCCGGTGCCAGGCGCAGGCCGGCCAGGACGAGGAAGCCGGCGAGGTCGATCCGACCGCCGCCGGTTCCGTCGTTCCAGTGGGTCAGGAGCCTCGACTCCGCGCCGTCCCAGGTGTCGACGTCCTCGCTCGGATGCTGTTCGACGGTTCCCTCGCCGGACCGGTGGCGCAGGTACGGGTACTGGCCGCTGGTCGTCCAGGTGTCCCACTGCGACGGATTGCCTGCGCAGGTCCGCACCGCCCGGGCGAGGATCACGTCCTCGTGCGGGTGGAGGGCGACAGCGCCGAGCGGCTGCGGTTCCGGCATCTGCCGATGCTCGCACGGAATCGCCCTCAGGACATCCGAATTCCCGGCCGGCCGGCCGGGGTCAGTGGGTGGTCCCGACGGCGAGGTCGGGGCCGGTGAGGGGGAGGGGCGGAGGGGTCGGTGCCGCGAAGGTGTTGGTGCCCGTCGGCAGCGGGTCGCACAGGGTCTTGGTGATCAGTGAGCCGATCGCCTGGCCGCTCGCCGAGGTGTCCCTGCCGATGAACGGGTTGTAGGACAGGGCGAACTGCCGGCGTCCGTCGCGGCTGCCGAGCAGCAGGGTGCCCCAGCCGGCGAGGCTGCCGTCGTGGCCCCAGGCCGGCTCGCAGCCCTGGCCGAGGTCGAGCCGGAGCACGCCGAGCCCGTACTGGCCGCCGCCCGGTGTGGTCGGCACCGTGTCCGTGAGCGCGGCCATCTCGGCCGGGCGCAGCAGCTTGCCGCCGAACAGGGCGGCGTGGAAGCGGTCGAGGTCGGAGGTGGTGGAGATGCCGTTGCCGGCGGCGTCCACGAGGCTGGGGTCGAGCCGGGTGACGTCGGCGGGGCCCGCCGGCATGTCGAGGTACACGTGGGCGTGCGGGCCGCCGAGGCCGGTCTCCGAGCCCGGGAACACCGTGTCCTCCAGGTGCAGGGGCCGGACGATCCGGCGCTCGACCTCGCGCTGCCAGGTCCGGCCGGTGACCTTCTGGATGATCATCCCGGCGAGCACGTAGTTGGTGTTGGAGTAGTGCCAGCCCTGCCCGGGGGCGAAGTACGGCGGGTGCTCGGCGGAGACCGCGACCAACTGCTGCGGGCGGTAGTCCCGGTACCGCCACGTCCCGTACGCGTAGTCCTGGAGGTCGGCCTCGTCCGTGATCAGGAACCGCTCGTCCTCGGTGTGGTTGAACAGGCCGCTGGTGTGGTTCAGCAGCTGCCGGACGGTGATCGCCGCGCCGTTCGGGACGACCCCCGGCAGGTACTGCTCGACGGGGTCGTCCAGCCGTACCCGCCCCTCGCCGACCAGCTGCAGGAGGGTCGTCGAGACGAAGGTCTTGGTGACGCTGCCGATCCGGAACCGGCCGTCCGGCCTGGCCGGCTGCCCGGTGGCCAGGTCGGCGGTCCCGGCGGCGCCCCGCCAGGGGGAGCGGCCGGCGATGCGGATCTCCGCGAGTGCGGCGGTCATCCCGCCGTGCTCCACGAGGTCCCGCAGCTCCTGCCGGCCGTCGACGCGGGGGCGGCGGTCGGCCGCGGACCCGGTCCCGAGGGCCGAGGTGTCCGCGGCCACCGCCGCCGTCGGGGCGAGCGCGACGACGGTGGCCCCGGCCAGGGCGACGGCGGCGAGCCGCGTGCCCAGCCGGCCGCGCCGGTGCGGTGTCCGAGCCTGAACGATGGTCATGGTGCCCGCCCCTTCCGGCCCGGCGGCCCGGGCCGTCGGCACCACGATCGCAGCCGCCGCACGCCCCGCGCCTCCTCCTTCGGGGGTCATCGCCGGGCGCCGGCGGCGGAGACGGCGGCAGGTCGAATCATCGCGGAGGGGCTTGACCCGGGCCCGGCGCGGTCATTCTCCGGACAGTACGGCGTCGAGGCGCGCCAGGACGTGCGGCCAGCCCTCGCCCATGCCGTCGTAGGCCTGCCGGCCGAGGGGGGAGTCGAGGTCGAAGCCGGCGTGCTCCAGGAAGAGGCGGGTGCCGGTGCCCTCGGGTGCGAGGCGCCAGGTGATCACGGTGTCCAGCGAGCCTTCGGCGAAGCGGTAGCTCAGCAGGCGTCCCGGCTCCATGGCGGTGACCTCGCACGGCTGCTTGCCCCAGTTGCCCATGTCGAGGGTGAAGCGGTGGCCGACGACGGGCGCGATGTCGCCGGGCGCCCACCAGCGGGCGAGCGCGTCGGGGTCGGTGAGGGCGGTCCAGACCTCGGCGGGCGGGTGGGGCAGGAACCGTTCGCAGCGGATCACGGCGTTCTCGGTCATGGGCTCTTCTCCTTGTCGGGACGGTCCGGGCGGTCCGGGGGGTGCGGGTCGGCCGGCTGGTCCTGATGGTCCTGACGGTCCAGGTGGTCGGCCAGCGCCTTCAGTCGCTGGTTCCAGTAGTGCTCGAACGGGTGCAGCCACCGTCCGACCTCGGCGAGCGGGGCGGGTTCGAGGTGGTAGAAGCGGTGTCGCCCGCGCGCCTCCTCGCGGACCAGACCGGCGGCCTTCAGCACCGCCAGGTGCTCGGAGACCGCCGGTCTGCTCAGCTCGAACATCCCGGCCAGCTCGCCCGTGGGGCGGGGGCCGTCGCGCAGGGACTCCAGCAGTCTGCGGCGTACCGGGTTCGCCAGCACGCCGAACACGTCGGTCGGCATGCCACGACCGTACGTCGGAGATTTCCGACGCGTCAACTTTTTCCGACGCGTCTTGCCGGGGCCGGTCCGGGCCCGGTCCGGCCGGTCCGGGCCCGGACCATTCGCGCCGTCCGGGGCCCGCAATCGATATGCCTGTGACATGTCACAGGCTATTGATGTGCGGTCTGTCTTGTGAGACGGTGCGTCTCGCGCTTCGGATGCCTCCCCCGCCCCCACATCCGATCCCATTCGTTTCCACTTCCCCCACGAAGGAATGACGATGCGTCCGCTCTCACGCATGCCCAGGCTGCTGGCCGCAGTCGCCGCGGCAGGCACCGCCCTGCTCGGCATATCCGCCGGACCGAGCCAGGCCGCCACTCCCGCCCCCACTGCGGTGCCGGTCGCCGCGAGCCCGTACCAGGCGCCCGACGGTTCACGGGGGGTGACGGGCAGTCCGTTCACCGACCCCGAGAGCCCCGGGGTGCCGCAGTCCCGCCGGCTCCCGGCCGAGCAGCTGTCACCGATCGCCCCGCCGAGCGCGTCCGGGACGGCGCCGTCGGGGACCGGCGCGTCCCTGGCCGCACAGCGCTCTCCGGCGGCGGATTCGGCCGCCGCCGCGTCGTGCACCCCGGCCGACTTCGCCGGCCGGTCCGGGGCCGCCCTGGTCTCCTACGTCAAGGCCTCGACGCCCGAGTGCATCGGCTCGCTGTTCCTGATCGCCGGAAGCCCGTACGCCTCGGGCGTGTTCCGCCAGAGCCAGATGACCACGATGGCCGAGGCCTTCCAGAGCGCCGCCGCCTCCTACCCCGGCGACAACTCCGCCGGTACCTGGCAGGTCGTCCTGTACCTGCGCGCGGGCTACTACGTGCACGAGAAGGACCCCACCCGCGTCGGCACCTACGACTCCTCGCTCACCGACGCGGTGGCGCGCGGCATCGACACGTTCGTGGCCGGCCCGCACTTCGCGGACGCCACCGACGCGAACGCCCCGGTAGCGGCCGAGGTCCTCATCCTCACCGACAGCGCCGACCTGCAGCACCGTTACCTGAACACCTACCGGCAGGTGCTGGCCGGCTACAACAGCTCGTACAACACCTCCAAGAAGCTGCTCAACTTCGTCAACAGCGCCTTCGTCCCGTTGGACCGCGGCCACCAGAACAAGGCCTTCGGCGCCGCCGTCGCCGCGGACCCGGGCATCATCGACACCCTCGCCGCGTTCGCCCGCGACCACCGGGACCTGCTCGGCACGGACAGCTACTACCTGGAGTCCGGCGCCGGCATCGAACTGGCCCGTTTCGTCAAGTACCCGGCCCTCCAGGCCAAGGTCCGCCCGCTGGTCAAGGGCCTGCTCGACAGTTCGTCGATGACCGGCCCCACCTCCCCGCTGTGGGTCGGTGCCGCCTACACGGCCTCGTACTTCGACGAGGGCCAGTGCTCCTTCTACGGCGTCTGCGACCTGCCCCGCCGCCTGACCGAGGCGGTCCTGCCGACCACCCACGTCTGCGGCCCCACCCTCACCCTCCGGGCCCAGGACCTCACCGCGGCCGAACTCGCCGCCGTCTGCGCCGATCTCAAGGGCGAGGACGCGTTCTTCCACAACCTGGTCCGCGACAACGGCCCCGTCCCCGGCCAGTACCAGTCGTCCGTGCAACTCGTGGTCTTCGCGAGCCAGGCCGACTACCGGACGTACGCCGGCCCGATCTACGGCGCGAACACCAGCAACGGCGGCATCACCCTCACCGGCGACCCGAAGGACCCCGCCAACCTGCCCCTCTCGATCATGTACCGGCACCCGCAGGAGAACGGCTTCACCGCCCGGATCTGGAACCTCAACCACGAGTACGCCCACGCCCTGGACGCCCGCTACGACTTCAAGGGCGACTTCTACGACCAGATCAGCGTGCCCAACCTGTGGTGGCTGGAGGGCGTCGCCGAGTACGTCTCCTACACCTACCGCGGCATCACCGACAACGGCGCGGTGGCCCAGGCCCCCAAGCACACCTACGCGCTCAGCACCCTCTTCCAGAGCACCTACCTCAACAGCGACGTCGTCCGCACCTACCACTGGGGCTACCTCGCCACCCGCTACATGATCGAGCGGTACCCGAGCGTCATCCAGGCCATGCTCTATTACTTCCGCACCGGCAACTACGCGCAGGGCTACGCCTACTACAATTCCATCGGCACCCGCTACGACGCCGGCTTCACCAGTTGGCTCGACGCCTGCGCCACCGACCTCTGCCTGAGCGCGGGAACCCCGAAGGCTGCGTTCGACGCCACGGTCCGCGACCTCAACGTCCAGCTGACCGACCGTTCCACCGAGATCGACGGCAAGGGCAGCATCACCGCCCGGTCCTGGAACTTCGGCGACGGCACCACCTCCACGACGGCCTCCCCGTCCAAGTCGTACCGCGCCCCCGGCACCTACACGGTCACGCTGACCGTCACGGACAGCAACGGCAAGACCGCCACCGCGAGCAAGTCCGTCACCGTCACCGCGCCCGCCGCGCCCGCGGCCTGCACCAACTCCGACGCCCGGGCGATGGACTACAACTGCTACCGCACCGGCCGCTCCGCCGAGGCCGGCAGCCTCGACCAGCTCTACATCTACCTCCCGGCCGGCACCACCACCCTCACCGTCTCCACCTCCGGCGGCACCGGCACGGCCCACCTCTACTACAACGCCGACCGCTGGGCCACCAACACCTCCTACACGGCCGCCTCCACCAGCAGCGGCACCACCCAGACCCTGACCGTCACCAACACCACCGAGGGCTACCGCTTCATCAGCCTCTACGGCAAGACCGCCTTCAGCGGCGTCACCATCACCACCCGGTACTGACACGGGTGGAACGGGTCCGGAGCGGACGGTGGACACGCCGTTCGCCCCGGACCTGTTGGCCCCGGACCCGTTGGCCCCGGACCCGTTCGGCGTCACCCGCCGGCGGGGTCCTGCCGCTCGTCCTCGCGGGCGCCGGACAGGACGGCGTCGAGCAGGCCCGGGTAGCGGGCGTCGAGGTCCTCGCGGCGCAGCCGCAGCAGGTTCTCCCGGCCGGAGGGCTGCTGGTGGATGACGCCGCTGTCGCGCAGCACCCGCCAGTGGTGCGTCATCGTGGACTTGGCGGTGACGCCGATCGCGGTGAGCACGCTTCCGCAGTTGTGCGACCCGCCGCCGTCGAGGACGCGGACGGCGGAGAGGCGGACCGGGTTGCCGAGGGCGGTCAGGACGTGCTCGATCCGGATCTGCTCGCGGGCGGGGTGGCGGTAGCTCATTGCCCCACCGTAACGCGAGGGTTGGCGGGAGCGGTCCGCTGGACGGCGGGGTGGTGTTCCGGAGCGCCGACGTCTGCGTGCTCCCCGCCCAGCAGGGACGCGGCCCGGGCGGGCGGATCATGGCACGGTTGACCGGCGAGCTGGAGGAGCGCGATCCCGAGGGCGCCCATGTCCCGCTGATCGCCGACGGGGAGGCCCACCGGCTCCACGCCACGTACGGGTTCGTCGGGACGGCCCCGGACTCGGCCGGCATGCACCGGCCGGTGTGACGCCCGCCTGCCGCACCCCCGGGACCAGGGGGTACGGCAGGCGGGCGCCCGGGGGTCAGGAGTGGATGCCCTGGCCCGGGGTGAGGATCCCGGCCGGGTCGAAGCGGTGCTTGGCGGCCACCGCGCGCCCCCACTGGGCGCCGTAGTGGCGGCGCCACTCCTCGCGCGTCACGTCCGGGATCGCGCCGATCAGGTACCGCTTGCCGCCCATCGCCACCGCCAGGTCGTACAGCCGGCGGTTGCGGCGCAGCGCGGCGGCGTGGTCGGCGCCCGGGAACGGGAAGGAGAGCAGGTCGAAGTGGAAACCGACCGGCTCCTTCGGCATCACGGTCATCGGGCGGGTGATCACGTCGGTGCGGAACGGGTAGAAGAGCAGCAGGCCGGCGCCCAGGTCCTCCGGCGTCAGCAGCGCGGTGGCCTCGCGCATGAACGCCTCGGTGGTCGAGGCCGGCAGGAACAGGCTCATCCACGGCTTGGGCTGCGACCAGAGCCCGGCCGACTGCAGGTACCCGGCGAAGGCGTCCACCCGGAACGCGTACTCGCGCGCCGTCTGGTCCAGGAACGTCGTCTCGGCGGGCAGGCAGCGCAGGCCGCGTACCAGCGTCGCGCGGTCCGGGGCGGCAGTGCCGTCGTAGAGGACGACGCCCTCCACCTTGTACTTCCAGCCGGTGCCGGCGGCGTTGCGCGAGACGTCGCCGACGTGCAGGTCGAAGCGCCGTTCCAGCATCAGCTTCTTGTGGTCCGCGAGGTAGTCGGCCAGGTCGTCGTAGTACAGGCCGGCCACCAGCGCCCGCTCGCGGGCCCGCTCCAGGCGCACGGTGGCCCGGACGATGAGGCCGGCCTGCCCGCCGCCGCCGAGCACGGCCTCGAACAGCTCGCGGTTGGCGCTCGCCGAGGCGGTCACCAGCTCGCCGGTGCCGGTGACCACGTCCACCGACTCGACGGTGTCCACCTGGAAGCCGTGCCGCTGCACGCCGCCGCCGATGCCGCCGACGCTCAGCGTGCCGCCGACCGACAGGTGGAGGTAGTCGGTCAGGCTGGGCGGCATCCAGCCCTGGGCGAGCGCGGCGTCGGTCAGCTGCGCCCAGGTGACGCCCGCCTCGACGACGGCGCGGCCGTGGGCGATCCGGACGATCCGGTTCAGGCCGCGGGAGTCGATCGCCACGCCGCCGCGGACGGCGGCCTGGCCGTAGCTGGAGTGCGACTCCAGCTGGGCCGGGCCGCCGGTGCCGCTCTGGCCGTTCATCGCGACCGGGATGCGGTGGCGGCGGGCGAAGGCGACCAGGGTGGCGATGTCGCGCACCGAGCCCGGGTGCAGGACGGCGCGCGGCGCGGCCGTCACCAGGTGCCCGAAGTCCCCGCCGAACCGGGCCAGCGTCTCGGCGTCGGCCACCAGGCTCCCGTCCAGCCGGGGCAGCGCGGCGAGCGAGGCGTCGGCGCCGGCGTCACCGGTGGCTCCGGCGGTGGCGTCGCCCGTTCCGGCGGGAGCCTCCACGGCCCAGGAGCGGCCGACGGTGTTCCACCCGATGACGGTGGCCGCCGCGCCGACGATCACACTGCGGCGGGGCAGCGCTGAGTTGCTCATTACAGAAATCTCCGATCAATCGTCATATGAGCAGTGTTGTATCGCAGGCGGCACGTACACGCGCAATAGGCCCGACCTGAACACTTCGGTGACGGTCCGTCCGGGTCACCGCCGCCTCGGGGTGGTGAGCGGTCTACACCACTGGGGTGGCCGGGGACAAGATCCGGACAGCCCCGGGGCCCCGGTCCGAGGCGCTGACCAGCGCCGACGTCGGGCCGGCCGGGCGCCGTCGGGCGGGCGCGGTGGCCGGAAATCCGGTTGTCCGGAGGTGGTGATCGGGAGAGGGTGGAGGTGTCGGGATCAAGCAAGAACACCGAGGGCGAGCTGGGCCTGGGAGAGCCCAAGGGCCTGTAAAGCCCCCGCTTCGGCTGTGATGGTTCGAATCCATCCTCGCCCACCTCGGAGACCGCCCCGGGCCGTGCCACGGCCCGGGGCGGCGTGCGTCCGGCCCCCCGCAGCATCGCACCGGCCCGGCCGGCATCGCTCCGGTACCGCGCGGGCACCGCACGGCTGCCGCACGGGTACCGGACAAGCCCCGGACGGGCTCGGCCGCGCGTTCGCCCGCCCCGGTTCGGCGACCGGTCGTGCACTGGCTACGATCGGTGAGCACGGGGCAAGGACGCGTCGGGCCGCGGGCCGGCGCACGGCGAGAAATCCAGTGGGAGTAGACGATGGCACACGCACGGGCCGGGCAGCCGGCGCAGCCGGGCGACCTGGTGGACGTGGCGCGGCTGGTGACGGCGTACTACACGCTGCACCCGGACCCGGAGGAGCCGGGCCAGCGGGTGGCGTTCGGCACCTCGGGCCACCGCGGCTCCTCGCTGGACGCCGCGTTCAACGAGGACCACATCGCCGCCACCACCCAGGCGATCTGCGAGTACCGCGCCGCCCAGGGCATCACCGGTCCGCTGTTCCTCGGCGCCGACACCCACGCGCTGTCCGAGCCCGCCCGGGCCACCGCCGTCGAGGTGCTGGCGGCCAACGGCGTGACCGTCCTGCTGGACAGCGCCGACGGCTACACCCCGACCCCGGCCGTCTCGCACGCGATCCTGACCCACAACCGGCGCAGCCCGCAGTCACTGGCGGACGGCATCGTCGTCACCCCGTCGCACAACCCGCCCCGCGACGGCGGCTTCAAGTACAACCCGCCGAGCGGCGGCCCGGCCGGCTCGGAGGCCACCGGCTGGATCCAGGACCGCGCCAACGCCCTGATCCGCGAGGGCCTGCGCGGCGTCAAGCGGGTCCCGTACGCGCGCGCCCTGGCCGCGGCCACCACCGGCCGGTACGACTACCTGACCACCTACACCGAGGACCTGGTCTCCGTCCTGGACCTGGACGCGGTGCGCGCGGCCGGCCTGCGGATCGGCGCCGACCCGCTGGGCGGCGCCTCCGTCGCCTACTGGGGCCGGATCGCCGAGACCCACCGCCTCGACCTGACCGTGGTCAACCCGGTCACCGACCCGACCTGGCGCTTCATGACGCTGGACTGGGACGGCAAGATCCGGATGGACTGCTCCTCGCCCGCCGCGATGGCCTCGCTGATCGCCCGCCGCGACGAGTACGCCATCGCCACCGGCAACGACGCCGACGCCGACCGGCACGGCATCGTCACCCCGGACGGCGGCCTGATGAACCCCAACCACTACCTCGCGGTCGCCGTCGACTACCTCTACCGCCACCGCGCCGAGTGGCCCGCCGACGCGGCGGTCGGCAAGACGCTGGTCTCCTCCTCGATGCTCGACCGGGTCGCCGCCGACCTCAAGCGCGAGCTGGTCGAGGTGCCGGTCGGCTTCAAGTGGTTCGTCGACGGCCTGCTGGAGGGCTCGATCGCCTTCGGCGGCGAGGAGTCGGCCGGCGCGTCGTTCCTGCGCCGCGACGGCGGGGTGTGGACCACCGACAAGGACGGCATCCTGCTGGCCCTGCTCGCCGCCGAGATCACCGCCGTGACCGGCCGCACCCCCAGCGAGTACTACCGCGACCTCACCGACCGCTTCGGCGCACCCGCCTACGCCCGGGTGGACGCCCCGGCGGACCGCGAGCAGAAGGCGCTGCTGTCGCGCCTGTCGGCCGAGCAGGTCACGGCCGGCGATCTCGCCGGCGAGCCGGTCACCGCCGTGCTCACCGAGGCCCCGGGCAACGGCGCGGCCATCGGCGGCATCAAGGTGTGCACCGAGAACGCCTGGTTCGCCGCCCGCCCGTCCGGCACCGAGGACGTCTACAAGATCTACGCCGAGTCCTTCCACGGCCCCGAGCACCTGGCCCGGGTCCAGGAGGAGGCGCGCACCCTGGTCAACGGAGTGCTCGCCGGTCCGGCCAACGGCTGACGCGCCCTTTCTCCGCGACGGCTGCGGCCGCGGCCCGGCGGGGACGGACCCGCCGGGCCGCGGCCGTTCCTCAGGCGGCCGCCTCCGGCCGCCGGACGACGCGGCCCGCCGCCAGCTCCAGGCGCCGTCCGGTGAAGCGGCCGCGCA
This sequence comes from Kitasatospora sp. NPDC097605, assembly GCF_040302725.1. NCBI lineage: Bacteria > Bacillati > Actinomycetota > Actinomycetes > Kitasatosporales > Streptomycetaceae > Kitasatospora > Kitasatospora sp. NPDC097605. Next base: position 56,801 of record NZ_JBEOSF010000031.1, on the reverse strand, counting down.
GCCGGCGGTCGTGGCTGACGACCACGACCGCGCCCCGGAAGTCCGCGAGGGCCGCCTCCACCTCCTCCACGAGGGCGGGGGAGAGGTGGTTGGTGGGCTCGTCGAGCAGCAGCAGGTCGACCGGCTCGGCGACCAGCCGGGCCAGTTCGAGCCGGCGCCGCTGGCCGTAGGACAGCTCGCCCACCCTCAGCCGCAGGTCGGCCGGGCGGAACAGGCCGAGCGACAGCAGGTGGTCGGCGTGCTCCTCCGGGTCGCCCCCGCGCCCGTGGGCGAAGGCCTGCGGCAGGGTCAGACCGGACGGCCACGGGGACTCCTCCTGGCGGAGGTACCCGATCCGGCCCCGGGTGCGGACGGTTCCCTCGTCGGGCGTCAGCTCGCCGGCCAGGACGCGCATCAGCGTCGTCTTGCCCGCCCCGTTGGGGCCGGTGACGAGCAGGCGCTCGTCGCCGCCGAGGCGCAGCTCCGGCAGGGCGAGGCGCCGTCCGACGCGGACACCGGCGAGGTCGGCCGCCGGTGGCGCCGTGCGGCCGGTGGCGGTGGGCGCGCCGGCGGTGGTCGCGTCGGCGGTGGTCGCGTCGGCGGTCGTGGACGCTTCGACGGCGGTGGACAGGCGGGCGGTGAACACCAGCGGATCGGCCGGCGGCGCCACCGGATCGCCCGTCAGCCGGGCCACCCGCTCCTTGGCGTTGCGGATCCGGCCCATCGCGCCGTGTCCGCGGCCGCGCGACCGGAAGCCGCCGTGCCCGAACACCGCGAACGGCAGCTTGCGCGGGATCGCCCCCAGCCGCACCACGTTCGTCTCGGCCAGCCGGCGGTTGCGCTCCAGCTCCGCCCGCCACTCCTCGTACTCCTGGAGCCGGCGGCGCCGTTCGGCGGCCTTGGCGGCGAGGTAGCCGTCGTAGCCGTCGCCGTGGCGGGTCACCCGGCCCTCGCCGACCTCCAGCACGGTGGTGGCGACGCGCTCCAGGAAGACCCGGTCGTGGGTGACCGCGAGCACGGTGCCCCGGTGCGCCCTCAGGTGCGTCTCCAGCCAGGCCACGGCCCGGTCGTCCAGGTCGTTGGTCGGCTCGTCGAGGAGCAGCAGCTCCGGGCCGGCCGCCAGGGTCGCGGCCAGCGCCAGCCGGGAGCGCTCGCCGCCGGAGAGCGTGCCCAGCGGACGGTTCCGCTCCAGCCCCGGCAGGCCGAGCCCGTGCAGGGCGACGTCCACCCGGGCGTCGGCCCGGTAGCCGCCGCGCGCCTCGTACCGGGTGACGAGCCCGGCGTACGCGTCGAGCCCGGCGGCGAGCTCCGGACCCGTCAGGGCGGCCAGCCCGGCCTCCGTGCCGCGGATCCGTGCCTCCAGGGCGCGGAGGTCCGCGAGGGCGAGGTCCACCGCGTCCTGGACGGTGGCGCCGGGCGGGAGGTCGAGCGACTGCGCGAGGTGGCCGATGCCGCCGGGGGCGGCCACGGTCAGCTCGCCGTTGTCCGGCCGGTCCTGCCCGGCGAGCAGGCGCAGCAGGGTCGACTTCCCGGCGCCGTTGTCGCCGATGACGCCGGCCCGCTCGCCCGGCCTGAGGCTGAAGGACACGCCGTCCAGGACGACGCGGTCGTCGTAGCGGCGGGTGACGTTGTGGAGGGTGAGCTGGGAGGTGGTGCGTGGCGTGGTGGTGCGTGGCGTGGTGGTGCGTGCTGAGGTGCTGCGTGATGGGGTGGTCATACGGATGTCCCCTGGTCTCGGCCGAGCCGGCCGATCGGAACGGGATTGCGGACAGATCCGCGCACGTCGGGGCAGCCGCGTCACACCGCGGGACAGGCGGCGTTGGGTCGCGGGGCGGACCGGAAGCACGGATGGCGGCGGCGCGGGGGCGGAGCCGGGCTCAACGCGCCCGCGCGGCGACTGTCACAGAGTTCCCATGCGCAGCACCGTAGACCGGGCACCGGCCGCCCGCAAGCCATTTACGGACCGGGGCGGCCGCAGCCGGCGACGGGTCTTCAGGCCCGGTTCAGGGTGCGGCTGATGCCGGCCAGGACCGCCGTGGTGAGCAGCCAGCCGAGCGCGGTCAGCGAGTAGCCGAACCACTGCTGTGCCCCGGTCCAGTACCACGCGCCGCGCTGACCGAGCCCGCCGATCGGGATCAGCAGGTCGAGGGTGTAGACGAGGGGGTTGAACGGGATGCCCTCGCCGGGTTTGACCTGCTGGGGCGCGCCGTGGCGGAAGACCAGGGTGCCGAGCAGGGCGAGGCCGCCGAGCCAGAGCACGGCCTGCCAGGGGCGGTAGCCGTACCCGACGGTGGCGTCCAGCAGCCGGCCCCAGAGCCGGCCGGGCAGGCCGAGGGTGCGCCGGCGCCGGCGCTGCTTCTCCAGGAGCACCCGGCGGGCGTCGTCGTCATGGCCGATCTTCCGGTACCAGGCGGCGAGTTGTTCGTAGGGCTGGGGGGAGTAGCCGGGCAGCGCGGCCAGCCAGGCCAGGCGGTGGGCGACGGGTTCGGCGGCGGTGGCGGAGCTCTGGAGGGAGGCGTAGCCGAAGCCGTCGAGGCGGGTGTCGGCGGGCCAGCTGTGGGCGTTGTCGTGCAGGACGGCGGTCTGCGCGTCCTGGAGGTCGACCGTGCCGTTCGGGGTGGCGGCGGGGGTGAGCTGGAGGTCGCCGGCGGTCAGCCGCCGGCCGTCCAGGGCCACCGCACCGCGGCCGTCCAGGACGGCGGTGTCGAGCGAGAGGCGGCTGCGGATCGCCGCTCCGGGGAGGCGGACCGAGCCGGTGGCCGTGAAGCCGTCGGCGAGGACGAGGGTGGAGGCGCTGAGGTCGTCGCCGGTGAGAGCGTCGCCGCCGGGGCTGTCGATCCGGGCCCGTTCCATGAACAGCCCGCCGTTGAACCGGGCGCCGACCAGCCGCAGGCCGCCGCGGGCGTGGAACCCCTTCCGGGCGAAGCAGCCGCCGTCCATCACCAGGCCGCCGGCCCAGAGCGCCCAGACGCCGGTGGCCGGCTCGTCGCCGTCGAGCAGCTCGGTGGCGGTGAGCCGGGCTCCGCTCAGCCGCAGTTCGCCGGTGATGTGCGCGCGGGTGAGGGTGAGCCGGCCGTCGAGGAGCGAGTTCTCGAAGAAGAGGTTGCCGTCGACCTTCAGCAGCCAGCCGTCGAGCCCGGGGATGCGGCAGCCGCTCAGGCTGGTGGACCTCAGCGTCGCGTCGCGCAGCACCACCTGCTCCTCGAAGTGGCAGCCTTCGAGCCGCAGTTCACCGGCCGCCGTCAGCCCGCGCAGATCGAGGCGCCCGGTGACGCGGGCGCCGATCAGGTGGAGCACGCGGACCGGGCCGACCGGTCCGTCGCCGCCGAGCAGCGCGGTCGCGATCGCCTCGGCGCGCACCGTGCGCCCCTCGCCCCAGGCCGCCCCGCCGGCCGGGTCGTCCCCGCCGGGCCCGCCGCCGCGCAGGTCGACCGGCGCGCCCGTGGCGCAGGCGTCCCAGATCCGCTGCTCCGGCCCGGTCAGGTCCTGGTACGTCAGCATCCCGCCCCCCTCGGTCGGTGATCACTCGCGGACCGCAGCCTAGCGTCCGGTGCCGCCTGGTCCTCCGCGATCCCCTGACGATCCGTTGATCGTATGGATCCAGGTGTCGGCGCTGCTGACCCGCCCGTCCCCGCGTTGGTAGGTTGGCTCGCCGATCCGACCGATCCGCGACGTCTTCACCCGGGGGATTTCTTGAGCCAGCCGCCGCAGTACCCGTACGGCGAGCCCAACCCGTACCAGCAGCAGCCGCCCGTGCCCCAGCAGCCGCCGGCCTACGGCGCCCCGCCGCCGTTCCCCGGCCAGCCGTACCCGGGGCAGCCGTATCCGGGCCAGCCGTATCCGGTCAACCCCGCGCCCTACGCGCCGCCGCGCACCGGCAGCCCGGTCGGCGCCTTCTTCCTCGGCCTCGTCGCCTCGGTCGTGGTGGCGGCGATCTACAGCGCGATCCTGGTGTTCATGTTCGGGGACCACCCGTCCAGGGACACCGTGCACACGCTCTACCTGGCGCACGCCTTCGTCAACGGGGCGGTGGTGGGCCTGCTGGTGGGCCTGGTCGGCCGCCGCAGCCCGGGGGCGTGGATCGCCGGCGCCGTCGTGGCCGCGCTCGGCGCCTTCTTCGGCTACGCCGACGCGGTGCCGTTCGTGATCCTCCGCGAGAGCGGGGCCGACGGCCTCCAGTTCATGCTGGAGCACGAGCCCTTCACCCCGGCCAAGGCGTGGTGGGGTGCCTGGGACGGAACCCAGTGGATCTCCGTGCTGGGTCTGGCGGTCGCCGCGCTGGCGGCCTGGGGGATCGCCTTCCTGACGGGCCGCAACCGCCGCTGACCAGGCCAGGCCAGGCCGGCCGGCGCCCGCGCCCCGGGTGCGGACCGTCGCTCCGGCGGCCGCACCCGGGACACGTGCCCTACGACACCCCGGCGGTCCCGGCGCCCGGCCGCGGGTGCCGGAGTCCCCGCGCTCACCTGCCGATCGTCAGACGTGCCCCCGTATGCAAGCACCTCCCACCGACATGCCGCAGTCGGGGTTCCGTATGACCTGACGTCACGTCAATGCGGGACGCCCGGGCCTGGATCACAGCGGAGCCATCACCAGCTCGCCGATCACGCGCAGACCGACCTGAGCGGCCAGCCACGGGGCACGTTCGGCCTCGACCTGCTTCACGTGCACGAACACCGTGTGGTCGGTCGCGGGCTCGGTCAGATCGAGGTCCCTGGCGTTCACGCAGACCGTCACATAGGCACCCCTGGTTCCACCGGTGCCGAGGCCGATGTCGGGAGCCTCGGGCCAGCCGGAGAAGTCCCACCGGATCGCCGCAGGGCTTGCGCCGACTGCCGCCAGGAGCGGACCCGCCATGTCCGGACCCATGCCCCAGCTGCTCAACCGGACCGGGAGGTGCTCCATCGGCGAGTCGCCCCTGGCGGACGAACCGGGGCCGGGGCCGTCGGCCCACCAGTCGGCATGGGGGAGGAGACTCATCAGCGGCTCCAGGTCCTCCGCGGAGCGCACTCGTGCGTCGAAGTCGACTTCGAGTTCGCTGGTGTCGGCGACCTCCAGCAGGCGCGCGGCAGTCCGCCATGCCTCCGCGAGGTCCGGCGTCCTCAGGACCGGTTGAGCGTACGAGTTGGCCATGGCGAGCAGCATTCCATGATCCCGCTCCCGGCGGAACCGGTTATCCGATGCACTCCGGCAGCGGTGTCCCGCGAGCGGGCGCGAGGTCGGACGACGAGCTAAGCGGCTCCCGGGTGCGCGCCCAGGACCAGGACGGCGGCGACGAGTGCCACCAGCAGGGCGAGCGCGAGGGGCCCGCAGCCGCCGGTCCGGCGGTCCGCCGGCTGCGGCCGCGCCGAGGACGGCGGCCCGTCGCCGGGACCCTCGCCGTTCCCCTTCCCGTCCCACGCGCGCCCGTCCTCGACGCCGTCGGGCCGCTCGGGCACGTCCACCGCGAACGCCGCGCAGGCCGCGCCCTGCCGGGCCGCGACCGCGGCCACCCGAAGGGCCACCCCGGCCCGGGCGTGCGGCGCGCCGTGCACCCGCCCCGCCGCGCCGGACCCGGGGACGCCGAAGCGGGAGGCGATGTCCGGGCCCGGCCCGGTGAGGTCCGGCGGCACCGTGTAGCGCAGCTCGATCCGGCGGCTCGCCCCGGCGGGCAGCGGCTCCTCGACGGCCCGCCGGTCGAAGTCCAGCCTCCCCTCGACGGGTTCGACGGGCTCGATCCGGAATCCGGTCGGGCGCGGTCCCTCGTTGTGGACGAGCAGGTCGAGGGTGACCGTGCCGCCGGCGGTCCCGAACCGGCGCGGCGGCTCGCACCAGGCCCGTACGCCCGCGTCCGGGCCGGCCCGCAGATCGGTGCCGCAGTACTCGCCCGGGCAGTACACGCCGAGCCGTTCGGCACCGTCCGTGCGGCTGCCGCAGAGTTCGCAGTAGAGCGCCATGCTCCCGCCTCCGTCCCGCCCCGGGGTTACCCGGCCGCCCGGCGGGGCAACCGCCGCCGCCCGGACCGGAACCTCCCCGTGACCGGTGTGGCCCCGCCGCCGGAGGCGGTCAGGGCGCCGCCCCGGCGGTGGCGGGCTGTTCGGCGTCCCCGAACCGGGCCAGCGTGAGCGCCCCGAACACCGCCGCCGCGAAGCCCGCGACGGCGAGCGGTTCGAGGTCGTGGCGGGTGCGGTCGCCGAGCAGCAGCACGCCGACGACGGCCGGGCCCAGCGTCTCGCCGAGCACCATGGCCGCCGTCGCCGCCGTCACCGACCCGTTCTGCATCGCCCACGTCAGCGCGGCGAACCCGCCCAGTCCGGCGAACGCGATCGCGTAGGCGGCCGGCTCGGTCAGCAGGTCCGGCAGCCGGGGATCCGGCAGGACTCGCACGGCGACGCCGACCACGCCGAACTGCAGACCGGCCACCAGCCCCAGCAGCGGCGCCCGCCGGCTCCCGCCGAACCGCACCGCCGCCCAGCCGGCCCCGATCAGCAGCACCGCGGCCAGCAGCACACCGAGCCGCAGTGCCGGGGTGCCATGGCCGGGCCCGTCGCGCCCGGCGCTGACGGCGAGCACGCAGAGCCCCACGCACACCGCCGCCACCCCGGCCCACTCGCTGCGCCGCAGCCGCACGTTCAGCACCCGGGCCGCGCCGACGGCGGTCACGGCGAGCGCGGAGGCGAGCACCGCCTCCACCTCGTAGAGCGGAAGCCGGTCCAGCGCCAGGAGCTCGGCACCGAACCCGAGCATGTCCATTCCCACCCCCGTGAGGAACGGCCACTGCCGGAACGCCCCCGCCAGCGCGGCCGCCCCGCCGGGCCGCCGTCCGGCCGCGGCACGACGGGCGCCGACCGCCTGGAGCACGGTGGCGGACCCGGTGAGCAGGGCGGCGGCCAGCGCCGCGAGCAGGCCGAAGGACATGCGCCGACCGTACGGGCCCGCCCCGTCCGCGCCCCGCTCCGGCACGCCGTGGCGGGCCGGAGGCGCGCCGCGCTGACCCCGGGGATCAGCCGGACATGACGGCGGAGCCGCAGCGAGCGCCGCTCGAGCCGGGGAAGGCGGTGCCGAGGCAGACCCAGAGCCTGACCGAGGTGACACCGGGGTCGGTGGACTCCCACGGGCCGAGCGAGGTTCCGCCCGCCGTGGAGGTGCTGTCCGTCGCGAGCGGGCCGTTGGTGATTCCGGAGGCGGTCACGTACGCGCGCGCCGCCACGCCGTCGGCCGCGTCGTCCTGGACGAAGTTGTTGTACGCGTCGTTCAGGTAGGCGGACGAGGCGGCGATGCAGAAGGTCCCCTGGACGTGGCCGCCCCGGGAGCCGGCGGAGTTGGTGACGCTCGCGCTGAGGGTCTTGCAGGTGACCGCCTCGGTCCGCGTGGTCGCCGCCTGGGCGGCGGGCGCGGCGAGGCCGCCGCCCAGGAGCACGGTGCCCAGGGCGAGTCCGGTGATGGTGACGCGTGTGCGCATGGGTTCTCCCCGTTCCGGTGGTGGGCCGTCGGAGCCTGCCGGCCGGGGCCGCAGGTCCTGGTGTCCATGCTGGCGGGGGAGTGTCAGGGCGTCGTTGTCAGCGCCTGCACGGTACTTGTCGATTCCCGCTCCGGCTTCCGCTCCTGCTCCTGTTCCCGCTCCCGCCGCTCGCCGAGGTGGTGGAGGCTCCGGTACTCGCCCGGCGGGAGACCGTACGCGGCGCGGAAGGCGCGGCTGAAGTTGGCGGCGTCGGTGAAGCCCCACCGGGCCGCGATGGCGTGCACCGGGCGGCGGTGCAGGCGGGGGTCGGCCAGGTCGTGCCGGCAGCGTTCCAGCCGGCACCGGCGGATCCAGTCGGCGACGGTGAGCCCCTGGTCCTGGAAGATCTTGTAGAGCCGGCGGGTGGAGATCCGGTGGGCCGCGGCGATGGCGCCGGGGGAGAGGGCGGGGTCACCGAGCCGCTGCCGGATGAACTCGTGGATCTGGGCCTGCAGCGCCTGCCGGTGCGTCTCCGGCGGCAGCGCGTCGAGAGCCTCCAGCTCGTGGGCGCACAGGGCGGCGAACAGGTCGGCCGTGATGGTCGCCAGCCGGACGGCGTCGGCGGTCGTGTATTGGGCCGCGTTGCCGGCGAGCTCCGCGAGGTGACGGGAGAGCAGGGCACCGAATCCGCCGTGCTGCGGCAGCCCGACGGCGACGAGGGGGGCGAGGTCCTGCGAGCGGAACGGGAGCAGCTCCCGCTGGACCTGGAGGATCGTGCAGCCGGCGACCCCGCCCCGGTCGGCGTCGGCCCAGGCCGTGAACGGTCGCGAGGTGTCCCAGAAGGCCTGGCCCCGCGGGGCGAGCACGGTCTCACGGCCGTGCTGGGCGACTCCGATCAGCCCCTGCCGGTGCACCGCGAACTGGAGCACCCCGGGGTCGGACTGCCGGATCAGCCTGGGGGTCCGGACCACGTGCAGCGGGCTGTAGGTGAGCGAGGAGACCTGGACGGGGCCGAGGTCCAGGACGCGCATCGTGCCCTGGAAGTCGTCCTGGTGCTCGGTGCGGATCAGCGTCGGCAGATGGGACCGGATGCCGAAGTCGTACCAGCTCGGCCACCGGTCCGCCCGGGGCAGGTCCTGGGTACTGAACGTGCTCTCGATCATCGCCACTCGCCCGGTCCTGCGGATCGCCGTTCGCCCGGCGAACGGCTGGGAACCTGTCGGCTCCAGCATGTTCACGCCCGGGCGCCGGCTTCAAGGCGTCCGGTGCGGATGCCCGGAATCGGCTCCCCGTCGGCCGGATGAGGCGGGGACCGGCGGGCCGCTGTCAGTGGTGGCCCCTACAGTGCCGTTGACGACACGGCTGGAGGAGGGGGACCGTTGCCCGATCCGATGGAGTTGCTGCGGGGACTGCGGGCGGACGGCTCGTGGCGGTTCAGCTGGTCCGGCGGCGTCCTCGACGAGGCGAGCTTCCGGTTGGCGCCCGGCGACGGGCCGCGGCGTCGGGCGCTGGTGGAACGGCTGCTGACGGTGCAGCCGCTGACGGAGCGCCAGGACGGCGGTCCGGTGGACGTGGACGACCCTGAGCAGTGGGAGGGCGTCCTGATCGCCGCCGTCCTCGCGCACCCGGTGAGCAGCCGGCTGCGCGCGCTCGATCTTCGGCTCACCGACTACCACCACTCCGCCGAGCGGGCCGCGTCCGCGCTCGCCGGCTAGCGACGTCTTCGGGGTCGCGTGCTCGGTGGACCAGCTGGACGACCTCGCCGCAGTGGTACCCGGACCTGAAGGAACTCGACCTCGGCCGGGTGGAGTTCGACGCGCCGACGTCCGACGTGCTGGCGGCCCTCGCGGAGTCCCCGCTGCTGCCGCGGCTGGAGACGCTGACGGTCCGGGACCTGGTGATACCCGAGGAGGGCGGAGCGGAGCTGCTGGCCGCCCTCGCGCCGCGGTTCGGGCACCTCACCCTGCGGGTGACGGGGGCCGTGGCCGTCGAGGGCCTGGACGAGGAGGAGGTCCGCCGGGTGCTGCCGGCGCTTGTCTGACGAACGGCGGGGGCCGAACGGCGGGTGGGCTTCAAGCCCGTCCACCCGGCAGCGCGCCGCAGGAAGTCGGCCACACCGACTTCCTGCGCCGCGCAAGCCCACCGTGGACAGGCTCGTCCCACGCCCATCGTGAGGCACCCCGAAGGCCCGGCATGCCGGAATCCCGACAGGTTGCAGAATCCCGCCCCACCCCCATAAACCCGCAGCTCACGAACTCTGCTCCCCGCGCACGCGGGGACCCGGCCGGAGGTCGAACCTGGGCTGACGGGGATCCGCCGGCCGGGGAGGACTTCCTGTGACCCGTCGGTGCGTCAGTCATCCAGCGGTGAGGGGTCGGTGGGCGCAGAGGCGTCCCGGGTGCGGTCGCGGGGGGTGCGGCAGGGCAGGTGGCGGGTGAGGGCGTCGCTGCAGTTGGCGGCGGCCATCCGTGACAGCAGGGCGGCCAGGCGGGTGACGAGTGGGCGAAGCCGGGACCGCAGGGCGGCGTCGGCGCGGGCGTCGAGGCGCTCGATCGCGGAGCAGAGGCGGGTGACGAGATGTGCGGTCCCGCGAACGGCGCGGCGGAGGTGGCTCACGCGAGTGCAACCGGTCCGTCACCCGCCCGGTTCCGGTCCACGGCCGGGTGGCCGATGACAGACGCCTGGCCGTGCGCCCGGCGCGCCCGGTCCGCGCCCGCGCGGGTAGTCGGCCGGGCGCGGGCGGCGCGCCGGTCAGGCGTCTGTCGAGGTCTGTCGGCGGAGCCGGCGGCGCTCCCTCAGCGTTCGGACGCCGAATACCGCAGCGGTGAACACGGCGGCGGCGACCACCTCGGCCGCGAACACGCCCACCCCGTCGAAGCGGCGGTGGGCGTTCACGGTGTTCAGCCAGATCACGAACATCGGCCACAGGACCAGACCGCTGAGGACGAAGCGCTGACCCGGATCGAAGACCTGTACCGGCGGGGGTAGGTGGAGGCGGCGGTCGGCGGCCACGGGTGTGTCGGTGGGTGGATCGGTGGCAGGGTCGTCGGAGGCCTCGGCCATGACGTGTTCCGAGCCCCAGCGGGTCTCGCCGTCGTCGAGCACCAGGACGGCGAGGGTGCCGCGTCGGTCCCCGGCCTGCCGGCCCAGCCACCCGGTGGCACCGGCCAGCCGGACGGCCATCGGCCCGGCGGCATCCGCGTCCGCGAAGCGGTCGGCGTACTCCTGGAAGGCGACCGGGCCCGGACCGGGAGAGGCGTCAGCGGGCTCGGGATCGAGCCGGATGCCGGACCGCCACGTGGTCCCGCTGTCCTCGTCGCTGCTCGTCCGGAAGCTCCAGGAGAGGACGGTGCCGTGGACGCTGACCCGTCTCCAGCCGGTCGGCTGTGGGGCGTCGGCGGGATGTGCGGTGTGACGGTCCGTGGCCTCCAGCCACTTGGTCGGAAGCAGGGCGCGGCGTCCGTGGACCCTGATCAGCACGCACAGCCAGATCAGCACCATGACACCGGTGACGATCGGGAAGCCTGTGTGCGCGACAGGCCTGCCCGGGTGGACCAGCGGCAGGTACGGCTCCGGGAAGGTGCCGAGCCCCGGGCGCTCGATGTCGAGCAGGACCCGGAGGGTGTCCCCGGCGGCGAACCGGTCCAGTTTCCCGCGCTCGTCGGCGAGCGCGAGGGACATCTCCGGGTGTCCGGCCGGGTGCACGGCGAGGCCGCTGCCGTGTGGACGAGGGCGGCCTGCGGCCTCGTAGGCGGAGAGGGCCACCGTGCAGTCGGTCCACCGGGCACCGGCTGCGACGAGCGCCGCGTGGCGGTCGATCAGTTCACGTTCGAGCGGCTGGTGCGCGGTGAGGAAGACGACGGGGGCGACCCACAAGGCCGGCAGCACCATCGCCCAACCCGCCAGCACCGACCACTTGCTGCGCCTGGCCGCCCGCACCGTGACCTCGCGCAGCGCGGCGGGTGACGGCGGGGGCTGGGGTGGTAGGGGCCCGGTGCGTTCGGCCTCGGGGGCGAGCCGGGAGGCGAGCAGCCAGAGGAGTCCGAGCGAGACGGTGACGGCGAGTGCGGTGAGCACCTCCCACCGCGGCCCCGGGTGCCACGGGACGACCAGCACGGTGCCCAGCGACCACGTCGCGGCCAACACGGCGGCGCAGCCGGTCCCGAACGTCCACCCGGTAGCCCGCCGACCGGTCACCCCCACCGTCATCCGCTGCTCGGTCGGCGGATTCACATATCCGCTCACGGCACCCCCTGTGCCCGGCGACATCGCGGAGACCACGTTAGCCGGGTTCAGCCGCCGGTCGTGCCTGTCCGTTGGAACCTGGACAGAGTTCTCTCGGTCTTACGGGGAAGTGCCCCGAAGGTCCGAGGTGCCCGACGTCCGACTGGTCGCAGAATCCGGCCCGACCGCCGCATAGTCCCGCAGCTCACCAACCTGCCCCCGCGCACGCGGGGACGGCCCCCGGGCCCGCCCGCGCCACGACATGCGCGGGGCGCTCACAGGTCGCGGATCTCCTGTCTCGTCAGGGCGTACCCGAAGGCGGTCAGCAGGCAGAGGCCGGTGGTGGCGAAGACGGTGCGGCTGCCGAAGGCGTCCACGGCCGCGCCGGCGGCGATGACGGAGAGGGGGAAGACGCCCAGGGCGCAGAAGGTGATGGCGGCCATGACTCGGGCCAGGAGGGCGGGTGGGGTGTTCTTCTGGATGCCGGTGACGACCAGGACGTTGGTCACCGTGCTGGCGGCGCCGGCTACGAAGAGCAGCAGGACGGCGCCGATGAGGCCCGCGAACGGGACCAGGCCGATGGCGGCGCCCATGACCAGGCCGGAGAGCATCGCCGTGCGGCCGCGGGAGCGCAGGTCGGTGAGGCCCGCCGCGAAGAGGCCGCCGACGAGGGCGCCGCCGGTGAAGGCGGCCAGGAGGAGGCCGAGGCGGACGGCGCCGGTGGTGAAGCCGTCGGTGGCGAGGGTGGGTAGGGCGACGCGGGTGGCGCCGCCGACGGTGAGGTTGGCGATCACGGTGACGGTCAGAACCGCGCGCAGCAGGGGGGATTCCCGCAGCAGGGTGCGGAAGTCGCGGGGGACGGCGGCGCGTTCGGAGATGGGGCGGGGCGGGGCGACGAGGGCGCCGCGACCGATCAGCAGCAGGGTGGCCGCCGACACGGCGAAGGTCGCCGCGTCCAGGCCGAATGCGGCGGCCGGGTCGAGCCAGGCGACCAGCGGGCCGGCGGCCGCCGGGCCGAGCAGGCCGGCGGCGAAGGTGACCGTGCTGTTGAGGGCGTTGCCCGCGTGCAGGTCCTCGGCGGGCAGCAGGGTCGGGGTGATCGCCCAGGCGGCCGGCAGGAAGATCCCGGCCCCGACGCCGACCACCAGCGCGAGGCCGCCGATCAGCCAGAAGTTCGCCGCCCCGCCCGCGGCCACCGCGCACAGGCCCGCGGTGGCGAGCAGGCGGCCGAGGTCGGCGGTCATCATCACCCGCCAGGCACCGAACCGGTCGGCGAGTATTCCGCCGAGCGGCGTGGCGGCCAGGCGCCCCGCGCCGTAGGCGGCGACCACCAGACTCAGTTGGCGGGCGCCTCCGCCGAGCGAGTAGACCAGCAGCGGCAGGGCGACCACCTGGAAGGCGTTGCCGAACTCCGAGGTGGCCTGCCCGATCACCAGCAGCCGGTAGCCGCGTGAGCGCAGCGGTGCGACGCCGATCCTGGGGCGGAACCGCAGCAGCCCCGCCGTGGCGCTAGCCATGGAGCGACACCGGCAGCGACTCCAGGCCGCGCAGCATGATCGTGTTGCGCCAGGGCAGGGTGTCCTCGTCCGCGGCCAGTTCGATCCGGGTGAAGCGCTCCAGCAGACCGGTCAGCGCGACCTCGCTCTCCAGCTTGCCGAGGAAGGAGCCGAGGCAGCGGTGCAGACCCTGCCCGAAGGCCAGGTGGCCGAGATCGCCCCGGTCCAGGATCAGCCGGTCGGGGTCGGTGAAGCGGGCCGGGTCCCGGTTGGCCGCGCCGAGCGAGAGCAGCACCAGCTCGTCGGCCGGGATCTCCACGTCGTCGACCATCACGTCGGCGTTGGTGAACCGCAGCGTGGCCATGCTCACCGGGGACTCGTAGCGCAGGAACTCGTCGATCGCGACCGGCATCGCCGCCGGGTTGGCGCGCAGCCAGGCGAGTTGGTCGGGGTGGTGGAGCAGGGCCAGGGTGGCGGTGCCGAGCAGGTTGACGGTGGTCTCGTGGCCGCCGATCAGCAGCAGGAAGACCATCGAGAACACCTCCTGCTCGGTGAGCTCGCCGGTGTCGCAGGCCTGCACCAGGTCGGTGAGGATGTCGGTGCGCGGCGACGCCCGCCGGGCCGTCATCAACTCCCGCAGGTAGTCGTTCAGTTCGGCGGTGGCCTGCTGGAAGGTCATATCACCGCCCTGGGTGAGGATCGCCGTCGACCAGGTGCGGAAGGCCCGCATGTCCTGCGGCGGGAAGCCCAGCAGCTCGCAGATGATCATGATGGGCAGCGGGAAGGCGAAGTCCGTGACCAGGTCGGCGGCCTCCCGCTCGCGCAGCTCGTCGAGCAGGCCGCCGGCGATGCGCTCGACCAGCGGCCGCATCCGGTCGACCCGGCGGCGGGTGAAGACGCCCTGGATCTGGCGGCGCAGCCGGGTGTGGTCCGGCGGGTCGCTGTTGAGCATGTGGACGACCTCCGAGCCGAGCGTCAGGGCGGAGCCCCGTCCGGTCGCGATGGCCTGGCTGCGGCGGACGTCCTGCCCGAACCTCGGGTCCATCAGCGCGGCCCGGACGTCCTCGTAGCGGGTCACCAGGTAGACCGGCAGGCCCTCGCCGAACTCCACGACGGAGACCGCGCCGGCTTCGCGGATCCGGGCGAGCGTGGGGTAGGGGTCGCGGATGAAGGCGGACATCCGCGAGGCGGCGTCGTCGACCGCGGTGGTCATGGGCTCTCCTCGGACTGGGGCTCGGGCTCGGGCTCGGGCGAAGAACGGGGGCCGGTGCGGCTAGACGGTCAGCGACGGGAAGGGCCAGCGGCGCACCCGCATGGGCAGGAACCAGGCGCGGCCCGCCTGTTCGGCGATCAGGCCGGCCTCGGCGAAGTCCCGGTGGACCGCCTCCGGCAGCAGGCCGGCCTCGACGCCCTCGGCCAGTGCGTCCAGCTGCGCCAGGTGGCCGGGCTCGTCGATGGTGAACAGCTCCAGCGTCCCGAACCGGCGGTCGCGCACCTCGACGAAGCCGGGGCCGCGCCGGTAGACGCACTTGCTCGGGAAGTAGGTGGCGCGCCAGTCGGCGACGACCTCCGGCGGCGCGCCGGTCACCTGCTCGGGCGGGTACAGGTGGTGGAACCGGCGCCCCGCCGCGCAGCCGTCCGTGCAGACCGCCTGCCAGAGCACGGCCAGCCCCTGGCCGGTCGCCTCGCGCAGCAGCATCAGCGCCCGCGCGGAGGCGGGCGGCGCGTCCGCGCAGAGCCGCACCGGCTCGGTCAGCCGCAGGCAGCGGACCCCGGCGCGGTGCAGGTCGGTGACCTCGGCCTCCGCCGGGCCGGGCAGGGTGCGGCGGCCGAGCGCGAAACCCGGCAACTCCCGTGCGGCGGGGTCGTAGTCGAGCCAGAGCTCGACCTCCGGGGCGGCCGCGCGCCAGGCGGCGGCGTCGGTCCGCTCAGCCGATCGCGACGGCATCGCGCGCCTCCTCGGAGCCGGAGCCGGAGCCGGAACCGGAGCCGGAGCCGGAGTGGGTATGAGCGTGGGGACGGACGGCGGTGACCGGGCCGTGCCGGTGCTGCATCCGCATCAGCACCTGGTTGTCGGACTCGACGGCGACCTGCAGGTAGCTGTCGCCGTCGTGGAACAGCAGGCCCAGCGCGGTGAAGCGCTCCAGCACCGGCTCGACCGCCGCCGCGCCGCCGGGGACCCGGGCGGCCAGCGCGGCGGCCGAGCGCGGCTGGGCCAGCAGCCGGAAGACGGCGAGCTCCACCGGGTCGGTCAGCTCGGTCACCCGCCAGTCGTACCCGGGCCGGGTGTTGACGAGCACGACCCGCCCGTCCGCGTCCCGGTAGCTGAGCCGGCTGTCGGGGAACCGGGCGAGCCAGGTGTCCACGGCCTCGCCCAGCCGCTCCGCGAGGTCGCCGCCGATGCCGCGCGGCGGCGCGGTGAACACATAGGCCAGTTCGTTGAGTTCGCTCTCCGGGAGGCGGTAGGTCGCCCGGTACTGGAAGGCCGGCCGGGTGATCGCGAAGCCCAGCTCGGGGCGGTCGAAGTACGGGCTGAACCGCTCGATGGCGATCCGTCCCGCCCCGGTCGGCGGGTCCAGGTGGTGCAGTACGGGCAGCTGGCGGATCACCGACTCGTAGTCGTCCGGCTGCTCGCCCGGGAAGCCGTAGAGGTAGTTCCAGGTCACCGAGACCCCGGCGCTCTGGGCGTCGCGCAGCGCGCGGACGTTCTGGCAGCCGGTCACCCCCTTGTCCATGATCCGCAGCACCCGGGTGCTCAGGTTCTCGATGCCGGGCTGCACCTGGGCCGCGCCGGAGTCGCCGAGCAGCTGGAACTGGTGGCGGCGCAGGTTGGCCTTGATCTCGAAGTGCAGCCGCAGGTCGACCGGGAGTTCGGCGAGCGACTTCAGGACGGTGTCGAAGTAGCCCATGTCCAGGATGTTGTCGACCACGTAGACGTCCAGCAGCTGGTGGCGCTCGGCGAGGGTGAGCACCTCGGCGAGGAAGTCCGCCGGCGGCTTGGAGCGGAACTCCATCGAGGAGCCGTTGAGCCCGCAGAAGGTGCAGTGGTGCTTCTCGCCCCACCAGCAGCCCCGGGAGCCTTCGAGGACCAGCTTGGGGTCGACCCAGCCGGCGGCGACGGAGGCGTCGAGCCGCTCGAAGAAGCCGTCGTAGCGGGGCGCCAGGATCGCGGCGGGCGGCAGCGGGCGCTCGGCCATCGCGTTGGCCCTCGACGTCCCGGAGCCGTCGCGCCAGCACAGCCCGGGGACCGCGGAGAGGTCGCCGCCGTCCAGGAGCGCCGGGAAGGCGGCCTCGCCCTCGCCGCGCACCACGTAGTCCAGGAAGGGGAAGTTGCGGTGCAGCGCGGCGCCCTGCGGGCCGTCGCAGTTCGCGCCGCCGAACACCGTGCGCACCTGCGGGCAGCGCTCCTTGAGCAGCCGCGCGGCGGCCAGGCTCGCGGTGTTCTGCTGGAAGGTGGTGGTGAAGCCGACCAGGTCCGGCGGGTCGGCGGCGAGTTCGTCGACCAGCCGGGCGATGAACGCGGGGGCGAGCGCGCGGGTGGCCCGGGTCAGTGCGATCTCCTGCTCGCTCGCGCCGTTGGCGGCGAGGTACTCGAAGTAGCTCGCGGAGCCGGTGTCGCCGCCGGCGGCGGACTCGTCCTCGTCGCCGTAGAGCGCGCCGGCGAACGCCCAGTCGCCCGCGCCCTGGAAGTAGGACTTCTCCGAGAAGTACTGGTAGTCGTCCACGCCGAAGCCCGCGGTCTCGGCCGCCCAGTCCACGAAGTCCAGGTTGGCGTACCGCACGTCGGCCCGGTGGCCGGCGCGCTCGGCGGCGGTGTGCAGGATCCCGAGCGCCAGCGACGGCACGTCGATCGCGCCCCAGGGCATGTGCAGCAGGACGATACGCATGATGGCCGTTTCTGTCGTTCGCGGGCGGTCGGTGAGGTGTCGGCGGGATGTCGCTCCGGGGCGCCGGCTTCCGCGGACGCCCCGGAGCGACGGTGGATCACTTGACGATCTTCGCCTCCGGCTTCGGCTTCGGCTGCCCCTTGAGGGCAGGCGCGACCGGCGCGGCCTTGGTGAGGTCGAGTGCGAAGTTCTGGACCACCACGGCGCCCCGGTCACGCTCCGGGGTGCTGATCGGGTCGTTCTGGATGCTGCGTCGCTTCATGGCTGTTCACCTCCTTCCACCAGCTCGGCGGGTACCCCGGGGCGGTCACCCCGGGGGGCTCGGGGGAGCGGTGCCGGCCACGCGTGCCCGGCGAACCGGACCATCGCGGCCAGCACCGATCGGTGGTCGGCGGTCCGGCGGCTGTAGTGGCCGCCGTCCACCCAGAGCAGCTCGTGCGGCACCGCCAGCCGCCGCAGGTCCGCGGCGTAGCGGGCCACCTGGTCGGGCGGGCACCGCTCGTCGGTCCGCGAGGCGACCAGCAGGACGGGCGCGCGGACCTGGTGCACGTACGCGCGAGGGTCGGCCGCGCGGTAGCGCTCGGGCACCTCCTCCGGGGTGCCGCCGAAGAGCTGCCGGTCGAGCTCGCGCAGTGCGGGGGTGGTGGTGCGGTAGGCGGCGGGGTAGTCGGCGATCGGCTGGGCGGCCATGCCGAGCGTCCACAGCTCCGGCTGCGCGCCGATCGCGAGCAGAGCCAGGTAGCCGCCCCAGGAGAAGCCGCAGAGGCCGGTGCGCCCGGCGAGCGCCGTGCCGTCGGCGACCAGTTCGGCGCGGACGGCGGCCAGGTCCTCGATCTGGGCCAGCCCGACCCGGTGGCCGTACTCGTGCTGCCAGCGGGCGCCGTAGCCGGTGGAGCCCCGGTAGTTGGTGCGCACGACCGCGTAGCCACGGCCCACCAGGGCGTTGACGCGGGGGTCGTAGGAGTCCCGGTCGTGGGTGGCGGGGCCGCCGTGCACCAGGAAGAGGGTCGGCCAGGGGCCCGGGCCGGCCGGGGTGCTGACGAAGCTGTGGATCCGCCCGTACGGCCGGGGCGTCCAGCGCCGGCTGCGGGCGGTGCCGTCCCGGTCCGGACCGGGGTGCTCGGCCGCCTCGGTGCCGCCGGGGCGCAGTACCAGCGGGCGCGGCGGTGTCGACTCCCGGCTCCAGACGCAGTGCAGGGTGCCGTCCGGGGCGCAGGACAGGTCGTGGATGGTGCCGCCGGGTGTGCCGATCTCCCGGGCGGACGTCGGCTGCCGGGCCGGCGTCGCCGCCTCCGGCGGGTCGAGGTCGGCGAGGAGCAGCCGGCTCCGCCCGGCCCGCTCGTGCTGGATCAGCACCTCGCGCGGCCCCCGGTACCAGCCGGCCGAGATCTGCGCGTCGAACGACAGCCCCGGGTGCCGGCGCAGGCCCGTGCCGGCCCGCCAGGTCGCGACGGTGTACCGCTCGTCCTCCTCGACCACCAGCAGCAGTTCCGGATCCGCCACCGCGAGCGGGTTGAACTCGATCGGCCAGAGCCTGCGCCGGCGGTCCCCGGCGAGCCGCGGCGGACCGTCCGCCCGGGGGTCCGTCGGCCACAGCAGCACGGCGTCGTCCCCGTCCGGGCGGCCGCCGAGGGCGAGCAGCCGGCCGTCCGGCGACAGGTCGGCCAGGCTCAGGTACCCCGGCGCCGAGCCGATCAGCCGGGCCTCGCCCGCCGGGGGGCCGACGTAGCAGTGCGAGGCGCCGCCGACGCCGACGGCCACCGCCGCGAGCGCGCCCGTCCGGTCGAAGGCGACGCCGTACGCCCGCCCGTGCGGCACGCCGTGCAGCGCCTCGCCGCCCGGGCCGCCGGCGAACGGCTCGCGCCGCCACCGACCCTCCTCGGCGCTGTCCGCGTCGAACCACCAGACGGCCTCGCCGTCCGGCTCGATCTCGCTCAGGTGCACGCCCCCGGGCCGGTCGGTGACCACCCGGCGCCGCCCGGTCCGCAGGTCCCAGGCCACCGCCTGCCAGCGGTCCTCGACGAGCCGCGTCTCGACCGCGCGGTCGCCCGCCAGCGCGGCGAAGCCGGGGGACTGGAACGCCTGCGTCACGGGCCCGGCCCTTCCGGCTCGATGCTGGGAACAGGGCTGCGCTGAACGTTCCGGGTGCCGGCGGACGGACGGGTGGACCGACCGGTGGACGGACCTGTGGACGGACCTGTGGGAGAGGCCCCTGGTCGAGGGGTGCGGTCCACTGTAGGGGCGTGACGTGACCATGCACAGACCTCTCGCACGGTTGGCCGAAAGATTCGGTGATTGGCACATCGCTGCCTCGGCGCCCCGTGACCCGGGCGCCGCGGGTGCTCCCTGGTGAGGTGTGGACAGGGGCCTGGGCGGATTCGGTCACCTGACGGTGTTTCGGTCGAACGGCGCGCCGAGACTGGTCGTGGCACCCCGGACCGGGGGGCGGGGTGCCACCCGGGGTGACGTCCGGGGCGCGATCGACCGGCAATGGCCATGCCATTGTTACAAGATGTACCGATTTCCTCCACAGTTGCCCCCGGGGCCCTACCATCCTGCGCGGGGGTGCCGGAGATCCTTCCCCGACTCCTCCCGTGCGCCGTGTGCCGCCGCAACTCACCTGTGAGGAACCGTGTCTGACTGGTCGTTGGCGATCGACTTCGGTACCTGCTTCACCACCGCGGCCGTGCGCGTCGAGCAGGCGGGCGCGGCGTCCGGCCCGGTGGCGGCGGTGGCGGCGGTGGAGATCGAGAACAGCCGCTACCTGCCGTCCCTGGTCTGCCTGGACGACGGCGGCGGGCTGCTCACCGGCCGGGCCGCCGTCCAACTCGCCGCCCAGTGGCCGGAACGCGCCGAGCAGCATCCGAAGCGGGCGCTGCTGCGGCAGCCGGCCGTCCTGCTGGACGACCGCGAGGTGGCCACCGTCGACCTGGCCGCCGCCGTCCTCGCCCGCGCGGCGGACGAGGCGCGGACCCGGCAGGGCGGGACGGCGCCGGCGCGCACCGTGCTCACCCATCCCGCCGACTGGACGCGGGACGATCTGGAGCGGCTGGTCGAGGCGGCCCGCCGGGCCGGGCTGGACGCGCCGGAGCTGCTGCCCGAACCGGTGGCCGCCGCCCGCTTCCACGCGGCGGACCTCCGGGCGGGCGGCGGTGACGGGCCGATCGCCGTCTACGACCTCGGCGGCGGCACCGTGGACATCGCCGTGCTCCGCCGGGAGGCGGACGGCTTCCGGGCCGTCGCGGTGGCCGGGGACCCGGACTTCGGCGGCCGTGACCTCGACCAGGCCCTGTTCGAACTGCTCCGTGACCGGGCGCTGGACCTCGACCCGGAGCCGTGGCAGCGGCTCTGGTCCGACCCGGCGCCCGCCGCCGCCCATCAACGCTCCCAGCTGGCGCGCGAGTTGACCCTGGCCAAGGAGTCCCTGTCGAAGACCGGCACGGTGTACCTCGCGGTGCCGGGCTACCCGGACCGGTTCGTGGTCCAGGGCGGGGAGTACCGGCAGGCCGTCGCCCCCGCGCTCACCGCCTCGGTCGGGCTGCTGGAGCGGACTGTCGCCCGGGCCGGTCTGACCCCGGACGAGCTGGGGGCCGTCGTGCTCTGCGGGGCGGCCAGCCAGACGCCACCGGTGGCGGACCTGGTCGCCGCGTGGCTGGGCCGGTCGCCCGATCTGGCCGCCGACCCGAAGGCCGCCGTGGCCCTCGGCGCGCTCACCGACCCGCCGGCCCCGGCCGGCACCGAATCCGACTCCGACTCCGCTGACGACACCGGCGACGAGGGCACGCGGACGGCGGCCGGCTCCGTCCGCTGGTCCGTGGCCCACTACCCGGACGAGGTCGATCCCGAGCTCTGGTTCTGAGCCCGCCGGCCCGCACGCCGTTCACCACCCGCACCGCGTTCACCGTCCACGACACCGCACCGCCGCACCGCGCCCCACCCTGCCCGGAAACGGACCGCCCGCCCGAGGACCCGCGAGGGAACCGCATGGACATCGTGATGCTCGGCCACAGCGCGGCCGGGAAGACCAGCTACCTCTCCCTGATGTACGCCGCCATGTGCGACGGCGTGGAGGGCATGACCCTGCGCACCGCCGACCGTGACGCCCACCGCTCGCTGCTCGCCGACGCCCGCGCCATCCTGCGCGGCCGCTACCCCCGGGCCAGCGACCGGCCCCACTGCTACGAGTTCGTGCTCTGCCACGACGGCGACGAGATCTTCCCGTTCCGCTGGACCGACCACCGCGGCGGCGCGCTCACCGAGCACCGCCGCTCCAGCCCGCAGGCCGCCCGGCTGCACGACGACCTGGTCGCGGCGGACGGCATCGTGCTCTTCGTCGACGCCCTGCGCCTGGACACCGACCCCGAGGCCGCCGAGGACGTCCGCCGGCTCGTCGTCCGCGTCCACCAGGCCGTCGCCGACCGCGAGGAGAGCATGACCCCGCTGGTGATCGCGCTCACCAAGACCGACCTGGTCGACCTCGGCGCCCCCGACGCGGAGGAGCGCTTCGTCGGCCCGTTCCTGCCGCTGATCGAGGCCGTCCAGGAGACCCGGCACATCCAGGGGGCGTTCATCCCGCTGGTCTGCGGGCCGGAGCCGGAGGGCGTGGCGCTGCCGGTGCTGTGGACGCTCCGGTTCGGCATCATCGGCCGGGCCATGGAGCTGTCCGCCTCGATCGACCGGCTGATGGCCTCCGCCCGGCACGCCGACCAGCGCGACACCCTGTGGGACCGGTTCAGCAGCTGGTGGGAGGACGAGCCGTCCTGGGCCTCCATCCGGGACCGGAACCGCGCCCTGGCCGGCGCCGAACTGGCCCGCCTGGAACCGCTGGTGGAGCCGGCCGACCGGCTGGGCGAACTGCTGGAGGACGTCCTCTCGTTCTGACCGACCGCCACCGGACACCCGAGACCGAAGAAGCGCCACCGAGCACCCACCACCGACGACCCCGCGAGACGAAGGACACCATGACGGTCCCCATCCTCACCCTCACCCTGCTCGGAGCCAGCGGCTCCGGCAAGACCGCCTACCTGCACGGCATGTACAACCGGCTCTCCATGGGCGTGCAGGGCTACTACCTCTACACCACCGACCCCGACCTCGACCTCGACCTCGCCGAGGACTGGGCCCGGCTGCGCCGCACCGGCACGATGCCCAAGGCCACCTCTGAGCGGCCGATCTCCTACGAGTTCGTGTTCCGCCGGGGCATGCGCGACCTGATGACGATCGACTGCGTCGACTTCCGCGGAAACGCCGCCCTGGACCGCCGCGGCGCCGCCGACGACGTGGCGCTGCTGGAGGACCGGTTGATGCGCTCCGACAGCATCATCCTGGCGCTGGACTCCGAGCACGTCGCCGAGTGGATCAAGGCCGGCGCGCCCGGCAACCTCGACCGGGACGACGACCCGATGGAGATCTCCCGCTTCAGCCGCGCGATCTCCCGGGTGTTCAGCGAGCGCCTGGCGGAGGGCGACCCGGTCCCCGGCGTGACCGTCCTGCTCACCAAGGCGGACCTGCTGGCCGAGCGCACCGGCCTGCGGGCGGCCGAGGCGCTCCAGACGGCGGGACGGAACTTCCCCAAGCTCGTCCCGGTGCTGGCCGGCGACGACGCCCAGGGCGTCACGGTGGCGCTCTGCGCCGTGCAGCTCGGCAACTTCGGCTCGGCGGACCAGGCCACCGTGGACGCCAGCCGGATCGCCCCGAAGAACCTCCACCTGCCGATCATCTTCAGCCTCCGCCACTACCTCAGCGAGGGCATCGTGCGGAACCGGCAGGAGATGGACCGGCTGGCCGGCAGTCTCGACGCCTCGCGCGGCGAACTGGCCGCGCTCAGCCAGGGGTTGTTCGGCGGGCTGTTCCGGGGGGCGCAGAAGAACAGCGCCCGGCAGGAGATCGACCGGCTGCTCGCCAGCAGTTCGGCGACGGCGGCCGACCTGCAGAAGGCGCAGGACCGCTGCCGGGAGCTGGACGAGGAGCTGCGGGGGGTCGCCATCTTCCACGACGGCCGGCTGCTGACGGACTGAGGGGCGGACGCCATGACGAGGAACACGCCCCACGGGCCGGAGCCCGAACGCGCCGCCGACCCGGCGGACGGCGCCGCCCCCGGCGGCTGGTCGGCGGTCGTCTACGGCCGCACGCTGCGGGTCGACCAGTGGTGGCGGGCGCTGCCCGCCGGGGTCGACCGGCAGGGCCCGGTGGGGGACGCCGTGCGCGCCGCCGTCGCCGGCGGGAACCGGCTGGAGTACGGTCCGCGCTTCCTGCTGCACCGCGACGGGCGCGGGGTGCTGGTCGGGGCCGCCTGCGAGCTGGGCCTGATCAGCCGGGCGATGGTGCAGGACCGGTTCGGCCGGCCGCTGTACGGCTTCGTCGGCTGGTACCGGTACGGGGCGGTCGGCACCGGTGGGCGGCTCCCCGAACTCGCGGAGCTGGCAGGGCACTTGGCCGACTGGGCCGGACCGGTCTACAGCGAGTGGGTCGCGCCGACCTGGGAGGCGGCCGGCCGGGAGGAGGCCGAGCCGACGACCACCCGGCCGGTCGCCGCGCCGTGGCCGTCGCGGGCACCGGCGGTGAGCGGCCCGGCACCGGTGCCGCCGGCCTGGCGGCCCGCCCATCCGGCGGGGAGCCACCTGCTGCCCGAGGCGGACGCCCCCGGGCTCTGGGCGGCGGCCGCGGCCGAGCCGGGACGGTGCCTACTGGTCACCGGCTGGCGGCGGCGCTCGGACGCCGAGGCGGGGCGGCTCACCCATCTGACCAGCGCGGACTGCCACGGGTACGAGCTTCTGCGGCCTCCGCCGCCCCCGCCTCCGCCCCCGCCGCCGCCCGCACCCCCGCAGCCGGCGCCCCGGCCGGAGCAGGAGCCCGGTGCGAAACCGGGCACGAAGTCCGGCCCGTCCCCGTGGGGGAGGACCGCGCGCGGGCTCGGGAGGCTCGGGAAGGCGATGGCCGAGGCCTTCTGGTCGGAGGACCCCGAGGAGCAGGAGGCCGGGCGCGGCGCACCCGGGTGGAGCGAACCGGGGCGCCCGGCCCCGCAGCCGCCCGACCGGCAGCCACCCGGGGAGCGGCCCGGGAAGCGGCCCGGCGTGGAGCCCCGGTACGGCCGGTCCACGGCCACCGGCCGCGACCCGTACGACGGCCTGGGCGAGCCGCTGCCCGGACCGGCGCGTCCGGCCGACCGCCCGCCGGAGCGCCCGGCGCCCTTCGGCGGCGGACGCGCCGGGCCGCCCGTGCCGCCCGGGGCACCCGTACCGCCCGGGCCGGACGCGTTCCGCTCCGCCGCGCCCGAGGCCGGCGCAGCGCGGCCGCCCGCCGAGCAGCCGCACTGGCGCACCCGGTCGGTCGACCCGCAGCAGGCCGACCTGTCCGGCATGTTCGGCGACTTCGACGACGACCCGGAACCGCCGAAGCCCGCCGCCCCGCCCACTGCCCCGCCCGCCGCCACGCCCCCCGCCGCCACGCCCCCCGCCGCCCCGCCCGTCGACCCGCCGAAGAACCCCTCCGCCGACCCCGGCGACCGCACCGACCCCGCCACGGGAGAACCCTCATGACCCCGCCCCGCCCCGAAGCCCCCTCCCACGCCCGCGTCCTGGACTTCGCGACCCGCACCGCCGACCTCCTCGAACGCGCCGCCCGCGCCGCCGCCGCCGAAGACCCCGGCGAGGACCGGTCCACCAGCGCCGCCGACGGCGCCCGGCGGGTGCGCGCGGAGTCCGCCCGGGCCGCCGACGGCGCCGCCTCCCTGGTCGTCGTCGGCGAGAAGAAGCGCGGCAAGAGCTCCACCATCAACAGCCTGGTCGGCGTCTGGGACCTCCTCCCGGTGGACGCCGACGTCGCCACCGGCGTGCACATCGTCGTCCGGCACGGCGAACGCCCGCGCGCCGAGGCCTTCCTGCTGCCCGGCACCTCCGCCGTAGACGCCGACGCCGACGCCGCCGACGCCGCGCCGCGCCCGGAGCCGATCCCGCTGGAGCGGATCGCCGAGTACGCCGCCGTCGACCCGGTCACCGGCCGCCCGCACCGCCTCGACGTGCACCACGTCGAGGTCGAACTGCCCGTCCCGGTGCTCGCCGCCGGCCTGGAGCTCATCGACACCCCCGGCGTCGGCGGCCTGGTCAGCGGTCACGCCCAACTCGCCCTGGCCGCCCTGGAGAACGCCGACGCGCTGGTCTTCGTCGTCGACGGCTCCAGCGAACTCACCCGCTCCGAACTGGACTTCCTCGCCCGGGCGACCGAACGCACCGCCGAGACGGTGTTCGTGCTCACCAAGACCGACAGCCACGACGCCTGGCCCGCCGTCCTCGAACGCAACCGCGAACTGCTCGCCCGGCACGCCCCCCGGCACGCCGACGCCCCCTGGTTCCCGGTCAGCAACCGGGCCCGCCGGGACGCCGCCGACGCCGCGGACTCGGGCGAACTCGACGACGCGGCCGAGCTGCTGGAGGAGAGCGGCTTCGAGCCGCTGGACGCGCTGCTGCGCCGCCGGATCGCCGCCCGCGCCGCCGAGCTGCGCCTGGCCAACGTGGTGCACGTCGCCCTCGCCGCGCTCGCCGCCCCGCTCGCCGAGCAGGAGCTGCGCCTGCGCTCGCTCCAGCAGGACCCCACCCTGGCCGCCGAGGTCGAGCGCGCCGAGGAGGCGCTGCGCCTGCTCCAGCCGGAGAGCGCCCAGTGGCGGCGCGCCCTGACGACCGGCGCCCGCGACCTCAAGAACACCCTCCAGCTCGGCTTCCGGCGCAGCCTCAACGACGTCCGCCAGCACGCCGAGGCGAAGATCGCCACCTCCGAACCCACCGCGCTGGCCCAGGAGTTCCCGGCCGAGCTGGAGGCCCAGGTGGAGGCGGTCTGGCTGCAGCTGGACAACGCCGCCCGGCGCGGCCTGGCCGTCCTGGAGGAGCGGGTGCGGCGCGAGTGCGCCACGGTGCTGGACGGCGGGCGGGCCGGCGCGGAGCTCGCGGTGGTCGAGGACGGCGCCGTCATCCGCGCCGAACGCGGCGCCGCGCTGCCGGAGATGGTGCTCTCCACGCACCGCGACGGCGGACCCCTGGGGGTCATCGAGAGCGTCATCCCGTCGGTCGGCACCGCCGCCACCTTCGGCACCGTGGTCGCCCTGGTCACCAGCAGCGTGCTGCTGCCCGCCGTCGCCAGCTACGCGATGCTCGCCGTGCTCACCCGCCGCCGTCGCCAGCGCGCCGAACTCGGCCGGGTGCGCGGTGACGCCACCCGTCACCTCAACCGGGTGCTCACCGAACTGAGCACCGAGATCCCCGCCCAGATCACCGGCCACGTCGACGAACTGACCGACCGGCTCGCCGTCGCGCTCGACCAGGCGATCGCCGACGAGCGGCTCCGCCTGGAGCGGCGACTCGCCGACCACCGCCGCAACCTGGCCACCGCCGCGGCCGACCTCGGCGCCGCCCGGGACCGCGCCGAGCGCCGGATCGGCTCGCTCACCGCCCTGCGCGACGAAGGGCTGGCCCTCGCCCACGGCCTCGGCGCCACCACCGGCACGCCCGACCCGGACCGGAGCTGACCGCATGGACCTGGCGAACCTGCGCGTGGTCGCCCTGGGCCACAGCAGCGCGGGCAAGAGCACCTACCTCGCCGCGATGTTCACCCACCTCGCGGCCGGCCGCAAGGGCTTCCGGATGGTTACCGCCGACCGTGGAACGGCCGACCAACTCATCGCCAGCGGCAAGCAGTTGGCGAAGGGCGTCTACCCGCCGCCGACCTCCCGGAGCACCGACCTGGAAGCCGGCCTGGAGTACGGGCGCAAGGAGCTCCTGGGCTTCCACTGGGCCGACTACCGGGGCGGCGCGCTCACCAGCTCGGCCGCCGACGACCCGGAGACCCGGAAGCTGCTGAAGCGGCTCACCCGCGCCGACGCGGTGGTCGTCTTCGCCGACGCCCACCGTCTGGCCACCGACCCCGACTCCCACGACGAGGTGCGCCGCACCGTCGTGCTGCTGCACCGGGCCGTCGGCGACGACCAGTCCACCCCGCTGCCGATCGTCCTCGCCTACACCAAGTCCGACCTGGTCACCGACCCCGCCGACTGGGCCCGGGCCCGGGCCGCCACGGCCCCGCTGGAGGAACTGCTCGGCAGTGGCGGACGCGTCCGCGGGGCGGTGGTCGCGGTCTCCTGCGGCCGCTCGCCGCGCGCGGTCGCCGTGCCGGTCCTGTGGTGCCTTTCCACCCTGCTCGGCCATCGGGCGCGACAGGCCGAGGAGCGCCTGGCGGAGGCGAAGGAGTTCGTCAAGGACCTGCGCAAGGAGGCCAACGGGATCGACAGCCTGGTCTCCTGGTTCAAGGGTGTGGAGAGCGCGGCCAAACGGCTCAGGTTCTGGGAGGAGGAGCTGCGCGAGAGCAAGGAGGAGGTGGCCGGGCTGCGCCGCCCCGCCCAGCGGCTGGCCAGGCTGCTGGAGCGCGAGCAGCGCGGCAGCGCTCCGCCGGCGGGCGCCTCCGCCCCGGCGGTGACCCGGTGAGCGTCCCGGTGCCCGGCGCCGAACTCGCCCCGGTGGTGGCCGGGTTCTGTGCCGAACTGGCGGGCCGGCTGCCACCCGGCCCGGCCGCCGACGGGGTGCGCGCCGTCCACGAACGGCTGGCCGAGCGCACCCTGCGGATCGCCGTCGGCGGCCGGATGAACGCGGGCAAGTCCACCCTGGTGAACGCCCTGCTCGGCCGCCGGCTCGCCGCCTCCGCCGCCACCGAGTGCACCACCGTGGTCGCCTGGTTCCGGCCCGGTCGGCTCAACCGGCTGCAGATCCGGCGGCGGGACGGCACCGCCCACTGGCAGCCCGGCGGCCTGCCGCGCGACCCCCGGGACCTCGGCGTGGGCGCCGACCGGATCGCCGAGGTCGTCGTCGAGGCCGCCGGGCTGCGGCCCGCCGGTGACTGCGTGCTCGTCGACACCCCCGGCCTCGACTCGCTCAGCGGTCTCGACGAACCCGCGCTGGACGCCCTCGCCCGCGCCGACGCGATGATCTACGTCATGCCGCACCCCGGCGCGGGCGACGCCGAGGCGCTGGGCGCGCTGCGCGCCCAGGCCGACGGCCGGATGACCGCGCTCAACGCCGTCGGCGTGCTCAGCCGGATCGACCTGCTCGGCGAGGGCCACGGCGACCCCTGGCCGCGCGCCCGGCAGGTCGCCGCGACCAACGCCGGCCGGCTCGCCGGACTGGTCGACGCGGTGCTCCCGGTGGTCGGCCTGCTCGCCCAGACCGCTCTCGGCGACGACTTCACCGAGCCGGACGCCGCCCTGGTCCGCCGGCTCGCCGACGCCCCCGCCGCCGACCTGCGCCGCGCCCTCTACTCCGGCCGGCGCTTCCTCGACTGGGACGGCGCACCGCTCACCCGCCCCGAACGGGAGCGGCTGTTCGGCCTGCTCGGCGTCTACGGCGTCGACACCGCCCTGACGGCCGCCCGCCGGGCCCGCGCCGAGGGCCGCCCGATCGGCGCCGCCGCCCTGCTCGCCGAGTTCCGGGCGGCCTCCGGCATCGCCGCCGTCGTCGAGCACCTGCGGCTGCGCTTCGTCGACGCCGCCGACGCGCTGCGCTCGGCCGCCGCCCTCGGCGCGGTCGAGGCGGCCCTCGGCACCGGTGAGGGCCTGCCCGCCGACGTGCTGCAGCAGGCCCGCGCCCGGATCGGCGACCTACGCCGCCACCCGGAACTGCGCCGCCACGAACTCGCCCGGGCCCTCGCCGCGGTGGCCGGCCACCGGCTGGAACTCGACGAGGACACCGCCGCCGCCCTGATCGCCCTCGCCACCGGCCGCACCCCCGCCGCCCGGCTGCGCCTGCCCGCCGACACCTCCGCCGCCGACCTGCGCCGGGCGGCGGCGCGCGCCGCCCGCGACTGGCGCCGCCTGGAGGACGGCCCCCTGCGGGACGTCGGCCGCTACGCCCGGATCGCCCGCGAACTGTGCGAGGGCATCTACTTCGCCACCCCGCCCGCCTGACCGTTCCCGAGGGCGTACGGCGGTGGGGGCGGTTGCGGCTAGCCTTCACCGGATGGAACAGGAACACCCCTTCCTCCGCGACGTCTTTCCGGACCTCGCCGCCGAGGTGGCCGACCTCCTGGAGGAGGAGGGAGAACACGACCTCGCCGCCCACGCGCGGGACCTCCGCCTGGTGGGCGAGTGCGATTGCGGCGACGACTTCTGCCAGAGCCTCAGAACGGCACCTCATCCGAAGGGACAGCCGTTCGGCGAGGGCCACCGCTGTGTGACCCTGGAACCCCCGACCGGCATGCTGGTCCTGGACGTCGTGGACGACCGGATCATGTACGTCGAGGTGATCGACCGGCCGCCGCTGCGCCGCCGGGACGCGCAACGCTGACGGGCCGCCGGGGGACCGCGCGGAGGCGCGGTGGCCGATTCCGGGCGGCCGCATACCGGGCAATCGACCGGAAACGCGCCGTCCACCGCGCCGGTCCGGTCAATTCCCCGGGAAAATCCGGGAATTCGGCACGGGATCAGGACAACCGTCCAAAGGAGCCCGGAATTCGGAGGCATCCGGGGACACACGCGCGTTGGAATCACAGCCGCGGTCCCTTTCGTGCCCGAGCCTACCCCGGTGGGCGAAGGCGGAGAAGAGATGCCATGGACGATTTCGACAGCGAAACCTCCGAGCGCAACCCGGTTCTCCGCGCCGACCGGAGTGACGAGCACAAGGCCTACCAGGAGCGCTACGTCCGGGCGGCCGAGAGCGCCGGCCACACCGCCGAGGTGGACGCGGTCGGCGCCGACGGCCGGCGGCGCACGGACGTGCTCGTCACCGGCGCCGCCGGACAGCGGTACGGCTTCGCACCGCAGCTGTCGTACATCACGGCGGCCACCGCGCGGCACCGCGACGGGGCGTCCCGCGCCGACGGCATCACCCCGGTCTGGCACACCGTCGACCCGAGGTCCCCGCTGATCGACGCGGTGCACTGGACCCGCACGGACGACCTGCCGGCGGCCGCCATCCGCGACGACCGCCACCTGCTGGTCCGCGGCGGCGTCCGGGCCCTCGCGCTGGAGCGGTGCGAGCGGATGCCGACCCCCTGCCCCGCGCGCCGGCAGGGCAGCTGCGGCCGGCGCCATCCGCGCTGGGACCCCAGACCCCGGCAGTTCGACGCGCTGGTCCGCGACATCCTCGCCCGCTCCTACCTGCCGCTCACCGTACGGGCGGGCCGCGGTCTGCGCCGCTTCTGGGCGCGGGCCGAGGACCTCGACGCCTTCCTCGACAACGGCGGGACCCTGGCCGTCCCGCTGCCGGCCGCCGTCGAGGTCCCGCGACCGATCACCAGACCGCCGCTCGCACCGGTCGTGCCGGACATCTGCTCCGCGGGCCGCGGCGCCCGCTGCGGCGCACCGGCGCGGCCGTACGCGGGAGGCTGGTTCTGCGGCGACCACCGGCCCGGCGCGCACCGGGTGCGGTGATGAGCGGCGGCCACCGACGTCCGACCCGGGCCCGGACGCGGCGGTCGCCGTCGAGCTTCAGGGCGTCGGCCGGACAGCGGCCGGGCGGAGTCCGGCATGATGGGTGCCGTACGAAGCGCCCGGACGGGGTGCGGGACGGACCGGGGAGGGCTGGCTGATGAGGCGTCTGGCGGTGGCGGCGGCGGGTGTGCTGGCGGGGGTGGTGGCGGTGACCGGCTGCGGAAGCGTGCGGGTCACCGAGGCCGGCGGCGGTGGCGGGGCCGCATCCCCGACCGCGTCCGCAGCCCCGACCGCGTCCGCCGCGTCCGCGTCCGAGCCCGCGGCGCCCGACTACGCCGAGCAGGTGCGCAAGCTTGTCGCCGAGCACGACCGGCTCTTCCCCCAGGTGGCGGCGCTGGGCTGCGCGTCCGCCCGGCCGAGCCCGTCCTCCGCCGCCCCGAGCGCGTCCGAGACGCTCGACTGGTGGGCGGCCAAGTACGCCGAGAACTCGATGTACAAGCAGATGGCGGCCCTCAGCGCGGCGGACCGCTGCCGGGGCGAGGCGCACAGCAAGCGCATCTCCGACGCCGTGAAGGCCCGCGCCGCCACGGGAGCGCTGACCCAGGACGACCTCCGGGGCATCCTGGAGTCGCTCGGCTACCCGCGCAACAGCGCTCAGGTCCGACTCGCGGGCGGTGAGGTCTCGTTCGAGGTCGCCATCCCGGGCGCGGGCCCCTGCGTCGCCGGCCGGCTCGGCAAGGCCGTCACCGTCGAGGCGCACGGCTACTACCTCGACGGCGGCTGCACCGAGCCGAAGGGCGGCCACTGACCCCGGGCCTCAGTGGTGCGGGCCGTGCCACCAGTGGTCCGTGGAGCCGCCGTCGTACGGCTCGTGCCCGTGCTGGCCGTGATCGCCGTGGTGGTCGTCGTAGCCGGTGCCGGCGTCCTCGTGGTGCGGGTCGTGGTGGTGCGGGTCGGCGGACCAGGCGTCGGTGTCCCAGCCGTCGTGGTGCGGCCAGTGGTCGTCGTGGTGGTCCGTGTGCTCGACGGTGTGCTCGACGGTGTGGTGGTCCGGCTGGTGCCCGGCGTCGTGCCCGTCGTGGCCGTGGTGCCCCTCCTCGCCGTGCTGCCCGTGGTGCCCGTGCCCGTCGTGTCCGCCGTCCCCGCCGTCGCTGTCGTGGTGCGCCCGGTCGTCGTGCGGGCCGTGCGGGTGGTGCGGCGGGGTGGCGCCCAGGGCGGCGCCGGCCAGCGCGTCGCCGAGGCCGCGCAGCAGCGCCGAACCCGCCGCCCGGCGGCGGGAGCCGGGCGGGGCGGGCGAGGGCAGGGCCACCAGCTCGCCCGAGCGGGGCGTGCACACCCAGGCGCGCGCCTCGAAGCGCTTGGCCGGGATCGCCACCGTGATGCTGGTGAACTCCTCGACCGGTACGCCGTCCCCGCCCGCCGCGAAGGCGTCGGTGAACAGGTCGTCGGCGACCACCAGCGCCAGATCGGTGTCCGGCGTGCCCTTGAGCGCCGCCCGGGTCTCCTGGCTGTCCAGCAGCCGGCAGGCCGTCTCCACCGAGCGGGCAACGAAGCCCAGCGCCGCCCGCTGCACGCCGCCCTGGGCGAGGGCCGCCCGCACCCGGAGCCGGCCGGCGGTCCCGGGCGCCAGGTTGAGCGTGTGCAGCGCGTCGCGCAGGCCGAGGACCAGGCCCGGCAGCGCCTTCGCCTCGTCGGCGTCGGGCGGCAGCAGGAGCAACTGGCCGTCGCCCCGGTCCTGGGACTCGCAGCGCGCCCGGTCGACGCCGGCCCGGCCGCAGGCGTGGTCCAGCGCGCGGTCCAGCCGCTCCTGGACCTTCTGCTGCACCCGGTACGGGCGGCCGCTGTACGCCTCGATGTCGACGACCAGGCAGATCCGGCGCAGCCGGGGGGCCATCGGGCCGCTGCCCGTCGCGCCGCTGCCCGTCGCGCCGCTCACGCCCGGCCACCGCCGTCCGGCGGGAGCGGCACGCCGGCCGCCCGGGCGAGCAGGGCCCGGTCGCGGACCACGAGTTCGCGGTAGCTGGTCCGGATGGCGCCCTGGTCGCGCAGGGTGCGCAGCGAGCGTTCGACGCTGGCGGGGGAGAGCCGGGCGAGCGCGGCCAGGTCGGCGTGGCTGAGCGGGATGTCGATCCGCAGGCCGTCGTCGACGGGGGTGCCGTAGGAGCCGAGCAGGGTGTGCAGGGTGCGGGCGAGGCGGGCCAGCCCGGTGCCGTGGCCGGCGTCGATCCGGTGGCGGGTGGCGGAGCGGAGCTTGCGGGTCACCGAGCGCTGGACGGCGAGGGCGGCGGCGGGCCGGTCGGCGAGGAAGTCGAGGAAGGCCGGGCCGCCGATCTCCCGG
Source organism: Kitasatospora sp. NPDC097605 (assembly GCF_040302725.1). NCBI lineage: Bacteria > Bacillati > Actinomycetota > Actinomycetes > Kitasatosporales > Streptomycetaceae > Kitasatospora > Kitasatospora sp. NPDC097605. Next base: position 24,055 of record NZ_JBEOSF010000031.1, on the reverse strand, counting down.
GTGGTGCTGGTGCGTACGGCGAGCACGCTGGCCGAGCGCGGTTCGCCGTCCAACACGGCCAGTTCCCCCAGGAGTTCACCGGGAAGCCGGACGGCGAGCAGAGCCTCGCCGCCGTCCTCGACGGCGGCCACCACCTTGACGCAGCCGGTCAGCAGCACGGCGGCCCGGTCGCCCGGTTCGCCCTCGATCATCAGGGCCTCGCCCGGCGCGTAGACCCGCCGGGTGCCGAGCCGCCCGAGCTCCCGCAGGTCGGAGGCGTCCAGCCCGGTGAACGGGCCGCGTACGAAGGCGGCGACCGGGGCGCCGCCGGGTCTGCCCGACCCCCTGTCCGGTCCGGTGACGCCGTGCGCGCTCTGCATGGTGCCTGCCCCCACCCGGTCGGCAACCCGCCCCAACGGGGCGATTCCGTACGGAAGATAGCGCACCGCCCGGCGCGGTGTCAGTCCCGGCGCGCTGCGCACCACCGGTCCGCGCGGACCCCGGGTGGGTCGTCGGCGAAGCACAACGGCCGCCGGTTGCCATCAATCTGACGGTGCATCAGTCTTGAGGTCTACACCGGAGGGGGGTCCGATGACGGTTCCAGGGCAACGCCTGCGCAGGGCCTGCGCGGTTCTCGGCGCGGTCGCCGTACTGTCGATCGGCGCCGGCGGGGTGTTCCCCGCCTCGGCGGCGGTCCCGGAGGGGGTGGTGGCGGGCGAGGGCTCGCCCGCCGCCGTCCCCGGAAGCTATCTGGTCGTGCTCGAACCCGCTGCGGGGAAGGCGGTTTCGGTGGCGGACGGTGCGGCGGCGCTGGCCCGCTCCTACGGCGGCACGGTGCGCCGCAGCTACGACGCCGCGCTGCGCGGCTTCTCCGCCGACCTCACTGCGAAGCAGGCCCGCCGGCTGGCCGCCGACCCGGCGGTGGCCCTGGTCTCGCAGAACCGCCGGGTGCGGGCCGACGGTGTGCAGACCTCGCCGGAGTCCTGGGGCCTGGACCGGGTCGACCAGCGCCGCTTCCCCTACGACGACCGCTACGCCTACCCGGACACGGCGGGCGCCGGGGTGACGGCCTACATCGTGGACACCGGGGTGCGGATCACCTCGGAGGAGTTCGGCGGGCGGGCCTCCTACGGCTACGACGCGATCGACGGCGACACCGTCGCGGACGACGGCCACGGCCACGGCACCCATGTCGCGGGGACGGTGGCCAGCAGCAGCTTCGGGGTCGCCAAGGCCGCGAAGATCGTCTCCGTGCGGGTGCTGAACGACGAGGGCGAGGGCACCACGGAGCAGGTGGTGGCGGGCATCGACTGGGTCACCGCGCACGCCGTCCGCCCGGCCGTGGTCAACATGAGCCTGGGCGGCGAACCGGACCCGGCGCTGGACGCGGCGGTCGCGGGCTCCATCGCCTCGGGCCTGACCTACACGGTCGCCGCGGGCAACCAGGGCATCGACGCGGACGGGCACTCCCCGGCCCGGGTGCCGAGCGCCCTGACGGTCGGGGCGAGCGACCGGGACGACGTCCAGGCGTCGTTCTCCAACTACGGCCCCCTGGTGGACCTCTACGCCCCGGGCGTGGACATCACCTCGGTGTGGTACGTGGTCGACTACGGCGGCATCGGGACCGACATGTCCGGGACGTCGATGGCCGCCCCGCACGCGGCGGGCGCCGTCGCGCTGTACCTGGCGTCGCACCCGAGCGCCACCCCCGCCCAGGTGGCCTCGGCGCTCACCACGGCGGCGACCGTCGGCTCGCTGCACGACCTGGGCCCGGGCTCCCCGGACCGCCTGCTGTACACCGGCACCGTGCCGAACCGGCCACGCGGCCCGCGGTTCGCCGCGCCCGGCCCGGTGCCGTTCGACGGGGTCGGCACGGTGGAGTCGCCGGTCACCGTCACCGGGGTGTCCGGAAGGGCCCCGCGCGATCTCGACGTCGCCGTGGACATCTCCTACTGGTGGTCCGGCGACCTCAAGGTGGAGCTGGTCGCCCCGGACGGCGCGGTGTTCCTGCTGCACGCCACCGACCCCGGCGAGATCCGGACGGACATCACCGGCGTCTACGGCGTGGACGCCTCCGCGCACACCGCGGCCGGGGTCTGGCGGCTGCGGGTGACCGACGTCGGCGGCTACTTCCCGGGCACGATCAACGGCTGGTCGCTCCGGTTCTGAGCGGTCGGCGCGGGTCAGCACGCCTCCAGGACGGCCGCCTCCTCGCGGATCAGCTCGCGCAGCGCCGCGAGCGCGGGGCGGCGGTCGTCCAGGCGCCACTGCAGCTCCAGCGGCAGGGCGGCCCGGCCGGCCAGCCGCACGGTGACCACGTCCCCCGTGAGGTGGCCGGTCATCGAGGCCGGCACCAGCGAGAACGCCCGGCTCTGCGCCAGCAGGTAGAGCCGGGAGCCGACGATCCGGGCCGGGCCGACCAGCACCGGCGGCTCCACCCCGCGCTCGGCGCAGAGCGCCAGCACATGGTCGTAGTAGCGCGGGCTCTGCTCGCGCGGCCACAACAGCAGCGGCAGATCGCCCAGTTCGTCCAGCCGCACGGCGTCCCGCCCGGCCAGCGGGTGGTCCCGGCTGAGCGCCACCCGCACCGGCTCGTCGGCGATCCGCTCCCGCCGGTAGCCGGGCACGTCGTCCAGGAAACGGCCGAGGCCGAGGTCGGCGAGCTCGGCGGCCAGCGTCGGCGAGACCCGGCCGGTGTCCACCGACAGCTCGGCCAGCACCAGGTCCGGCAGCTCCCGCTCGGCCCGGCTCACCACGGCCGGCAGCAGCCGGTTGACCACGGTGGGGGAGGCGACGATCCGCGCCGTGCCCAGCCGGGTCTCCTCGTGCAGCCGCACCCGGGCGAGCAGCGCGTCGGCCCGGGCCAGCAGCCCGGCGGACTCGGCGGCCATCACCTCCCCGGCGGAGGTCAGCCGCACCGCCCGCCGGCTGCGGTCGAACAGCTCCACCCCGACCGTCCGCTCCAGCCGGGCGACCTCCTGGCTGACCGTCGGCTGCGAGATGTGCAGCCGCTCGGCGGCCCGGCCGAAGTGCAGGGTGTCGGCCACCGTGAGGAAGACCTCCAGCTGGCGCAGGGTGAGACTCATAGGCCGGAGTCTATGAGAAGGGCCGGTATTCATCCTGGATCCCGATGTGATCGCTCCCTACGCTGAAGCCACCGCTGCCACACCGTGGTGGCAGCCTCACAGGGAGCACACCGCCATGACCGGACTGCCCATCCGCATCTCCGACGAAGTCGCCGAGGCCGTCGCCGCCGGCGCCCCCGTCGTCGCCCTGGAATCGACGATCTTCACCCACGGGCTGCCCCGGCCGCGCAACCTGGAGGTCGCGCTGGAGGCGGAGCGGCGGCTGCGGTCCACCGGCGTCGTCCCGGCCACCATCGGCGTCTACGCGGGCGTGCCCACGGTGGGCCTGTCCGCCGGCCAGATCGAGGAGCTGTCCGGGGCTGACGACCTCGACAAGGCCAGCCTGCGCGACCTGCCGGTGGTCGCCGCGCTCGGCCGCCACGGCGGCACCACCGTCGCCGCCACCGCCTTCCTCGCGCACCGCGCCGGCATCCGGGTCTTCTCCACCGGCGGCCTCGGCGGCGTCCACTTCGGCGCCTCCGAGAGCTTCGACGAGTCCGCGGACCTGACCACCCTGGCCGCCACCCCGGTCACCGTGATCAGCGCCGGGGTGAAGTCCATCCTGGACATCCGGGCCACCCTGGAGCGCTTCGAGACCCTCAACATCCCGGTCATCGGCTACCGCACCCGCAACTACCCCGGCTTCTACGTCAGCGACTCCGGCCACCGGATCGCCTACCAGGTCGACACCCCCGAGCAGGCCGCCCGGGTGATCGAGGCCCGTGACGGTCTCGGACTGCCGCAGGCCGTGCTGATCGCCAACCCGGTCGACCCGGCCAAGCAGCTCCCGCCGCAGGAGCTGGACGCGCTGCTCACCCGTGCCTGGGCCGAGGCCGAGCGCCAGGGCGTCACCGGCAACGCCTCCACCCCGTTCCTGCTCGACTACATCCAGCGCGACACCCAGGGCCGCAGCCTGGAGGTGAACGTCGAGGTCTACCGGGGCAACGTCCGGCTGGGCGGCGAGATCGCCACCGCGCTGGCCGCCGCCCGAAGCGAGGGCTGACCGGTGCTCGGAGTGCTCGGCGACCTCGTCGAGGACATCGTCGTCTGGGTCTCGGGCCCGCTGCGGCACGGTACCGACTCCGCCGCCCGGGTCTTCCGGCAGCGCGGCGGCAGCGCCGCCAACGTCGCCGCCTTCGCCGCCGGCCAGTGCCCGACCCGCTTCCTCGGCTGCGTCGGCGACGACCCGGCCGGGCACGGCCTGACCGCCGAACTCGCGGGCCACGGCGTGGACGTGCGGGTCGCGCGGCGCGGCCGGACCGGCAGCATCGTGGTGCTGATCGACGACGCCGGCGAGCGCACCATGCTCCCCGACCGGGGCGCGGCCACCCTGCTGGAGCGCGTCCCGGACGCCTGGCTGGACGGGCTCGGCCACCTGCACGTGCCCGCCTACTCCTTCGACGGGGAGCCGGTCGGCACGGCGGCCGTCGACGCGCTGCGCCGGGTCCGGGCGGCCGGCGGCACCACCTCGCTGGACGCCTCCTCGACCGGGATGCTGGAGGGCTTCGGCCGCGAGCGCTTCCTGGCGCTCGCCACCGAACTCGCGCCCACCCTGCTGTTCGCCAACCGCTCGGAGTCCGCGTACCTGGGGCTGCTCGTGGACGGGCGGCCCGGGCCGGAGCGGGCCCGGCTGGCGGCCACCACGGTGGTCACCAAATCGGGCGCCGAGGCGACCACCGTCGACGTGCCGGGGGAGCGGCCGTTCACCGTGCCGGTGCCGCCGGTCGGCGAGGTCCGCGACCTCACCGGCGCGGGCGACGCCTTCGCGGCGGGCTTCCTCGCCGCCTTCCTGGACGGCCGGCTGACGGGGACCGGGCTGGGCGCGGCCGGGCTGCGCGAGGCCGCCGCACGGGGGCACCGGTGCGCGGCGCGGGTGCTGGCCTCGCCCGGCGCGTCCTGCCCGCCGGACTGAGCCGCCCCGGACTGAGCCGCCCCGGTCGGGGACAACGGTCGGGAACACGCTGGGGGACAACGCTCGGGGACAACGCTCGGGGACACGCTCACCAACGGCGCAGCGTCCGGTCGGCGGGGTGCGGCGTGCGGTAGTCAGTGGCTCGTCCCATCGCCCACCCGACAAGGGGTCCGCCGCCATGACACTCGCCAGATCCGCCGCCCGCGCGATCGGGTCCGCCCTGCTGCTCGCCGCCGCGTTGCTGGCGGTGCCGCTGAGCACCGCCCAGCCGGCCGCCGCCCAGGGGCCGCGCAACGAGAAGGAGGCAGCGGTCTGCCGCCACGTCCTCGGCAGCCTGCTCGCCTTCGCCGGCCGGCACGCGACCGCGGCCTGCACCGTCCAGCCGCGGGCCACCCCCTCGACGACCGGCTGAAGCCCCCGGTGCGCCGCCGCCCCGCCCCTCTCCCGGGAGGAACGGGGCGGCGCCGTCGGTCAGTCCAGCAGCGGGGCGAGCGCCCGGGCCAGGTCCGCCGGCGCCCGGAAGTGCACCGCCGTCATGCCCAGCCGCGCGGCGGCGGCCACGTTGCGGGCACTGTCGTCGACGAACAGACAGCCCTCCGGCGCCACCCCGGCCCGCTCGGCCGCCGCCCGGTAGATCGCCGGGTCCGGCTTGGCCGCCCCGACCCGGGCGCTGTTGACCGCCCCCTCGGCCAGATCGGCCAGCCCGAGCGCCGCCAGATCCTCCTCCAGCCACACCGTCGCGTTGGTCACCAGCAGCACCGGCGCCCGCCGCCGGGCGCGCCGCAGCAGGGCGACGACCTCCTCGTCCGCGCGGACCGGGGAGCCGGTGAACGCGGCCGCCAGCGCCGCCGCGTGCCCGGCCGGCACCCCGGCACCCAGACCGCCGGCGATCTCCGCCGTCCACTCCGCCCGCGTCAGCCCGCCGAGCACCAGCCGGTGGCCGAGCTCCTCGGCGAACGCCACCTCGAACACCGTCCCCGGGGCGAGCCCCGCGGCCGTCTCCAGCCGGGCCACCTCGTGGTGGTCGAAGTGGCGGACCACGCCGTCGAGGTCGCACAGCACGGCGCCGGGCGCCGGGGGATTCGCCTGCCGGATCGTCATCGGGCCTGTGTACCACCCGGGGACCGGCGCGGAGAACGGCGCGCGGGGGCGCGCCGGGTGCGGTAGGGTGTCGGGCGCCGCAGCACGTACGTGTAGAGACGGGGAGGTGAGAACCCATGACCGCTGTGCCGGAACGGGTGCTCCCCGGCCGCGACCGCGACACCCTCGTGCAGGACCACGCCAGGCCGTAGCGCCGGCGGCCGTCCGGAGCGCGCGGGACCGTCCGCCGTCCGGCGACGTATGCGCGAGGAGCCCCGGGTCGGACGACGTCCTCCCACCTGTGCTCCGAGGGGTTCCCTTGCCTGTCCACCCGTCCGTCTCCCTCCGCTCCGCCGTCACCGCCCGGCTGCGCGCCGCCGGCTGCGTCTTCGCCGAGGACGAGGCGCGCATCCTGCTCGCCGCCGCCGCGACGCCCGTCGAACTCGCCGCCATGGTCCGTGACCGCGCCGCCGGCCGGCCGCTCGAACACGTCGCCGGCTGGGCCGAGTTCGCCGGTCTGCGGATCGCCGTCGACCCCGGCGTCTTCGTGCCCCGCCGGCGCAGCGAGTTCCTGGCCCGCTCCGCCGCCGTGCTCGCGCGCCAGGACGCGCTGGTGGTCGACCTGTGCTGCGGCACCGGCGCCCTCGGCGCGGCGCTCGCCGCCGGCGCCGGCCACCCCGTGCGCCTGTACGCCGCCGACCTCGACCCGGCGGCCGTGCGCTGCGCCCGCCGCAACCTCGCCGCGAGCGGCGCCGAGGTGTTCGAGGGCGACCTCTTCGACGCCCTGCCCGCCGGCCTGCGCGGCCGGGTGGACGTGCTGCTCGCCAACGTCCCCTACGTGCCGACCGCCGACATCGACCTGCTGCCGGCCGAGGCCCGGCTGCACGAGGCCCGCCCGGCCCTGGACGGTGGCGCCGACGGTCTCGACGTGCTGCGCCGGGTGGCCGCCGAAGCGCCGCACTGGCTGGCCCCGGGCGGCGCGCTGCTCTTCGAGACCAGCGACCAGCAGGCCGACGCCGCCCTCGGCGTGGTCACCGCCGCCGGCCTCACCGCCGCCCTCGGCTACGACGACGACCTCGACGCCACCGTGGTCACGGCCGTCCGCCCGGTGTCCGCGCGGCCGTAGACGCGCACACATGCGGCTGAGCGCGACGACCATGTCCGGGCGGCGGCGCGCGGAGTTGACTGATGCCCATGAACGAGAACACCACCAGCACCCAGCAGCCCACCACCACCGCCGCCCGGACCGTCCTGGTCACCGGTGGGACCGGCAAGACCGGCCGGCGGGTGGCCGAGCGCCTGACCGCGCTCGGCCACACCGCCCGGATCGGCTCGCGCACCGCGCCGGTCCCGTTCGACTGGGACGACGACACCACCTGGGACGCCGCCCTCGACGGCGTCACCGCCGCCTACCTCGCCTACTACCCCGACCTCTCCTTCCCCGGCGCCGTGGAGGCCGTCGAGGCCTTCGCCCACCGCGCCGCCAAGGCCGGGGTCGAGCGCCTGGTGCTGCTCTCCGGGCGCGGCGAGGAGGCGGCGCAGGCCGCCGAGGCGGCGGTCGCCGGGGCCGGCACCGGCTGGACCGTGGTGCGCTGCTCCTGGTTCTCCCAGAACTTCTCCGAGAGCTTCTTCCTGGAGCCGGTGCTCTCGGGCGAGTTGGCGCTGCCGACCGGTGCCGCCGTCGAGCCGTTCGTCGACGCGGACGACATCGCGGACGTCGCCGTGGCGGCGCTCACCGAGGACGGCCACGACGGCGAGGTCTACGAGCTGAGCGGCCCGCGGCTGCTCTCCTTCGCGGACGCCGCCGCCGAGCTGTCCGCGGCGACCGGGCGGGAGATCCGCTTCACGCCGGTCACCGTCGAGGAGTACCGCGCGGTGCTGGCGACGGTCGGCCTGCCGGGCGAGTTCGCGGACCTGTTCACGATGATCCTGGACGGCCGCAACGCCCATCTGACGGACGGCGTCCAGCGGGCGCTCGGCCGGGAGGCGCGCGACTTCGCGGACTACGCCCGCGCCGCCGCCGCGTCCGGCGTCTGGGACGTCTGAGCACCCCGGCGCACCCCGGAAGCACCCCGACGCACCCCGTAAGCACCCCCGAAGTCCGTCTGAGACCCGCTGCCCGGGGATCCGCGTGCCGCACGCGATCCCCGGGCCGGGCCGACCCTCCTGGAGCCCCTCGTGTCCGCCGTCACCACCGCCCCCGCCGTCCCGGCCGCCCCCGCCCGCGAGCTCGCCGCCACCGGCCCGGTGCTCGCCACCGCCGCCACCGCGATGGGCCTGATGTCCGGCCTCTTCTTCGCCTTCGACGTCTCCGTCATGCCCGGCCTCGCCGCCGGCGACGACCGCACCTATGTGACCGCGATGCAGAACATCAACACCGCGATCACCAACCCGGTCTTCGGCGCCGTCTTCGTCGGCGCGCTCGCCATGCCCGCCGTCGGAACCTGGCTGCTGCACCGCTCCGGCCACCGCGCCGCCGCCCTGTGGACGGCCGTGGCGACCGTCCTCTACCTCGCCGCGCTCGTCCTCACCGGCACCGTCAACGTCCCGCTCAACGACCGGCTCGCCGCCGCCGGCGACCCCGCCGCGATCACCGACCTCGCCGCCGTCCGGGCCGCCTTCGCGCCGACCTGGACGGCCGCCAACATCGCCCGCACCGTCCTGTGCACCGCCGCCCTGGCCGCCCTCACCGGCGCCCTGCTGACCCGCCGCCGCACCGCCCGCTGATCAGCCGCCGTCCCGTGCTCGCTACCATCCCCTCATGATCATTTCCGCCGCCCGCACCACGGTCTTCGACATCGACGGCACCCTCTGCTTCGACGGGAGGACGATCGACGGCCGGATCCTCGCCGCCCTGGAGGCCTGCGAACGCGCCGGCCACCGGCTGGTCTTCGCCTCCGCCCGGCCGGTCCGCGACCTCCTGCCCGTCCTGGACGGCGCCTTCCCCGGCGCCACGCTGATCGGCGGCAACGGCAGCCTGGTCTCCGTCGACGGCGAGGTCCGGGCACGGGCCGCGTTCGACGCCGGCGACCTCGGCAAGCTGCTGATCGAGGCCGAGCGGTTCCGGGCGGGCTACCTCGCCGACGGCCCCTGGGACTACGCCTACACCGGTCCGGCCGACCACCCCATCCTCGGCCGCGTCGACCAGGGCCGCCTCGCCCGCCGGGTCGACCTCGCCGAGCTGCCCGCCGTCGTGAAGTTCCTCGTGGTCGACGCCACCGACCTGGCGGCCCTCGCCGAGGCCGGCCGGGTGCTCGGGATGACCGTCAACCACCACCTCGACGAGTCGATCGCCGACTTCGCCCCGGGCGCCACCACCAAGTGGGAGGCCCTGACCTCCCTGGGCATCGAGCGCTACAACGCCTTCGGCAACGACATCAACGACCTCGACCTGCTGCGCCACGCGCGCCACGGGGTCCGGGTGGGTGCCCACCCCGGCCTGGACGGCGTCGCCGGCGTCACCGTCGCCCCCGACCCGGCCGCCGTCGCCGCCGAGATCGCCCGCCTGGCCGCGGCTGCGTTCGAGGCCTGAGCCCCGCCCCCGCCGTGCGGCGGGCCCCCGCGCGGTGGCCGAGGGCTCAGGCGAGGGGAGGGGCAGTCGTGCGGCGGGTCTGCTGGACCAGCACGGTGGTGGCCCGCTCCAGGAGGTCGCAGAGCGCGGCGCGCTCGGAGGGCGTGAACGCCTCGGTCAGCGCGCGCTCCAGGACGGTCACCTCCTGGTAGGCGCGGTCCAGCAGCGCCCGGCCCTCGTCGGTGAGGGAGGCGATCTGGACCTTGGCGTGCACCGCGGACGTCACCTCTACCGCGTCGCCGAACTCGACGAGCCCGTGCCCGGCCCCGGCCAGGCGGCGATCCGGGTCGCCTACGCGGGGGTCCAGTGGGGCGACATCCTGGTCCGGGACGGCCACTTTCCGGTGCCGCGCCCCTTCGTGCCCGGCTTCGGGGCGGCCGGGCACAGCGTCGCGGTCGGTGCCGGCGTCGACCCGGCCCGGATCGGTGAGCGCGTCGCCGCGTTGACCACCGCGGGTGCCTGCGCCGTGGTGGTCGTGGCGCCCGCCGTCCTCGCCCTCGACATCGGCGACCTGCCGCTGCGGACGGCGGCGGGCATCGGCTGGGGTGCGCCGACCGCCTACGACCTGGTCAGCACCGCCGCGCGGGTACGGCCCGGCGAGAGCGTGTTGATCCACGCCGCCGCCGGCTCGGTCGGCACCCTGGCCGCCCAGTTCGCCCGGCCGGCGGGCGCCGGCCGGATCGTGGGTGTGGCCGGCAGCGCCGCCAGGGCCGGCTACGCCGCCCGGTTCGGCTACGACGAGGTGCTCCTGTGCGAGGAGCTCCCGGCCGGACTCGGCGAGCAGGCGTTCGACGTGATCCTCGACGCGGTCGGCGGCCCGACCCGGCAGGACGGCCTCGGACGACTCGCGCCGCACGGCCGTCTGGTGGCGTACGGCAACCCCGGCGGCTTCGGGCCGGTCCTGGCCGACGCCGACGACCTGCTCGCGCAGGGGAAGTCCCTGCTGACCTGCACCAGCCACCTGCTCGCCCGGACCGGTCCCGAGCGCCTCGCCGACAGCGCCCGCCGCGCGATCCGCCTCATCGCCGACGGCCGGGTGCGCGTGGACATCACGGCCGAGTACGAGCTCACGGACCTCTCCGCCGCCGTGCGGCGCCTCGCCGACGGGTCCACCCACGGCACGAGCGTCCTCCGGGTCGCCCGGGTCGCCCGGGCCGCAAGAGGCCCCGGCCCGTCGTTGATCGCCCGGGTCGGCGGTTCGTAGGCTTGCCCGTCATGGACACCCTGACCGGGCTGCTCGACGGCCCCAAGGCGCGCGGCGCGTTCGTGCTGCGCTCCGTGCTCAGCACGCCGTGGGCGCTGCGGATCGAGGACCGCGCGCCGCTGTCGCTGCTCACCATGCTGGACGGCGAGGCGTGGATCCTGCCCGACGGCGGGCAGCCGGTGCTGGTGCGGCCGGGGGACCTGGCGCTGCTGCGCGGGCCGGAGGCGTACACCGTCGCGGACGACCGGGGCAGCGAGCCGGACATCGTCGTCGGCCCCGGGCAGATCTGCTCCCGGGACGGCGTCAGCGTCGCCACCTCGATGGCGCTCGGCGTGCGGACCTGGGGCGAGACCCGGCCGGGCGACGAGCGCCCGTCGGTGATGCTGACCGGCACCTACCTGGCCGAGCACGAGATCGGCCGCCGGCTGCTGGCCCACCTGCCGACCCTGCTGGTGCGGCCCGCCGGGGTGGACACCACCGAGGACACCCTGGTCCGGCTGCTCGCCACCGAGGTCACCCGCGCCGATCCCGGCCAGGAGGTGGTGCTGGACCGGCTGTTGGACCTGCTGGTGGTCGGCGTGCTGCGGGGCTGGCTCGCCGCCCCGGAAGCGCCGGGCTGGCTGCGGGCCCAGTCCGACGAGGTGGTCGGACCGGCACTGCGGCTGCTGCACGACGATCCGGCCCGGCCGTGGACGGTGGCGGCGCTGGCCGCCGAGGTCGGGGTCTCCCGGGCCGGGCTGGCCCGGCGGTTCACCGCGCTGGTCGGCGAGCCGCCGATGGCCTATCTGGCGAACTGGCGGCTGGCGATGGCGGCGGACCTGCTGCGCGACCCGGAGCTCACCATCGCGGCGGTGGCCCGCCGGGTCGGTTACGGCGACGCGTTCGCGCTCAGCACCGCGTTCAAGCGGGTGCGCGGGATCACCCCGCAGGAACACCGCCGACCGGCCGCCCCGGCCGGGGAGTCGGCGGCGGGAGCGGCTTTGCCGGGCGAACCGGCGCAGCCGGCCCGGCCCGGTCCGGCCACAGTGGTGCTGGCGGCCGGCTGACCGCGCCCGGGCGTTCGTCCCAACCGCCCTGCGGTGCCAGTCAGGTCGGGCTGACGTCGCAGTGCATCACCAGCGCCCAGCAGAGGAACCCGAGCGCCGCCGTGGACAGCAGCGCCCGTACCGCGCACCACCGCACCCGCCGTGCCCCGCCCGGGTCGTTCGGCTCCGAGTACCCCGTCCGGCCCGGCTCCTCGCCGGCCTCCGCCAGCGCCTGGCTCAGCGGAAGGTTGACCGCCCTGGTCGCCACCAGCGCGCCGGTGTAGCAGACCAGCGCGCCGACCGCCGCGGGGAGCACCCGGTGCCCGTCGCTCGGCAGGTGCAGCACGACGGCGACGCCGGTGGACACCAGCGCGCCGACGAAGCCCAGAAGGTACCACCCGTTGAGCACGGCCACGTTGAGCCGTTGCATCACCTGGACGACGGCCATGCTGTCGGCGGTGCGCAGCCCCGGGGTCAGCGAGGCGTAGGTGTAGAAGAGTCCGGAGGTCACTCCGGTGGTGACGGTCGCCGCCACCAGTGCGAAGACCCGCATCGCCTCCATGCCGCCCTGCCCCCGTCCGCTCGGCCGGCCGCCGCCCGGTCGGAGCGGCCCGCGTGCCGATCATCCGTCATCGAACGGCCGCTTGCCCACCGAATTGGCCGATAGGGCAATGATGATGACGAATGGTCATGGTTCTGCGGCCGGAACCCGCTGTGGAGGCTCAGCCTCCGGTGCGGCCGGTGAGCGCGGCCAGCAGGGCGTCGACGGTCCAGTGTCCGGCGGCGCCCGGGCGGGTGCTCAGATAGGCGGCCGTTCGGCGCGCCGACCAGCCGTGCGCGTCGGCCAGTCCGGAGGCGAGGTTGCGCAGATAGCGGGCGCGCGGGGCGTTCAGCTCGGCCTCGGCCAGCGTCCACGGGGCGGTGAAGGTCAGTACGGGGAAGCCGTCCAGGGTGCCGGGGCAGACCAGGGTCTGGTAGCGGCCCGGCCCCTGCGGGTCGCGCCCGGTCCGCAGCACGGTGGCCAGGTCGAGGTCGGTGCCCGGGCCGCCGCCCATCTCCTGGGCGGCGATGTCGCTGAACTGCCCGGCGGTAGGTGGCGCGGGCACGAGCGGCGGTGACGAAGCCCACCGGCCGGGAGGCGGTCGGCTGGTGTGGATGTCAACCCACGTGCTCTGCAGCAGAGTTGATGCTTCCTGATGCTTCCTTCCGGCCTTCCCGGCGGTCGGCGTCCGCGCTGCCCGGCCAGCTGTCCGTTCGGGCAGGCCGGGTCCCGGAACCGGTCCGTTCGTTCAACGTGCGGACTCGAACGGCCCCGGCGGGTAGGCGGCGGTGGCGGTGCGGCCGGACGCGCGGGCCGCCAGTGCCTGCCGCGCCGCGTACCCCCGGGCCGGGCCGGCCGCGGCGTCCAGCTCCTCGTCCGGGCGGAGCCAGGCCCAGTCGGTGATCTCCCCGTCCGGACAGCCGAGCCGGACCGCGGCCGGGTCGGCGGTGCCGAAGTCGTGGAAGAACTGCACGATCGGGTGGTCCGCGCCCGCTGCCGGGTGCTGCCAGACCACCGCGAGCAGCGGCCCGGGCGGCCGGTCGAGTCCGGTCTCCTCGCGCAGCTCGCGGGCCGCGCCGGTCGGCGAGTCCTCATGGGCGTCGAGCACCCCGCCCGGGAAGTTCCACCGCCCGGCGTCCGGGCGCCGGTCCGGCTCCCGGACCCGCGACTTCACCATCAGCAGCCGCCCGTCCGGGGTGGTCACCACGGCGGCCGTGCACAGCCACGCGCGGGGCGTGGTGGCCAGCCACTGGGGGCGCGGCAGGTGCGGGCGCGCCGGCGCGTACGCCCGCAGGAAGCGCACGGCGGCAGGGGAGACGCCGGGCAGGTTGTCCGTGAAGAACCAGGCGTGCGTGGCGTGTTGGGGGAGTACGAGCCGGTCCAGCGCGCCGGGTGCGTGCGCCGCCAGCGCGAATACCTGCCGCCGCGCCGTGCCTCCGGACCCGTTCAGGAGCCCGTCCTCGAACATCCCGAGCGGACGCACCGCCTCGGCGGCCACCCCGCAGACCGCGGCCAGCGCGCGGACGGCCGCCGCCGCAGGAGCCTCCGCCGGCCGGACGGGGCCGCCCGGCAACTCCCAGCGGCCGTCCGGCCGGCGCAGCAGCAGGACCCGGCCCAGCACATCGGTGACGAGCACGGCGGCGAACGGCGAGCGGCCGGACGGGTGGTCGGACGGGTGGTCGGACGGGCGGTGCTCCATCTGGGGGGCCTCCTTCGGTGGGGGAACGACGGGGCTCCACGGGGCCGGGCCGCGTCAGTGGCCGGGACCGAGGTTCAGCCGCATGTACCCGTCCACCGGGCCGAAGCCGAGCGTCCGGTAGAGCGGCGCACCGGCCTCGGTGGCCCGCAGCTCGACCGACCCGCAGCCGCGTGCTCCGAACGCCTCGACCAGCGCCGCCGTGACGGCCCGGGCGTGCCCGCGCCGCCGGTGCGCCGGGTGTCGGGTAGGCCCCGCGCCTCTCAGCGACGGGGCCCCCCTCAGAACCGGGCGTGCGGCTCTCACCGCACCCGGCTCAAGCAGGGCGTCACAGCATTGCATTCGCGGTCTCCTCGGGGGTGTGGCGGTCGTTGGCGGCGTGATGCCGCCTATGACAATCTGCATGGATCAGTACCAGGTTGGACTTTTCGTCGGCCCCTCCGTGGGACCGGTAAACGAGATGGTGCCGGTTGATCGTTCGGCGACTTGCTGTGAACCATTCGGCCCATTCTCGGACCGAGTCAGGCTCGTAGCCTGCGCCGGCGATCAAGTCCAGTCCGCACAACGGGCAGACCCCCTTCTGTCTCGCCGCCAGTGAAATCACCATCCGGTCGGCGATAGGTTGGGGGCGTACCGCAGTGCGCTTGGCCCAATATTCCTTGAGGTTGGGGTCGTCCCGGGATGACCTTCCGATCACCGGGACATGCCTCACAATCTTGGTCCAGCTGAACTTCTGTAGGTACCTTCCGCTTTTCCGGTCTCCGAAGACCCAGCGGTCCTTCCGGCCGGGGTGGTAGGCCCCAAAGTAGTTCGCCTTGACCCATGTGGCGCTCTTCTTCGGATGCCTGCGTTTGGCCCACCTGTACATCCGCTTGTACATGAAATTCTCAAGCGTGGAGAACGTCTCGGACGAGACCGCTCCCCTGTAGTAGGTGGACCACCCCTTGATCAAGGGATTCAGTTGCTTAATGACAATCTCAGTCGGGGCCGTCGCCAGCCCCCTGGTCATTTCGCGAACCTTCTCCTTGACCCTGGTGACCGCCGCGCGGCTCGGCTTGATCACGAGTTTCCCGCTGCCGTACTTCCGGAAACTGAACCCGAGGAAGTCGAAGCCCTCGGTGACATGACGAACCGAGGTCTTTTCCTCATTGAACGTCAGCCCTTTGGGCTTCAGCCAGGCAGCAAGCAAACCCTTGATTCGAAACGCTTCCTCTTCCGTGGAGCAGAACACCACGAAGTCGTCCGCGTAACGAACGAGCATTGGGCGTTTCCTCTTGTGATGGTCACTCAAGGAGTCGTCCTCGCCAGCGGCCATACTCAATCCGTGCAGAGCGATGTTCAGGAGAAGAGGACTGATGACGCCACCCTGCGGCGCCCCTTCCTCCGTGGGTGCGAAGCGCCCGTTCTCCATGACACCAGCTCGCAACCATCGACGGACGGCCGTGGCGGCCGGGAATCCGTCGATGGTCTCCAAGAGGCATTCATGGTTGATCCGGTCGAAGGCGCTTGACAGGTCGGCATCCAGAACCCAAGGTCGTAGGGCACTCTTTCGACCGATGATCGTGAAGATCGCTGCCATTGCGTCCTGACAGCTTCTGCCAGGACGGAAGCCATAACTTCTGGCTTCAAATCGCGCCTCCCACTCAGGCTCAAGAGCGTTAAGCACTCGGGCCTGCTGAACTCGGTCCCTGATGACCGGGATGCCGAGTGGCCGGAGCTTTCCGTTGGCCTTTGGAATGTGCACACGCCGTACGGGCCTGAAGTCTGCCGCGTGGACCTCGCCGAGTGTCCTCACGAGCGATCCGCGCGCCTTATGGCTCAGGGCCAGTTCCCCGTCAATTCCGGGGGTGCGACGTCCCAGGCTCCGCTGTGTGACCCGCCGAACACTGATGACCAGATTCGACCGGGACCGCAACATGAGCCTTTGGAGACTGCGGAGCCTTTTCAGGTCTCCATCCTGCGCTGCTTTGAAGATTCGTTGGCGCAGCCGCCGTACGTCCGCCTCAGCTGCCTTCCAGTCGAAGCTGAGCCACAGCTCGGCATCGCCCAGGGCCTCGTTCACTTGGGGAGTCGACACGACTTCGCCCTGCTTGGCCATGCTTGCCTCCTTCAAGTGTCTAACTCGAACCCTGGTGAGGGCGTCTGCCCAACGTCTCTTCAAGCCCTACCTGACCCGCGTGGGCACTCTTTCGAGTCCGACCATCTGGCCGGTATCCACCGGGTTATACACAGCTGGCTGAGGTGCCGTGCGCCGTGATTTCCCCTGGACTTTCGTCCTGGTGGCATTCGCTTCTCGGGTCATCCTTCCCCCGCAGGAGAGTTCTGCCGTTGTTGCCTCGGGCTTACCGGCGCGCATCCGCTCCGGACTCCTACGGGATTTTCCTGTTCCACTGGCGCCAGAGTCGGAACCGGTAGGACGCCTCCTATAAGCCGGGGCAGTGGTGATCACACCAGGAGGCAACCGGCGCCTCTGGTCACTTGGGCTTCTCAGCCCTAGCCCTGTTCCCGCCGACTGCAAACCACTGCGCGGGTCACTGTTCACGGCACCTCATCGGAGGTTCACTTGCGTTCATCCTTCGGTTCCTTCCCCTTGCCCTGTAGCCGATGGTGGCCCATCCGCCCTTGGGGCTTCCTGTCAGGAGGCTTCGTACAGGTCCGTTACCGGTCCGGCACGCTCCCTAGGGGACTCGCTATGGCGATCACTGAGCGAGACGCTGACCCCACCTCAGGGGCCAGCGCGCTGGCATCCAGCAGCTTTCAGGTCGCACCGGTGACCACCGTGTGGATCCCCCCCACCGCCCCGTCGGGTGGCTCGGGCCCCGGTAGCCGCGGTAGACGATGCCGATCGCGCAGGCCGCCAGCCCGCCGCCGGCCGGCACCACAAAGGCGAGCAGGTCCGGGTCGCGGCCCAGCCGGGCACGCATGTCCTCGTGGAAGGTGGCGCGCCACTCCTCGTCCAGCGGCCCGCCGTCCAGCACCGTGACCCGCAGCCGCAGCAGCTCGTCCGCGTCCCCCGGCCCGGCCGGCCGCGCCCCGGCACCCGCCCCGTCCCCGCCCACCCGGGTCACCTCCGTCCGTCCCGCGCTGCCCCGCGCTTCGAAGCGGCCCCTACCCGCCCGCACCCGGCCCGGAACCCCCGCCCCCGCGCCGCCCGGGGCGCGCGCGGACACGCCCTACCCGCCGGGCGGCGGGGCGGGGCAGGGGAGTCCGGGCTCGCCGGGCCGGGCGGGGTGGTCGAGCAGGGACCAGAGGACCCAGCCCGTCAGGCCGCTGGGCGCCACCACGATCCGGCTCCAGCGCGCGCCCAGCGGGGAGATCCAGGTGTCGACGATCTCGGCCGGTTCGCCGCACCGGGCCAGGCCCAGCACCGTGCCGTCGACCGAGTGCTCGCGCCGTACGTTCGCCGCGCTCGCGGCGACCACCCAGCCGCGCGGGGTGTCCGGCGGCGGCGGTCCGGAGTGCGGCCCGGGCGGCGGGCGGTGGTCGCTCCCGACGGCCACCGCCAGGAGGACGAGGACCAGCAGGGACAGCGCGGCCCAGGAGGCCCTGCGGACGTGTGCAGACATACCGGGCCCAACGAGCCGGCCCGGCGACCCGGTCCGTGCCCGCACCACGGCCACCCGGAAGGCCCTCCCCCCTCGCCCAGGTGGCCGTGGCGTCCGCCGCCGTCCGCCCGTGGGCCCGGGCCCGATCGGCGCCGTGCGCCCAACTCCGGTGCGGGCGGGGTGTCCACGGACCGTCCGGCCGCAAGGGCGGTCGGCGCACCTGTCCATGGCGGCCCCTACGATGTGCGGCATGAACACTGGGGGGCCGGAGACGCGGCTCATCGACAACCGCTTCGAACTGGTGGAACGCCTCGGCGGCGGGGGCATGGGCCTGGTCTGGCGCGCCCGCGACACCATGCTGCACCGCGAGGTGGCGCTCAAGGAGGTGCGCCCGCCGGACCCGGCCATGGCCGCCGCCGACCCCACCGCCGCCGACGAACTGCGCGAGCGCGTCCTGCGCGAGGCCCGCGCGCTCGCCCGCCTCCAGCACCCGAACGTCGCGGTGATCCACCACATCGTCGACACCCCCGGGCACCCCCACCCCTGGCTGGTCATGGAGCTGGTCACCGGCGGCAGCCTCGCCGACCGGATCGCCCGCGGTCCGCTCACCGTCCCCGAGGCCGCCCGGATCGGCCGCGGCGTGCTCGCCGCGCTGCGCGCCGCGCACGCGGCCGGCATCCAGCACCGCGACGTCAAGCCCGGCAACGTGCTGCTGCGCGCCGACGGCACCCCCGTGCTCACCGACTTCGGCATCGCCGCGATGCAGGACGCCACCGCGCTCACCGCCACCGGCGCGCTGATCGGCTCGCCCGAGTACATCGCGCCGGAGCGGATCCGCGGCGAGGAGGGCAACCCGTCCTCCGACCTGTGGTCGCTCGGCATGCTGCTCTACGTCGCCGTCGAGGGCCACCACCCGCTGCGCCGCGCCACCTCGCTGGCCACGCTCGCGGCCGTCCTCGACGAGCCCCTGCCACCGCCGACCCGCTGCGGCCCGCTGGGCCCGGTGCTGACGGCGCTGCTGGCCCGCGACCCGGCGGCCCGCCCGGACGCCGTGCAACTCGACCAGGCCCTCGCCGCCGCCGACGCGGGCGCGGCTCCGGTGGTGCCGCAGCCGTACTGGGCGCCGGCGCCCCCGGGCGCCGGGCCCTACCCGGGGCCGTACGCGGAGCCCTCCTCGGGATCCTTCGCCGGCCCGTCGGGCACGGCGTACGTCCCCGGGCCGGGCGGCGGGCCCGTCGACGACACCGGGACCCAGTTCCTCGGCGGGACCGGCCCCGCCACGACGCCCCCGCCGCCCACCCGCCGCCGTGCCGGCGC
The DNA here is from genome assembly GCF_040302725.1 of Kitasatospora sp. NPDC097605. Classification (NCBI taxonomy): domain Bacteria; kingdom Bacillati; phylum Actinomycetota; class Actinomycetes; order Kitasatosporales; family Streptomycetaceae; genus Kitasatospora; species Kitasatospora sp. NPDC097605. Next base: position 5,060 of record NZ_JBEOSF010000031.1, on the reverse strand, counting down.
GACGGTCACTCTCGCGGTCGCCGGCGTCGCGCTGGCGAGCGTGCTCGCCTGGACACTGCGCCCGGACGGGCCCGGTGGCGCGGCCGACCCGGCCGCCGCCCCGCCCCCGGGCGGCACGGCCGCGTCCACCGGCCCCGCCACGACCCCGCCCCCCGCGCCGCCCGGGGCCGGCACCGCCCCCGCTTCCACCTCCGCTTCCACCCCCACCCCCGCCCCCACCACCCCGCCGGCCAAGCCCCCGGCGAACGCGTCCAAGGACCTGCTGACCCCGGCCGGCGTCCGCACCGTCGTGGCGGCCATCACCGCACAGAGCGGCGGCACCAAGGTCAAGCAGCTCACCGTCTACCCCGACTACGCGATGGCCCAGGTGCCCACCGCCGACGGTCGCGGCTACGACTGGTACGACTACCGGGACGGCAAGGTCACCACGCGCACCGGCTCGTCGATGGGCAAGGACAAGCCGGTGGACCTCGCCCAGTACGACTGGGACGTCATCCCGGCGCTGCTCAAGAAGGCCGACGACACCCTCAACGTGAAGGACCCGACCAGGCGTTACCTGATCATCGACACCTGGACGGGCGACGGCGTGGCGAGCATCCGGGTCTACGTCTCCGACGAGTACCACAACAGCGGCTACCTCCTGGCCGACACCAGGGGCAAGGTCCGCAGGACCAACCCCGCCGGGTGACCGACCCCGCCGAGTGTCCCGACCCGCCCCGGTGGGCGGACGGCCCGGTCCTGGACCAAGCTGGACTGGTCCGGCGGTGCCCGGCAACGCCGCAGGACCGACCGACCGCCGAGCACCGCGGACCGACCGCCGACCGACCGCCGAGCACCGCCGACCACCGCCGAGCGAGGAGCCGTCGCGACCATGAGCGAGAACCACCAGGTCCTGCTGCTCGACTTCACCGACCGCGCCGCCTGCCGGGCCGCCTTCGACGGGGCCGCCCACCTGCCGGGCCTGCACCAGTCCGCGATCGTCGAGCGCCTGGCCGACGGCACCCTGGACTTCCGGGCCGGCCAGGTGCGCGGGGCGGGCGCGCCGACGGTGGGCGCGGGCGTGGCCGGCGGGCTCGCCGGTCTGCCCGGCGGCCCGCTCGGCGTCCTGCTGGGCTGGGCGGCCGGCACGGCCCTCGGCACCGCCGCCGAGGCCCGCCGCGACCAGGAGGGCGGCGCCGGCCTGATCGTGCTCAGCGAGGAGGTGGACGAGGGCCACAGCATGCTGGTGCTCGACATCACCGAGGCCTCGCCGGCCCCCGCCGACGACCTGGCGGCCCGCCACGGCGTCACCCTTCGCCGCCTGCCGGCCGCCGAGCTGGCCGAACGCGTCAAGGCGGCCCGCCGCGCCGCCGAGTAGCGGAGTGGGGGACCGGCCGGGGGCGTCCGGGGCCGAAAAGCGGGTGCCGCCCACCGCCCGATGGCGCAGCATGGCCGGTATGGCTGATGTCACGGTCCTCACCCACGCCGAGGCCGTCGAGCGCCACCGGCTGCTCGACGTCCGCACCGTCCACCTCGACCTCGACCTGACCCGCGGCCGGGAGGTGTTCGGCTCCACCACGGTGATCCGCTTCGGCTGCACCGCCCCCGGCGCCGGGACGTTCCTGGACGTCAAGCCGTCCAGGCTCCGCCGGGTGGTGCTGAACGGCCGCGAGCTGGACGGCGACGCGCTGCGGGCCGGGCGCTTCCCGTTGACCGGTCTGGCGGCCGAGAACGAACTCACCGTCGAGGCCGACATGGCCTACTCGCGCACCGGCGAGGGCATGCACCGCTTCACCGACCCCGCCGACGGCGAGGACTACGTCTACACCCAGTCCTTCCTGGACGACGGCCCGCGGGTGTTCGCCTGCTTCGACCAGCCCGACCTCAAGGCGCGGTACACGGTGTCCGTCACCGCGCCGCGGCCGTGGACCGTGGTCGGCAACAGCACGGGCCACCAGCTCGCGCCCGGCCGCTGGGAGTTCGCGCCCACCCCGGCGATCAGCAGCTACCTGGTCGCGGTGGTGGCCGGCCCGCTGCACTCCGTGCGCGCCGAGCACGACGGGATCCCGCTCGGCCTGCACTGCCGCCGCTCGCTCGCCGCCGACCTGGACGCCGAGGCCGCCGAACTGCTGGAGACCACCCGGCAGGGCTTCGACCACTACCACCGGGTCTTCCGGCGCCGGTTCGCCTTCGACAGCTACGACCAGTGCTTCGTCCCGGAGTTCAACATCGGTGCGATGGAGAACCCCGGCTGCGTCACGCTGCGCGAGGACTACGTCTTCCGCTCCGCCGTGCCCGATACCAAGCGCGAGGAGCGCGCCATGGTGGTCGTGCACGAGATGGCGCACATGTGGTTCGGCGACCTGGTCACCATGAAGTGGTGGGACGACCTGTGGCTCAACGAGTCCTTCGCCGAGTACATGGCCCACCACGTCACCGCGGCCTCCACCCGCTTCACCGGCGCCTGGACCGGCTTCGCCGCCGGCCGCAAGACCTGGGGCTACGACGCCGACCAGCGCCCCTCCGCCCACCCGGTCGCCCCCGCCACCGTGGACGACACCGCCCAGGCGCTGCAGAACTTCGACGGCATCTCCTACGCCAAGGGCGCCGCCGCGCTGCGCCAGCTGGTCGCCTGGCTCGGCGAGGAGGCCTTCCTGGCCGGAGTCAACGACCACCTCGACGCGCACGCCTTCGGCAACGCCACCCTCGACGACCTGCTCCGGGCACTGACGGCGACGAGCGGCCGCGACGTCCACGGCTGGGCCGACCGCTGGCTGCGCACCACCGGCGTGGACACCCTGCGGCTGACCGACGGCCGGATCGAGCACACCTCGGCCGACGGCGTCCTGCGACCCCACCGGCTGACCGTGGGTCACTACCGGCGCACCAGTGAGGGCGCCCTGGAACTGGCCGACCGCGTGCCGCTCGACCTCGCCGCCGACGGTGCCGGGGCGCGGGTGGACACCGCCGAGCTGACGCTGCCCAACGACACCGACCTCGGTTTCGTCAAGGTCCGCCTCGATCCCGGCTCCTGGCGGACCGTGCGCACCTCGCTCGGCGCCGTGCCCGAGGAACTGGCCCGGGCGGTGCTCTGGAACGCCGCCCGGGACCAGGTGCGCGACGGGGAACTCGCGCCCGGCGCGTACCTGGACCTGGTCGCGGCCCACCTGCCCGGCGAGACCTCGGTGCACCTGGCGGACACGGTGCTCTCCTTCGCCCGCGAGTTCGTGGCCGACTGCGCCCTCCCGCCGGCCGGGCGTCCGGCGGCCCTGGCCGCGCTGGCCGGGGTCTGCCGCACCCTGCTGCGGCGCACCGAGGGCGAGCCGGACCGCACCGGCCTGCGCCTGGTGGCGGTCCGCGGCGTGATCGGCGCCGCCGATGCCGGGCAGGCCGCGGAGCTCCGCGACTGGCTGGCGGCCGGGACGGTACCCGGCGGGCCGGTGCTCGACCCGGACCTGCGCTGGCACCTGCTGCTGCGCCTGTGCGTGCTCGGCGCGGCGGGGGAGCCGGAGATCGCCGCCGAGCTGGCCGCCGACCCGAGCGACACCAGCGAGGAGGGCGCCGCCCGCTGCCGCGCCGCGCTGCCCGACCCGGCGGCCAAGGAGGCCGCCTGGCAGGCGCTGTTCCACGGCGAGCTCTCCACCTACCTGGCCGACGCCACGGCCCGGGGGCTGTGGCAGCCCGAGCAGGCCGAGCTGCTGGACGGGCTGACCGCGCGCTACTTCGAGGAGCTGGGACCGGCCGCCGCCCGCCGCGGCCCCGCCCTGGCCCGGGTGCTCACCGCGGTGGGGTTCCCCCTCTTCGCCGCCACCGAGCGGACGGTACGGGCGGCCGAGGCCTGTCTGGCCGATCCGGACCTCATTGTGGCGGCCCGGCGCGGACTGGTGGACCAGCTCGACACCCTGCGCCGCGCGGTCCGCGCGCGGGCGCTGGCCGGGCGGTAGCGCCCGCCGCCCGACATCCTCTCCTTCGCGCCGGGCGGCCTTGATCCATCTTTAGTTGAATGCTAAATTACTTACGACGCCAGGGCCCGACCCCCCGACCCCCAAGGAGGACGAGATGACGACGACCACCGTCGCCGACAACCCCGAGAAGTCCCGCTACGAGATCACCTCCGACGGTGAACTCGCCGGCTTCGCCGAGTATCACCGCCACGCGGACGAGATCGCGTTCATCCACACCGAGATCGACCCGCGATTCGGCGGCCAGGGCCTCGGCGGCGTCCTCGCCCGCGCCGCGCTCGACGACGCCCGCGCCAACAACCTCGCCGTGCTCCCGTACTGCCCGTTCATCCGCGGCTGGCTGACCAAGCACCCGGAGTACCACGACCTGGTCCCGGCCGCCCAGCACGAGCGGTTCGGGCTGTGACCGCCGCAGCGGCCGGGGGAGTCCCGGACGCCGAGGCCGGCTTCGTCCGCGCCGCGGCCGCCGTCGCCACCAGCACCGCCGACGACTACCGCGTCGACATCCGCTCCGGCCGCCACCGGCTGTCCGCCGACGAGCCCGCGTCGGCCGGCGGCGCGGACACCGCCACCACCCCGGTCGGCCTGCTGCTCTCCGCGCTCGGCTCCTGCACCGCGATCACCCTGCGGATGTACGCCCAGCGCAAGCAGTGGCCGCTGACTACCGTGCGCGTCCACCTCGGCTACGAGAAGGGCCCGGAGAAGGCCGTCCGCATCACCCGGCGGATCGACCTCCTCGGCGACCTCGACGACGCCCAGCGCGCCCGTCTGCTCGACATCGCCGACCGGACCCCGGTCACCCGCGCCGTCTCCGCCGGCACTCCCATCGTCCCGGCCGCCCCGCGCGGCTCGACCCACGGAAACGGGGCCCACCATGGCTGATCCCGACCTCGCCACCCCGACCGTGCGCGGCGGCCGCGCCGACACCCCGGGCGGTCCCGTCCACGAACTCCTCGCCCCGCGCGAGACCGCCCTCGGCGGCAGCACCGTCGTCCGCCGCCTGCTACCGAACATGGGCCGGCGGATGGTGGGGGCGTGGTGCTTCGTGGACCACTACGGCCCCGACGACATCGCCGACGAGCCGGGCATGCAGGTGCCCCCGCACCCCCACATGGGCCT
>NZ_JBEOSF010000030.1:0-103671 GCF_040302725.1 Kitasatospora sp. NPDC097605 | reverse complement strand
TCCAGCGTCTCGTCGCTGGTCTTGTAGCCGCGGACCAGCTCGACCAGCTTCATCAGCGGCACCGGCGAGGCGGTGCCCCCTTGGAGCAGGGGGCACCGCCGTCGTGGCGTTCCGGACCGTCCGGGGTCAGCGCCGGTCCGCCCCGGGGGCCTTGATGGGCGGCTTGGCCGCGATCGCCTTGACCGGCGGCTTGGCGGCGACGGCCTTCGTCGGCGGCTTGGCCGAGACGGCCTTGATGGGGGGCTTGGCGGCGACCGCCTTGACCGGGGGCTTCGCGGCGACCGCCTTCGCCGGCGGCTTGGCCGCGATGGCCTTGACCGGGGGCTTGGCCGCGACGGCGGCCACCGGCGCGGCGCCGGCGACCTTGATCGGCGGCTTGGCGGCAGCCGGGGTGGCGGCGAGCAGGCCCACCACCGGCAGTGCGGCGATCGCCCCGCCCGCGATGGCCAGGCGGGTGCCGCGGCGCCGCGCGGGCGTGCCGGGGCGGTCGGCGGCCGGGGTGTGCTCGGACCGGAGGCTCATGCGGGTTTCCTCTCGACGTACGGGCGAACGGACGATCGGCTGACCCGACCATAGGGCCGCCGCGGGCGCCGGGACAACCAACCGCCGACCGTCCCACCTGCGTTGACGGCCCGGTGGCGGACCGCAGCCGCACCGGCCCGGCCCGCCGCCCGCATCACCCGGGCCCAGCGCCCCCGGGTACACCGCATCCGGCCTCAGCGCACCCGGCCTCAGCGCACCCGGGTCGAGAACAGCCGGGCCGAGCAGTACACCGCCGCCACCGTCATCAGCGCGACCACCAGCAGGCCCTGCCAGACCACCCGGTCGTCGAGGTGACCCGCGAACAGCGAGCGCATCCCCTCCACGGCCCAGTAGAAGGGGTTCCACTTGGCCATCGTCTGCAGCCACATCGGCGCCAGCGCCAGCGGCAGCAGCGTGCCCGAGAGCAGCGCGATCGGCTGGGCGACGGTGTTCACCACCGGCGCCATCGCCTCGTCGGCCGGCAGCACCAGGGCGATCCCGTAGGAGATCGTCGAGGTCATCAGCGCCAGCAGGCCCATCAGCAGGAAGGCCAGCAGCAGGTCCACCGGCCCGACCCGCAGGCCGAACGGCAGCGCGATCAGCGTGATGATCACCGCCTGGACGAGCAGCGCCACCGTCTCGCGCAGCGCCCGGCCGAGCAGCAGGGCGAGCCGGCTGACCGGGGTGACCCGGGCCCGCTCGATGATCCCGGCCCGCAGCTCGCCGAGCAGGCTGAAGCCGGTGTACAGGCCGCCGAAGATGCACAGCACCGCCAACAGACCCGGCACGTAGATCTGGTAGGCCTCGGCGTAGGTCCTGGCGCCCATCGGCTCCAGGACCTTCTTGAGCAGCGGCGCGAAGAGCAGCAGGTAGAAGATCGGCTGGATCACCCCGACGGCGATCCACACCGGTGTTCGCCACATCAGCAGCAGCTGGCGGTGGAAGACCAGCCAGGTGTCGCGGGCGAGCTTCATGGGGCCCCTCCTAGGGGATCCGGAGGTGCGGTCAGGACTGCTCGATGGAGCGGCCGGTGCGGGCCAGGAACACGTCGTCCAGGCTGGGCCGCTGCAGCTGCACGGTGCCGGTGACGACACCGGCCGCGTCCAGCGCGCGCAGCAGCCGCGGCACGGCGGCGGCGCCGTCGTCCAGGTAGAGCCGCACCCCGTCCTCGCCGTTCAGCTCCAGACGGTGCAGGTCCGGCAGGTCGGGCTGCTCGCGCAGCGCCTTGGCGGCCCGTTCGGCCTCGCCGGGGCCGAGCCCGATGAGCACGACGTCGCCGGATATCTCGCGCTTGAGCGTCTCCGGCGTGCCCTCGGCGACGATGCCGCCGTGGTCGACGATGGAGACGCGGTCGCAGAGCGCGTCGGCCTCGTCGAGGTAGTGGGTGGTGACGACGACGGTCATGCCCTCGTCGCGCAGCCGCCGGATCTCGGCCCAGACGTGGCCGCGGCTGGCCGGGTCGAGGCCGACCGTGGGCTCGTCGAGGAACAGCACCTGCGGCGCGTGGATGACGCCGAGCGCGATGTCCAGGCGGCGGCGCTGGCCGCCGGAGTAGGTGCGGCACGGCCGGTCGCCGAACTCGGTGAGCTCGAAGGCCTTGAGCGCGTTCTCGGCGCGGCTCAGCGCCTCGGCCTTGCCCTTGCCGTGCATCCGCGCCTGCATCACGAGTTCCTCGCGGGCGGTCACGGCGTCGGTGGTGCCGCCGCCCTGGGCGACGTAGCCGATCCGGCGGCGGACCTCGGCGGGGTCGGCGAACAGGTCGGCGCCGGCGATCCGGGCCTCCCCGCCGTCGGGGCGGATCAGGGTCGCGAGCATGCGCAGGGTGGTCGTCTTCCCGGCGCCGTTGGGGCCGAGGAAGCCGACGATCTCACCCGGCTCGACGTCCAGGTCGATGCCTCGGACGGCGTCCACGGGGGGCTGGCCGCGTTTCTTGGAAGGGTAGGACTTTCTCAGCCCCTTGGTCACGATCAACCAGAACTCCCGAGCGGGGATGGGTTGCCGGGGCGCCGGGAAGACGGCGCGCGGGGCACCTGGGAAGCGGTGCTGCGGGCCACCCTAGAGTCTGCGGCGCCCCGGAAACAATGGCCTAGACCAGTGGATTGGCCGGACGGGCACCCGCCGCGACCAGTGCCTCCACCCGGTCGGCGGCCGTCACGGCCCCGCCGCCGGCCAGCAGTTCGGCCCCGACCCGGGCCGCCGCGGCCCGGAACCCGGGCTCCTCCAGCACGCGCCGCAGCGCCCCGCCGAGCTGATCCGGCGTCACCCGGGCGAAGGGCACCCGGAGCCCCGCCCCGGCGGCCGCCACCTGATCCGCCACGAACGGCTGGTCGTGCCGGATCGGTGCCGTCACCAGCGGAAGTCCGTGTGCCAGCGCCTCGCCGACGGTGTTCATCCCGCCGTGGCACAGCACCGCGTCCAGCACCCCGCGCCGCATCAGCTCCAGCACCGGCGCCCGGTCCACCGCCACCGCGCCGGCGGGCAGCGCGGGCAGCAGCTCGCCCGGCGCCGCGAACACCGGCTGCACCTCCGGCCCGGTGAGCTCCAGCGCCCGCGCCGCCCGGGCCAGGAAGTCCGCGCCCAGCTCGCCGGAGAGGGTGCCCATGGTGACCAGCACCCGCCGGCGGTCCGGCAGCAGCCGCTCCCAGGGGAAGTCCGGATCGGCCGGCCGGTCCGCCAGCACCGGCCCCACCAGGGCGTACTGCGCCGGCAGCGGCTCGGCGCCGGTCGGCTCGGCCCCGGCCGGCGCCGGGCCGGTGAGCGCCGGGCCGGTGAAGGCGAGCACCAGCGCGGGGGAGAACCGCGGGTCGGTGTACTCCTCCTCGGGCAGCCCGGCCCGCCGCCACAGGCCCCGGAGCAGGCCGGTCATCCACTCCTCGACCAGCGGCAGGGCCCGGAACGGCCGCCCCAGCTCCATCGCACCGGGCGCCAGGGTGCCCCAGGGCAGCCGGTGCCGGTGCGCCACCAGCGCCCCGGCCGGGGTGTGCTGGTCCACCAGCAGCGCGTCCGGCCGGTACTCGCGCACCGCCGTGTCCAGCGCCTTCACGGTGAACCGCGCGTACGGGACGATGAAGCCCTCCCAGAGCGAGCGGACGGCGGCCAGCCCGTGCCCGCCCTGCGCCCGGAAGGCCCGGGTGCCGGTGCCGAACACCGTCGCGTCGGGCCCGAGCAGCGGGCGCAGCGCCGACTCGGTGCCGGTCCAGGCCACCTCGTGGCCGCGCGCGACCAGCTCCCGGGCCAGGCCCACGGTCGGGTTGACGTGCCCGGTCAGCGGCGGGACCACCAGCAGGAAGCGGCTCATCGGGCGTCCTCCGCGGGCAGCAGCCGCTCGACGTCGGCGACGGTCAGCGCCTCCAGTCCGGCCAGGTCGAGCCCGGCCCGCAGCGCGGCGAGGTCCACCGACGGGCCGAAGCCGCGCCGCAGGCCCTCGTGCAGCGCCGCGAGCTCGGTCTCGTCGAGCAGCAGGTCCCCGTCCAGCCGGGCCTGCGGGGTCACCCGCGCGGCCCAGCCGGGCGGCGCCTGCGCGACGTCGGCCAGCAGGGACACCAGCGCCGGACGGACCGGCGGTACGGCGATGGGAGGTTCACGATCGGTCATCAGGGACTCCACCGGCTCGACGAAGCGGGGGCGGGGGGACGGCGGCACGAGAGTGCGCGTTCCATGCGTGGGATGTGCGGGCTGTGTGCCGCGCAACCGCCCGAGATCACTTGTGCGGACCCGTCGGGCGTGGGAATACTAGCCCGCGTGACCGCACTGGAGGCAGTGGCCGTTCACCTCCCCCACCACATCGTGCCCATCGAGGCAGTGGGCGAGCGCATCGGCCTGACCCCACGTCAACTTCGACTCTTCCGCCGCTTCCACGGCCTGGACCAGCTGCGACTGGACCCGGACGGGAAGCTGCCCGACCTGCTCGGCGCCGCCGTCGACGCCCTGCCGGAGCTGCGCGGACGCGAACGGCACGTCCGTTTCGTGATCCACGCGCGCAGCATGCCGGTGGCGGTGCCGTACCCGCTCAACCCCCTGCACGACCTGCTCCACCGCCACGGCCTCGGCCACGCCCAGGCCTTCACCGTCACCCACCACGCCTGCGCGGTCGGCCTGCTGGCCGTCGACCTGGCCGGCCGCCTGCTCGCCGGAGAACCCGACCGGGAGGCGCTGGCCCTGGTGCTCGCCGGGGAGAAGACCTTCACCAAGGACGCCCAGGTGGTGCCCGAGACGGGCATCTTCGCCGAGGGCGCGGCCGCCTGCCTGGTCAGCGCCGGCGGCGAGCGGGACCGGGTGCTGTCCTACGTGCTGCGCCAGCGCCCCGAGTTCGACGGCCGGCTGGCCGAGGACCCGGAACTGCTGGCCCGCTACCAGCGGGACTACCCGGCGGTGATGGTGGAGGTGATCGAGGCCGCCCTCGACCAGGCCGGTCTGGACCTCTCCGACCTCGCGCTGCTGCTCCCGCACAACGTCAACCAGGCCTCCTGGCGGATGATCGCGCGCCGGATCGGTTTCCCGATCGGGAAGGTGCTGCTGGACAACGTGCCCGCCGTGGGGCACAGTTTCGCAGCGGACAGCCTGATCAACCTGCACACCGCCACCACGCAGGGGCTGCTCGCCCGCGGTGATCGCTACCTCGTCGCCTCCGCGGGCATCGGAGCGACCTTCTCCGCCATGGTCGTCGAGCACTGACCATTCGTCAGTCCCTCCACCCCGGGCGCCGGTTCCCCGGCCACCCCGCTCCCACCCCATCACGCACGACGGGACGGTCCCACCCATGTCCGACCAAGTGGTCCAGACCACCGACACCGAGCTGCGCGACCGGATCCTGCACAGCCTCGGCGAACTGCTGCCGCGCGTCCTCAAGCGGGACCTGCCCGAGATCCCCGAGAACGCCTGCCTCTTCGACGACCTCGGCCTCACCTCGGCCGGCACCATCGAGCTGATCCTGGAGGTCGAGGAGACGCTCGACATCCAGGTCGACGTCGAGCAGATCACCGAGGACGACCTGCGCTCGGTCACCAAGCTGGCCGACTACGTCGCCTCGCACATCATCCCCGAGGACTGACCGGTGCCCGCCGCACCGGCTCTCACCCGGGTGCTGACGCGGTACGCCGACGGTCGCTCCGAACGCTCCCTCGACCCCGACCTGCGGGTCTTCGTCTCCGACCTGGTCCGCCCCTACGGCCTGGCGCTGCGCGAGGACCTGCTGGCCGAGGGCGTCGGCCACGCCTACGAGGAGCTCGCCGCCGGCCTGCTCGCCGAGGCGCTCGGCCCCGACGAGCCGGCGGACGTGCTCATCCAGGCCTTCGACTCGCCCGACGTCCGGCCCGGCGCGCCCACCTCGCTCGCGCTCAGCCGCTCCTGCGCGGGCACCCCCGTCGCGCTGGCGCTCTGCGACCAGGGCACCGCCGGGGCGTTCGGCGCGTTGCGCGCCGTCGACGCCTACCGGCGGACCGGCTTCGCCCGCCGGGCGGTGGTGGTGCTCGCCGAGCAGACCGCCCTGCACTACGAGCCGGCCGCGCCGGTCACCCTGCCCGACCGGCACTGCGCGGTCGTCCTGGTCTGCGAACCGGCGCCGGGCGAGGAACTGGCCGTCCGCCAGGACACCGGGGCCGATGCCGAATCCGCCGCCGAGGAGGTGCGCCGGCAGGCGAAGGAACTGGGGGAGGGGGCCGCCGTCCTGCTCTCCGCCGCCCTGGAGGTGCCCGGCCTGGACGCCGTCCGCGCGCCCGCGGGCCAGCCGTTCACCGGGGTCTGGTCCGCGCTCGCCGAGCGGCTGCCGGCCTGGCGGGCCGAACGGCGGCCCGTGCTGGTGGCCGACCTCGATCCGCGGCTCGGCGTGCTCTCCACCCTGACCCTGCGCGCCGGCCCGAAGCCGTGACGGCCGGCGCCGCCCCGGGCCCTGGGGGCGGTGCGGACCGCGTCGACGTGTGGCTGATCCCCACCGACCAGCCCGAGCCGGTGGTCCGCGCGCTGCGCGAGCTGCTCGACCCGGCCGAACGCGCCCGGGCCGACGGGCCGGACCCGCGCGCCGGACGGCGGTTCACCGTCGCCCACGGCGCCGTCCGGCTGCTCGCCGGTGCCCGGCTCGGCCGCGACCCCGCGCGGCTCGCCTGGCGCCGGGGGCCGCACGGCAAGCCCGAGCTCGACGGGCTGGCCGTCAACCAGTCCGCCTCCGGAGCCCTCGCGGCCGTCGCCCTCGCCGAGGGCCGCGCCGTCGGCGTCGACGTCGAGGAGGTCCGCGACGCCCGCAGCGCCGTGCGCCTGGCCCGGCGCTACTTCCCCGCGGCCGAGGCGGAGCTGGTCGCGGCCGACCCGGCGCCCGCCGAGCGGTTCACCGTGCTGTGGTGCCGCCGCGAGGCCTGCGTCAAGGCCTACGGCGGACGGCTCGTCCAGGGCTTCGGGCTGCCGCTGGCCGGCCCGGCGCCGGTGCTGCTCGCCGACCCCGGCGCGCTCGGAACGAGCCCGTGCCGGGTCGACGACGTGCCCGCGCCCGGCCCGTTCCGCGCCGCCGTCGCGGCCGTCGGCGACCGTCCGTTCCAGGCCCGCGTCCGCACCTGGAATCCTTCCAATGACCTTGTCATGTCAGGTAGTTGACGCACTATCAGGACGCATGGTCAGGCCCCGCTGGGATCCCAGATTTCTGGTCTGGACCGGAAGATCGGCCCGCTGATAGCGTCCCGACCGCATCCCGCCGAGACCTGTCGAACCGAAGGGCGCGTCCGAGGTGACGTACGACGTGGAAGAGACCAGCGGGCGGATCACGGTCCGGTACCGCGGCGCGGGCGGCGGTCGCGGACCGCTCACCCTCGGCCAGGACAACATGATCCGCTGCATCAGGCGCGACCGGCCCGAGCAGATCAACCAGGCCTCCGCCTGGCCGGTCCCCGACGGCACCACCGTGACCGCCGCCGTCGACGCGCTGCGCGTCCTGGTGGAGCGCCACGAGTCGCTGCGCACCGCCTTCCCGCCCGGCCCCGGCGAGGGCGCCTACCCCGAGTGCCAGGAGGTCGGCGCCGAGGGTGGGTTCACCGTCACCACGGTGGCCGCCGGCGACCGGACGGACGCCGAACTCGACGCGCTCGCCGATGAGTGGGGGCGCACCGACGTCGCCCTGCCGTTCGACCTGGCGGCGGCCCCGCGGCTGCGCTTCGCCCTCGTCGCGGACGGCGAGCTGGTGCGCCGCCTGGTCGTGACGGTCTGCCACGCGGGCGCCGACGGCGCGGCCGTCACCCTGCTCATCCGGGACTGGACCGACCTCGCCGCCGGCAAGGAGCTTCCGCCCGCCCCCTCCCGCACCCCGCTCCAGGTGGCCGCGCAGGAGCAGAGCGGCCAGGGCCGGCGCAAGACCGCCGCCGCGCTCAAGCACTGGGAGTCGATCCTCACCACCGGCCCGGCGGTGGTCTTCGGCGCCGACGGCATCACCGGCCTGCCGGACCCGCTGGCCACCGTGCTCCTGCGCTCGCGCACCGCCGCCGCCGACCTCGAAGCCACCTGCCGGCGCACCGCCGCCAGCCCGTCGGTCGTCCTGCTCGCCGTCTTCGCCGCCCTCACCGCGCACCGCGCCGACCGCACCGACCTGGTGATCTCGGCGCTGTCCGCCAACCGCCAGCGCGCCGCGCTCGCCGACCACGTCGGCACCCTCGCCCAGGACGCGCTGATCGCCCTCGACACCGCGGCCGGCGACCTCGACGCGCTGATCGGCCGGACCAAGTCCGCCTCCTTCACCGGCTACTGGCACAGCACCCTGAACGCCGACCGGGTCTGGCGGCTGATCGAGGACGTCGCCGAGCGGCGCGGCGCCCGCTTCACCCGCCAGGTCGTCGTCAACGACCTCAGCCTCGCCATCCCGGAGGCGCTGTCCGACGCCCGCCCCGCGCCCACCGCCGACCCCGAGGTGCAGTGGCTGCCCGACCAGCCGCTGGCGGTCCGGCTCATGATGAACATCCTGCGCACCGCCGGAACGCTGGAGTTCGTCCTGCTCGCCTGCCCCCAGGTGCTCGGCCGGGAGGACACCGAGCGCCTCGCCCGCGCCGTGCCCGCCGTCCTCGCGGCCGCCGCCGACCGTCCCGTCCCGCTCACCGAGCTGGCCGAGCTCAGCGGGGTGCGCCCCGCCACCCGGACGGGCGACTGGCACCGCGTCGGCGCCGACTGGGTCGACCTCGCCGCCGTCCGCGCCCTGCTCTCCGACGCCCTCGGCGCGGCCGCCGCGGCGATCGACCTCACCCTCACCGAGGACGGCCTCGCCGCCCGGATCGCCACCGCGGACCCGGACCTCACCCCGGCCGCCGTCCACCGCGCGGTGATGGCCGCGCTCCCCGGCCGGGAGACCGCGATGGCCCCGCACCACTACACCCTCCACCCCCGCCCCGACTCCCTCCCGCCCGCCTGGTCCGCCCTCCCCGTCCTCGCCGAGGGAACCGGCCGGGCCGGCTGACGGCGGCCGGGGGTACCCTCCCCGCAGGGCGAGCGCCGAGGGGGCGGGACATGCACGTACGGGCCGTGGTGACGGCGACGGTGGTCGCCGAACTCGTGGGGCTGGTGAGCATCGGCCTGATCACCCTGCTCGCCCGGCTGCTGCTGGGGGACGACTCGACCGACGGCGTCCCCCCGGGAGTCCTGATCATGTTCGCGACCTGGGTCGCCCACGACTACTACGGCAAGCGCCCGCCGCACCGCCGGCGCGGGGTGCCGGCCGGCCTGGCCGCGTTGGGCCTGGTGGGCGTCGCCGGCCTGGAGGTGGCGGAGTACTGCCTCCCGGGCGGGACGGCGGAGAACCTCCTCGACGCACTCGTGCTCGTGATCGCGCTCCCCGTCGCCAACGGCGTCTTCGCCGCAGTCGCCGGCCCGCCGCCCGGGCGCTGAGCCCGCCGCCCCGTCCTCGGCTCCGGTCACCGTGCGTGGTCGCGGTTGCCGGGAGCGTGGGCGAGCGGAAGCCTGGAGGTACGGGGGCACGGGGGCCGTCCACGATTGCGGGGTCACCGATCATGGCCAGATTCACACCGCAGTACCAGCAGGAGGACCACGAGATCGAATTCTGGGAGGTCGAGTTCACCGAGGAGGAGTGGGCCGAGTTCCGCAAGGGGCCGCATGCCTTCCTGAAGCGCATCACCGAAGCCGATGGACAGCAGGTCAACCGCCTCCTGGTCGATGCCGCGCTGCTGGAGGTCGCTCCCGACGGCGGCATCTGCCACGGGCACATCACCCGCTTCCACATCAAGTCCGGACCGGAACGGTCGACCTACGGCTACAGCTGCTCCGGGCTCTGGGAGTAGCTCCGGACTCCCGCCGGCCGGTCCGGCCGGCGGGAGGCCGCACCGGCCCGTCCCCCCCGCTGCGGCCCGTCCGCGCCCGGCGGAGACTGAGGGTGACCCCCGCTTCCCGGGGGAGCCCGCGACGCCGGGAGGGCCATGCTGCTCGGACTCACCACCGCCCTGGTCGCCACCGTCTGCTTCGGCTTCGGCTCGGTGTTCCAGGCGGGTGGCGCGCGCGAGGCCCCGCACGCGGACCGGGTACGGGTCGGGCTGCTGGCCGCGCTGGTCCGCTCCTGGCGGTTCCTGCTCGGCACCGGCCTGGACATCGTGGGCTTCGCGCTGAGCATCGTCGCCCTGCGCACCCTGCCGCTCTTCCTGGTCCAGGCCGTCACCAACGCCAGCCTCGCCGTCACCGCGCTCGCCGCCGCCCGGCTGCTCGGCGCCCGGCTGCACCGCGCCGACCTGTTCGGCATCGTCGCCGTCGTGGTCGGACTCACCCTGCTGGCGGTCGGCTCCGGTGAGGCGGGCCGCGACCACGCGCCGGCCGCGTTCCACTGGGCGCTGCTGGGCACCACCGTGCTGATGCTGCTGCTCACCCTGCTGCTCGCCCGCCGCAGGGACACCGCGGCGGCCGTCGGCCTCGGCCTGCTGGCGGGCGTCGGCTTCGGCGTGACCAGCCTCGCCGTCCGGGTCCTCGACGTCTCCGGCCCGCTCGACGTGTTCACCGATCCGGCGGCGTACGGGCTGGCCCTGGGCGGCCTCGGCGGGTACCTCGCGTACGCGCTCGCGCTGCAGCGCGGCACGGTGACGGCCGCGACCGCCGCCGGCACCGTCTCGGAGACCTTCGGCCCGGCGCTGGTCGGGGTGGCCGTGCTGGGCGACGCCGCCCGCCCCGGCTACGCCTGGTGCGCGCTGACCGGCTTCGCGGTGGCGGTCGGCGGCACCTTCGTGCTCTCCCGCTTCGGCGAGGTGGAGGCCGAGCTGGGCCCCACCCCGGTCGCTCGGACGGCTCCGCCGTGCGAAGGTGACTTGCCGGACAAATCGGCCGGCGAGGCGCGCACAGAGCGGTAGGTGCCATGACCACGGACGACGACCATCCGCCCTCCCGCCGGGCCCGCCGGCGCCCCGCCGACGACCCGCCGATCGCCCTGGTGACCGGCGCCTCCTCGGGCATCGGTGCCGCCACCGCCGACCGGCTCGCCGCCGCGGGCTGGCGGCTGCTGCTCTCCGGCACCGACCAGACCCGGCTCGACGCGGTCGCCGCCCGCACCGGCGGCCGGCCGCTGCCCGCCGACCTCGCCAAGCCCGACGGCGCCCAGCGTCTCGCCGAGGCGGCCCTCGCCGCGGCCGGACGGGTGGACGCGCTGATCGCCAGCGCCGGCATCGGCTGGCGCGGCCCCTTCGCCGGGACCCCCGCCGACACCCTGGACCGGATGCTGGAGGTCAACCTCGCCGCGCCGCTGCGGCTCGCCCGCCTGCTGCTGCCCGGGATGCTGGAGCGCGACCGGGGCCGGATCGTCCTGCTCGGCTCGATGGCCGGCCAGGTCGGCGTCCGCGACGAGGCCGCCTACGCGGCGACCAAAGCCGGCCTGACGATGTTCGCCGAGAGCCTCTGGTACGAGCTGCGCGGCACCGGCGTCGGCGTCCGGCTGATCCTGCCGGGCGCGGTCGAGACCCCGTTCTTCGCCACCCGAGGCACCGGCTACCAGCGCGAACGCCCCCGTCCCGTCCCCCCGGAGGCCGTCGCCGACATCGTCCTCGGGGCGCTCACCACCGACCGCGACCGGGTCTTCGTCCCGCACTGGCTCGACTACCCGGCCCGCCTGCACGGCGCCGCCCCGGGCCTGTTCCGGCGGATGGCCTCCCGCTTCGGGTGAGAGCCGCCGGCCTGCTCCTCGGTTCCGTCGCCGCGGTGGAACTGCTCCACCTCGCCCCGGCCGCCGTCCGTCTGCCGCCGGTCCGCCGCCACCTCGCCCGCCGCACCGCCGGCTACGGCGACCCGGGGCACATCGCGCTCACCTTCGACGACGGCCCCGACCCGCGCGGCACCCCGCCGATCCTGGACGCCCTGGACGCGCTCGGCGTCCACGCGACCTTCTTCCTGCTCGGCGACATGCTCGAACGCGCCCCGGCCGTCGGCCGCGACCTGGTCGCCCGGGGCCACGAGGCCGCCGTCCACGGCCGGCACCACCGCCGCCAGTACCGCCCGGCCCCCGCCCGCGACCTGCGCGAACTCCGCCGCGCCACCGAAGCCGTCACCGCCCTCGCCGGGACGCGCCCGACCTGGTACCGCCCCCCGTACGGCGTCCTCACCGCCGGCCCCGCCCTCGCCGCCCACCGCCTCGGCCTGCGCCCCGTGCTCTGGACCGCCTGGGGCCGCGATTGGGAACCGGGCGCCACCGGCTTCTCCGTCTACGCCACCGCCCGCCCCGCCCTCACCGGCGGCGCCACCCTCCTCCTCCACGACTCCGACTGCACCTCGACCCCCGGCTCCTGGCGCGCCACCCTCGCCGCCCTCCCCCTGATCGCCGCCCACTGCCACGCCCACGGCCTCACCCTCGGCCCCCTCCGCGACCACGCGGTCCCGGGCTGACGAAGGGGTCGACCGACGGGCCCACGGGCAGCAGACTGGGTCGGATGACGACACCGGCACCCTCCTCCGATGGCCTCCGTGCTGTGCTCTTCGACTCCGGCGGAGTGCTGATCCAGCCGATCGGCGGCCGCTGGAACCCGCGCGCCGATTTCGAGCGGACCGTCCTCGCCCACCGGCCCGACCTCGCACCGGAGCGGTTCCCGGCGGCCATCGCCGCCGGTGACCGTTTCCTCGACGCCTCGCCGTCGACGCCCGACCTCGACGACTACCACCGCGTGCTGCTCCGCACACTCGGTGTGGCACCGGCCGCGAGGCTGATCGCGGACCTGCGCCGGGAGGTGCCGCCGGCCGAGGTCCTGGAGACCTGTCCCGACGTCATGGCGACCCTGGAGGAACTGAGCCGGCGGGGCGTACGGATGGCGGTGGTGTCGGACGCCTGGCCCGACCTGCCCGCTCTGCACGAGGGCCTGGGGATCGGACGGTTCTTCGAGGCCTACGCGATCTCCGCGGAACTCGGCTGCACCAAACCGGACCCGCGCATGTACCACCACGCCAGCGCCGCACTGGGCCTTCCCCCGGCGCAGTGCCTCTTCATCGACGACGACCCGGCGCTGGTCGCCGCCGCGATCGCGCTCGGGTACGCGGGCCGGGCGCTCCGCCGCGTGGACGCCACCCCGGACGTGCCCGCCGTCGCGTCCCTGACGGAGCTGCTGGACCTCTTCTGAGGCAGGACCCGGCACGGCGTCCCCAGGGGTCCGCCGCGCCTGTGCTGGACTGTCCCGGCATCATCCGTACCCGACGAACGGAGTGACCGCGATGCCTCTCGAAGGCGAGTACGACCCGAGCCCGGCGCAGTGGGTGCGCGAGCAGGTCGAGCTGTACGAGAGCTCGGGCGGCACCCGGGGCACCACGCTCTGGGACACCGGCCTGCCGGTGGTCATCGTCACGATGCGCGGCGCGAAGAGCGGCCGGATCCGCAAGATCCCGCTGATGCGCGTGGAGCACGAGGGCCGCTACGCCGCGGTGGCCTCCAAGGGCGGCTACCCGAGCCACCCCGACTGGTACTTCAACCTCAGGGCCAACCCGCGGGTGGACCTCCAGGACGGCCCCGGACGCCGGAGCATGACGGCCCGTGAACTCACCGGCGACGAGAGGGCCCAGTGGTGGCAGCGCGCGGTCGCCGCATACCCGCCGTACGCCGAGTACCAGCAGAAGGCCGACCGGGTGATCCCGGTCTTCGTCCTCGAACCCGAGGCCCCGCACGGCCGGGAACAGCGGTCCGACGCCGGTCAGGCCAGGTCCACCCGTTCCAGGGCGGACGTGAAGCCGGTGCGCCAGGCGTCCGGGGTGGCGCCGGGGGAGGGGGGCGGCTCGGGGCGGGTGACCGCGGCGAGGGCGGAGCGGACGACCTCGGCGGGGCGGGCGGAGACGACGTCGGCGTGGCCGAGTTCCAGTTCGTGCTGGAGGTTGTCGCGGCCGTGGCCCTGGACGACGTCGAGGAGCAGCAGTCTGCGGCCCAGGGCGCGGGCCTCGCTGCAGGTGTCGCCGGAACTGGTCACCACGAGGTCGGCGGCGGCCATCAGGGCGGGCACCCGGTCCGTCCAGCCGAACGGGTGCAGCCTCGGCCGGCGCCCGGCGGCGCGGCGCAGCCGGCGTTCCAGCTCGGCGTTGCTCCCGGCGACGGCGAGGACGTGGGGACCGGCGTCGGCCAGCGCGGCCGCCGTCCGGGCCAGCGGCCCGAGGCCCCAGGCGCCCGACATCAGCAGCACGCAGCGCGCCTCCGCCGGCACCCCCAGCTCCGCCCGCGCCTCGGCGCGCGAGGGCGGGCGGTAGAACGGTGCGCGCAGCGGGGCGGGCAGCACGGCGACCGGTGCGTCGGGGCGGTAGCGCCGCACACCGCAGGCGGCGACCTCGGAGGTGACCAGGAACAGGTCCGTCTCCTCCTGCACCCAGAGCCGGTGCGGGGTGACGTCGGTGCACAGGACCAGGTGGCGGAAGCGGGCGTCGCCGGAGCCCCGCAGCCGGTTGACCGCCGAGGTGGCCGTGGCGAACACCGACACCACCAGCTGCGGGCGCTGCTCCCGGAGGAGCGCCCGCAGTGCCGGGACCAGCCGCCGACGGGCCGCCGCGTCGGCGAGCAGGGCGATCCGGGCGCCGGGGCGCAGCGCGGAGAAGTGGAACGCGTCGTAGAGGCCGGGCAGGCCGAGCAGCCGCCGGAACACCGCCTCCCCGGCGGTGCCGGCGCGATGCCCGAGCAGGGCCATCGCGTCGACCGTGCCGGTCGTCCAGCCCCGGGCCTCCAGGGAGTCCGCGCAGGCCCGGGCCATCACGTCGTGGCCCTGGCCGAGGGAGCCGGAGACCAGCAGCGCGTGCGGCACGCTTCCGCCCCCTCGCGATTCAGGCGTCCGGCCGCGGGGCGGCCTCCGCCCGGTACCAGTCCGCGTACCGCCGCACGCCGTCGGCGAAGTTGGTCCGCGGCGACCAGCCCAGCAGCCGCTTGGCCTGGGCGGCGGAGATCCGGCGTCCGGCGTAGTCGGCGGTCCGTGCCTCGATGTGCTCGATGGTGACCGGCCCGAGCAGGTCGTCGACGGTGTCGGCGATGTCCCGGACGGAGACGGCGGTGGAGCCCTCCAGCGCGAAGGTCTGGTCCTCGGCGGCGGGGGAGAGGGCGCGCAGATGGGCGTCGGCGAGGTCCTCGACGTAGACGAAGTTGCGGCTCTGCCGGCCGTCGCCCGCGATGGTGATCGGGCGCTCGTTCAGCGCGGCCTGCACGAACCGGGCGACCACCAGCTCGTCGCGCATCCGCGGCCCGTACGGGATGCCGTACCGCAGGATGGTGAAGTGCCGCCCGTACAGCTGGCGGTAGCTGTGCACCAGCATCTCCGCGGCGAGCTTGGTGGCGACGTACAGGTGCCCGCTGTGCTCCAGCTCGATCGGCACGTGCTCGTCCAGCTCCTGCTCCTCGCCGTCCAGCGCGGCCTCGGTGAGCGCGGCGCCGTACACCCAGACCGTGCTGGCCAGCACGGTGCGGCTGAGGTCGTTGCGGCGGGCCGCCTCCAGCACGGTCTCGGTGCCGTCGATGTTGGCCCGCACGGCGCCGACCGGGTCGGCGGCCACCCGCTCGACGTCGGCCTGCGCGGCCAGGTGGAAGACCACCTCGCAGCCGTCCAGGGCGGCGGTGAGCGCGGGCAGGTCGAGGATGTCGATCCGGGCGTGGTCGGCGCCGGGGTTGAGGTACTTGTCGGTGGTGTCCACCGCGAGGACCTCGTGCCCGGCGGCCAGCAGCCGGTCGACGACGTGTGAGCCGATGAATCCGCATCCCCCGGTGACCGCTATCCGCACGGTTGTCTCCCTTTCCTCTTCCGGACGCTTCTCCGACGGCGCGTCATCCCGCCATGCGGCGGTGGACGGCGCTCACCGCCTCGATCACCAGGTCGGTCTCGTCCTCGGTCATGTCGGAGTGCACCGGCAGGCAGATCTGCCGGGCGCAGACGTCCTCGGCGACCGGCAGGCTGCCGCGCCGGTAGGGGGCGAGCACCGGCTGGAGGTGCAGCGGCAGGTCGTAGACCTCGCCGGAGAGCCGTACCTCGTACTCGTCGGCGACCGCCCGTTTGAAGGCCGCCCGGTCCACCCCGGCGGGCAGCAGGGCGATGTACTTGTAGTAGTTGCCGCGGCAGCCGGCCGGCTCGGTGACCGGCTCCAGCCCGTCGAGCGCGCCGAGCGCGGCGTCGTACCGCTGGGCGACCCGGCGCCTGGTCTCCACGAACTCCTTGAGCCGGCGCAGGTGGACGGTGCCGATGGCGGCGTTCGGCTCGCTCATCCGCCAGGAGGCGCCGAGCCGGACGTGGTGGTTGGTGGTGAACGAGCCCTTGCCCTGGTCGCGGTGGATGCGGGCCTCGTCGCGCAGTTCGGCGGAGCCGGTGAGGATCATCCCGCCCTCGCCGCTGGTGGTGACCTTGGTCGGGTAGAAGGAGAAGGCGCCGGCCACCCCGAAGCTTCCGGCGGGCCGTCCCCGGTAGCCGCTGCCGTGCGCGTGCGCGGCGTCCTCGACCAGCGGGACGCCGCGGGCGTCGCAGATCGCGCGCAGGGCGTCCACCTCGGGGGTGATCAGCCCGCCGATGTGGACCAGGACGACGGCGGCGGTGTCGGGGGTGAGCGCGGCCTCCAGGGTGTCGGGGCCGAGTGCGAGGGTGGCCGGGTCGACGTCGGCGATCACCGGCCGGCCGCCGGCGTGCAGCACGGCGCCGGCGGTCGCGTAGAAGGTGACGGCGGGGACGACCACGTCGCGGCCCCGGACGTCCAGGGAGCGCAGGACGATCTCCAGCGCGGCGGTGCCGCTGGCGACGGCGACCGCGTGCGTGGCACCGTGTTCGGCGGCGAAGGACTGCTCGAACCGCTCGGTCCAGGGGCCGAGGGTGAGCGCGCCGGTGGCGAGCATCTCGCTCACCGCCTCCGCGACGGCCGCGCGGTCGTTCTCGTCGAACACGATGCGGGCGGCGGGAACGCCCATGGGCCACCTCCGGCTGCGGGACGAGCTGGGGACGGGGTGCGGCCCCGCGGGCCGTCGGGCACCGTGGGGACGCATCGGGACGGACCGGGACGAATCGCCCGGGCCAGGCACATCACGCTACTTCGCCCGCCGGGCCGCGGCCCGTCCGCACCTCCGCCCGGGTGACGCGGGGCTGCCGGGCCGAGCGCGCCGTCACCGGCCCCGGCCCCGCGCCGTCACCGGGGTCGGCCCTCGGCCGCAGGTCGGAGCCCGGCGCCCGGCCTCCGCCTCGGGGACTAGACCGTCCGGGTCCGGGCTGCTGCGTCCGCATTACCCCGGAATGCCTGCACAGAGCCGACGCGGAGGAGACCCCCGTCGACGCAGGATGGTCATGCTCCGGGCGACCCGGCCCATCGGCCGATCGTGTCGCCCGGCCGTCCTCTCCCGCCCGCCATCCGAAGGAGTCCGCTCTCCCGTGGCCACTTTCCTCTACCGTCTGGGCCGATGGTCCTACCTCAGGCGCCGCTTGGTGACCCTGCTCTGGGTCGCCGTGCTGGCCGCCGTCGGGGTGCTGGCCGCCAAGGCGCCGGCCGCGCCCGACGACGGCTTCGCCATGCCCGGTACCGAGGCGCAGAAGGCCTTCGACCTCATGGACGAGCGCTTCCCCGGCGCCATGTCCGACGGCGCCTCGGCCCGGCTGGTCTTCGTGGCCCCCTCCGGCCAGAAGATCACCGCCGCCGCCAACCAGCAGACGGTCGAGAAGGCGGTCGCCGAGCTCGCCCACGGCGAGCAGGTCCTCAGCGCCGTCGGCCCGTTCCAGGCCGGCGCGGTCTCCCAGGACGGCACCACCGCCTACGCGACGGTCAGCTACAGCGAGAAGCCGGGCAAGGTGAGCGAGACCGCCACCGCGGCCCTCAAGGACGCCGCCCAGCACGCCCGCGACGCGGGCCTGACCGTGGACATCGGCGGCACCGCGCTGATGGAGATGGGCGAGGCGGGCGGCTCCGCCGAGGCGATCGGCATGGCGATATCCGCCGTCGTGCTGGTGATCACCTTCGGCTCGCTGCTGGCCGCCGGACTCCCGCTGCTCACCGCCATCGTCGGCGTCGGCCTCGGCATCGGGCTGATCACCGCACTCGGCAGCACCCTCGGCCTGTCCACCACCACCAGCACGCTGGCCATGATGCTCGGCCTCGCCGTCGGCATCGACTACGCGCTCTTCATCGTCTCCCGCTACCGTGCCGAGCTCCTCGACGGTCACGAGCCGAAGGAGGCCGCCGGGCGGGCCGTCGGCACCGCCGGCTCCGCCGTGGTGTTCGCCGGCCTCACCGTGATCATCGCGCTGGCCGGCCTCTCCGTGGTGGGCATCCCGATCCTCGCCAAGATGGGCATGGCCGCGGCCGGCACCGTGGTGATCGCCGTCCTGGTCGCGCTCACCCTGGTCCCCGCCCTGCTCGGCTTCCTCGGCCGCCGGGCGCTGTCCCGCAAGTCCCGCAAGGGCGGACACGCCGCCGGCGCGGGCGGTGAGCACCGCCCCAACGGCGGCACCCGCTGGGCCCGCTTCGTGCTGCGCCGCCCGGTCGCCGTGCTGGTCCTCGGCGTGGTCGGCCTCGGCGTCCTCGCCCTGCCGGCCCTGGACCTGCGCCTCGGCCTGCCGGGCGACGAGGCCAAGCCGACCTCCACCACCCAGCGCCGCGCCTACGACCACCTCTCCGAGGGCTTCGGTCCCGGCTTCAACGGCCCGCTGACCCTGCTGGTCGACGCCAAGGGCACGGCCGACCCGAAGGCCGCCGCCGAGCAGGTCGCCACGACCGTCAAGGCGCTGCCCGGCGTGGTCGCCGTCGCACCCGCGATGTTCAACCAGGCCGGCGACACCGCGATGGTCAACGCCATCCCGGCGTCCGGCCCGAGCGAGGCCGCGACCACCGACCTCGTCCACGCCATCCGCGACAAGGCCCCCGACCTCAAGTCCGCCACCGGTGCGACCGTGCTGGTCAGCGGCCCGACGGCGATGAACATCGACGTCTCGCAGAAGCTCAACGACGCCCTGCTGCCCTACCTCGCGGTCGTCGTCGGCCTCGCGGTGCTGCTGCTCCTGGTGGTCTTCCGCTCGATCCTCGTCCCGCTCAAGGCCGCCCTCGGCTTCCTGCTCTCGGTGGTCGCCGCGCTCGGCGCCGTCGTCGCGGTCTTCCAGTGGGGCTGGCTCGCCGACCTGATCGGCATCGAGCAGACCGGCCCGGTGATGAGCATGATGCCGATCTTCATGATCGGCGTGGTGTTCGGCCTGGCCATGGACTACGAGGTGTTCCTGGTCACCCGCATCCGGGAGGCCTTCGTGCACGGCGAGGAGCCCGGCGAGGCCGTGGTCACCGGCTTCCGCTACAACGCCCGGGTGGTCACCGCCGCCGCGCTCATCATGATCAGCGTCTTCGCCGGCTTCATCGGCATGGCCGAGCCGATGGTCAAGATGATGGGCTTCGGCCTGGCCGCCGCCGTCGCCTTCGACGCCTTCGTGGTCCGGATGGCGATCGTCCCGGCCGTGCTCGCCCTGCTCGGCCGCCGCGCCTGGTGGCTGCCGGCCAAGCTGGAGCGGATCCTGCCCGACGTGGACGTCGAGGGCGCCCGCCTGCAGACCGCGGCGCCGCTCCCGGCCCCGGCCGGCGGCCCCGACACCGACCCGGCCCGCCAGTCCGTGGGCGTCTGACCCCCCCCGGCCCCGCCGCGGCTCCCACCCCCACCGGGAGCCGCGGCAGGGCCGTCCCCGACCGGTCGGTCCGCCGACCGGTCAAAATGGTATGAACCGCAACCGAACGACGACCCCGACCACCCGCACGTACTGCATCTGCAGTACGTCCGCACCGTGACCCGTCCCCCCACCCCCTCGCCGGATCGTCCGGGCCCGGCCGAGGAACCCCCAGGGCAGCCCCGGACCGGGAGAAGCGAGCATGATCGAGACCTGGCTGCGCCGCGTACGCCGCCGCCACCCCCATGTGCTCGACGCACTGCTCGTGCTCGCCATGTTCGTCGTCACCGCCGGGACGACCACCGTCGACCGGCTCGGCAACCACATCGAGCCGAACCCGACCGCGCTGGTCCTGGCCGTCGTCTCCAGCGCCGCGCTGCTCGGCCATCGCCGGTGGCCCTACGTCGCCCTGGGGATCACCCTCGCCTGCAGCCTGGCCCTCTGCTTCGTCGCGACCCAGCTCAACGCGGGCCTGGTCGCCCCGCTGCTCGCCGCCCTCTATCTCCTCGCGGTGCGTACCGACCGTGCCACCGCGCGCACCGCCACCGCCGTCTCCGCCGTCCTGGTGACCGGCGCCACGATCATCAACGAGCCGCACGCCTCCATCAGCGTCAAGATCGGCGTCATCGCCTGGATCCTGCTGCCGGGTGCCTTCGGCGACGCCGTCCGCACCCGCCGCGCCCATCTCGCCGCCATCGAGGAACGCGCCGAACGGGCCGAGCGCACCCGCGAGGAGGAGGCCCGGCGCCGGGTGGCCGACGAACGCATCCGGATCGCCCGCGACCTGCACGACGTCGTCGCCCACCACATCGCCCTCGCCAACGCCCAGGCCGGCATCGCGGTCCACCTCCTCGACCGCCACCCCGCCCAGGCCCGCGAGATGCTCAGCCACCTCACCGACGCCACCGGCTCCGCGCTGCGCGAGCTCAAGGCCACCGTCGGCCTGCTGCGCCGCGCCGACGACCCGCAGGCCCCGCTCGAACCGGCCCCCGGCCTGGACCGGCTGCCCGACCTCGTCGGCGCCTTCGAACGGGCCGGCCTGCCCGTGCGCCTCGCCGTCGAGGGCGAGCCGCAGCCGCTCTCCCCGGGCGTCGACCTCACCGCGTACCGGATCCTCCAGGAATCCCTGACCAACGTCGCCAAGCACGCCGCCGGCACCGGCGCCGACGTCACCCTGACGTACTCCGGCAGCCGGGTGCTGCTCACCGTCGCCAACGACCGTCCGGCCTGCGCCGCCGCGCCCGCCGTCGCCCCCAGCGGCGGAGGCTTCGGCCTGATCGGCATGCGCGAGCGCGCCTCCGCCGTCGGCGGGCGCCTCACCGCCGACCGCCGGCCCGGCGGCGGCTTCCTGGTCTCCGCCGAACTGCCCCTGCGCACCGCCGCCCGAGAGGAACACCCGTGACCATCCGAGTACTGCTCGCCGACGACCAGGCGCTGCTGCGCGGGGCGTTCCGCGTCCTGATCGACGCCGAGGACGACATGGAGGTGGTCGGCGAGGCCGCCGACGGCCGCGAGGCCGTCGACCTGGCGAAGGCCACCCGCCCCGACGTGGTGCTGATGGACATCCGGATGCCCGGCGTCGACGGCCTCTCCGCCACCGCCGCCATCTGCGGCGACCCCGGCCTCGCCGGCACCCGGGTGCTCATCCTCACCACCTTCGAGATCGACGAGTACGTCGCCCAGGCGCTGCGCGCCGGCGCCGGCGGCTTCCTCGGCAAGGACGCCGAACCGACCGAACTGCTCGCCGCCCTGCGGCGCGTCGCGGCCGGCGACCCCCTGCTGTCGCCGGCCGCCACCCGCGCCGTCATCGACCAGCTCCTCGCCCACCCCGAACCGGAGCGCGCCCCCGCCGCCGCCCCCGAACGCCTCGCCGCCCTGACCGCCCGCGAACGCGAGGTGATGGCCATGGCCGCCACCGGGCTCAGCAACGAGGAGATCGCGGCCCGGATGTTCGTCAGCCCCTTCACCATCCGCACCCACATCCACCGGGCCATGGCCAAGCTCGACGCCCGCGACCGCGCCCAGCTCGTCGCCCTCGCCTACCAGACCGGCCTGGTCCCCACCCCCCGCCCCACCACCTGACCCGGGGGGAGTGGCCGCCCTCCAACCGGCCACTCCCGCCGGGTACCATCCCACCCCGGTACCCCTCACCCGCACCGGCGGGAATGGCCCCTTCCTCGACGAGGGCGGCGATCCCGGCCAGGCCCGGCCCCCGCACCCGGCGGGGATCGACCCGAGCAGATCCGCCTCCAGCAGCGGCACGCCGACTCGCCCGCCCACGCGGGGATGGTCCGTGGGGTGGCCAGTGCTTGCAGGCCGACCCGCACTCGCCCCGCATGCACGGGGACGGTTCCGACTCGCCGTGCCTCTGACCTGCGGTCGGGGACAGGCCCATCGGTGCGGCCGGCGGTCGGGCTGTTCCACGGTGGCCCCAGGACCGCCGCCTCCGCCGGCGGCGAGCCGCGGGGTGTCCCCACTCCGGACCGGACCGGGGGCGGGATTCGCCTGCGGGCGGACGCGGCGGCGCGCCAGGATGGCCGCATGGCCGAGCTGCTGTGGGAGGACGTGCGGGAGTTCTTCGACCCCGCGGTGATGGGTGCGCTGCCGGATCCGGAGGTGCCGGACACCTCGGCCGAGGGCCGGCGGGCGCGGGAACTCCCGGGCCGCCCCGTGCTCGGACACGACCCGGTGGCCGACCGAGTCCCGCTGCCGGTGCAGCGATGACGAGCGAGCGGGCGTGGACGCTGACGGCGGAGCGGCTGCCCGACGGACAGGTGATCGTGACCATCGCCGTGCACGGCAGTCGAAGCCGGGCGCACGGGAGCTTCCGGCTCGACGGCAGGCCGTCGGTGCTCATCGGGCGCGGGAAGCGCGAGCCGGTCGTGGTGGCGTTCGCGGGCGGGCCGTTGGAACGGTGGAGGGTCACCGACCGATCAGGCCGGACCCACCCCGTCGAACGGGTGGACGCTGCCGGGCTGTCGCTGGGCGTCGCCGTGCTGCCCGCCCGCACCCGAGGGGTGGCCGTCCACCGCCTCGACGCCACCGGCGCTCCCGACGTCGAACTCCGCGAGCCGCCCCGGTCCTGGTGGCGCCGTCGCGGCGCGCTGCCGTGGCCGACCGGGCGGCGTCGCTGATCGGCCAACCCGCGTACCGCATGGCGGGAAATCCGTCGTCCTCCTGAAGCCTCCCGGCCGGGGAGGTACTCGGACAACACGTGACAGTTCCGGGATTCCGTCGATAGCGCGCAAACGAACGGAACGTCCAGCCACGGATGCCGTACGAACGACCTGCCGTCCGGGGAATCCGTCGCATGCGCCCCAACTGCCGCCGGGCAAGCGGTTTTCACGGACCGGAAGCGTGATCCTCACCACGCTTGACGCGTTCATTCCGGATCCCCCAGCATTCGTGTGCTGACATCGTCGGGCCTGTCCGCAACGAGAACGCGTCTCACTCCCCGCATATGTGACGAGGCGCCAGAAATGGCCGGTCGGCCACCGACTGCCGTCCCGGCCGGCCGGTTCACCGGCGTTCGAGCCGAACGCTGCCCATCGCCTCGCGCTCTCCGGGCAGCACGGGAAGGACGGGAAGGGCGCGTCCGTCTCGGATCCCCGTGTGCCGTGGGGCGGTTGTTCCGCCCAGGCGGACCGGCAGGCCGGGCGGGTCACGACCGGCCGGTGGGCGGGCTGAACGCGGCGCTGCGGAACGGCCGGCTCGCGGCGAAACCGGCCGCCGTCGACCGAGGCCCGGGAACACAAGGAGAAGCTCCGATGCAACGAAGGAACCGGGCTGGGACGAGGACCGTTCCGGTCCTGCTGTCCGGCCTGCTGGCGACATTGCTGCCGCTCGGGGTCGCCCCGGCGCGCGCGGCGGCCGGCGCCCCCGAGCCCGCCGCCGTGGGGGCCGGGGCCGAAGCGGCTCCGGCCGTCCCGGCCGGCCCCAGCGAGGTGGCGTTCGCCGAACGGAACACCGTCCTCGGCGCCGCCTGGGCCTCCTCGGAGGACCGCGCCTGGACCACCTCCTCGGACGCGGCCGGCTTCCAGATCCTGGTGGCCGACCAGCGCGAGGGCTACGCCTGGCGGACGGCGGCCACCCTCGACGAGCCCGGCTTCGACGCCGACCAGTGGATCGGCAACGCCTGCGTCACCGGCTCCGGCCGCTACGCGGTGGCCGTCTACGCCCCGCGCGTCTTCACCAACAAGCCCGACCTGCTGAACCTCGGCGGCTTCACCGCGGTCGTGGACCTCACCTCCGGGGCGGTCACCAAGCTCCCCGTCACCGCCTCGCTCGCGCACTTCGACCCGGGCTGCGGCGCCGACGACACCGCCGTGTTCACCCAGGGACGGGACGGCGGCCCGGGAGGTGAGGCCGGCACCCGGCTGATCAAGGTCGACGCCGCCACCGGCACACTCTCCGCGCCGATCAAGCTCACCGGCCAGGTCACCTCGGCCGTGCCGCTGACGGACGGGTGGATCGCGGCCGCCGACAGCAACCGGGTGGTGGCCGTCGGCCAGGACGGCAGCCGCTCCACGCTCGCCGTCACCGCCTCGGTGCCGTACTACCTGACGCCACGCGGCGACGGCGGGGTGGCCTTCCTGGACCGCAAGGGTGCCGAGGACGCCCGGGCCGAGGTCGTCACCGGCGACGCCCTGCGCGGCCGCAAGGGCGCCGCGCCCGTCACCCCGCACACGGTGGCCGAGGGCAAGCGGACCGAACTGGGGCTCAGCCAGGGCGGCGGCCGGGTGTACGTGGTCGGGAAGCCGACCGGCGTCCAGGCGGCGCTGCCGGACGGGGTCGGGGTGGTCGACGGCGTGCCCAACCACGCCGAGGTGTCGACCACGGGCCAGGCCGTGGTGACGCGCACCGAGTGGGCCGACGGCCGCACGCCCACCGAGGGCGCCGCGGCCGCCGCGCCCACCGCTTCCGCCGCGCCCGCTGTGAACGGTGGGGACGGTGCGGACGGCGTCGAGGGTCCCGGTGGCGTCGAGGACCCCGCCGCGCCCGGCCCGACGGAGCCCGTCGCCTCCACGGTGGCCGGCGCCGACCCGCTGGCCGCCCGGCCCGCCGACATCGCTCTCAAGGTGCTGACCACCGGCAAGGAACTGGCGTTCACCGTCGACCCGTCGGCCCGGGTCAGTCCGAAGGCCGACGAGGGCTCGCTGCCGTCCCCGGCGCTGAAGGAGAAGGCCGCCCCCGGCGCAGCCGCCCCCGCGCCCGCCCCGGCCCCCGCCCCCGGTCTCACGGCCACCACGACGACCACCACCGCCGGCAGCCCGACCGACCCCGTCGAGGCCGAGCGCACCTGCGCCGTTCCCCGCAACGACCCGCGCAACCAGGCCCTCCAGCCCAAGCCGCGCCAGGTCGAGTGGGCCGTCAACCAGGCCGTCAAGGAGACGCTCAACCAGAACACCTCACGGCCCGCGAACTGGAAGAACCTGGGCATGCCGGCCTACCAGCCGCAGAGCCTGGTTCCCCGGGTGGGGCTCACCGGCGGCGGCCGGGTGCCCGCGCAGATCCTGCTCGGCATCGCCTCCCAGGAGTCCAACCTCTGGCAGGCCGCCCGTGCCGCCGTCCCCGGTGTGACGGCCAACCCGCTGATCGGCAACTTCTACGGCCTCGCGCTCTACGACGGCGACCCGGCCAACGACTGGACGATCGACTGGGCGAAGTCCGACTGCGGCTACGGCGTCATGCAGGTCACCGACCACATGCGGCTGGCCGGCCGGGAGAACGGCGCGCCCGCCGCGTACGACTACAACGTGCAGCGCGCGATCGCCCTCGACTACACGGCGAACATCGCCGTCGGCCAGAACATCATCGAGGAGAAGTGGAACCAGCTGAAGGCCGTCGGGATGACCGTCAACAACGGTGACCCGGCCAAGCTGGAGAACTGGTTCATGGCCCTGTGGGCCTACAACACCGGCTTCAACCCGTCCGTGGTCGACGGCGAGCCGTGGGGCGTGGGCTGGGTCAACAACCCGGCGAACCCCAACTGGGACGCCGGCCGTGCCTCCTTCCTGGAGTTCTCCGGCGCCGACGCCGCGCACCCGCAGGACTGGCCGTACCCGGAGAAGGTCCTGGGCTTCGCCGGCCGGGGCTTCTCGGCGCTCGAAGCGCCCAACACCATGGTCGCCTCGTTCCGCCCGGCCACCTGGAACGGCTTCGACGACCCGAACCTGACCTACGCCGAGGGCACCGCCACCTACAACCGGAAGACGGTCAAGCCGCCGGAGGACCTCTTCTGCCAGGTCCTGGTGAACGTCTGCAACCCGATCCGGATCAGCGACACCAGCAGCAACGACACCGCCAGCACCGGCCCCTGCGGGCGGGTCGACTTCAAGTGCTGGTGGAACAAGCCGGTGACCTGGAAGCCCAACTGCGCGCAGACCTGCGGCAATGAGTTCATCCGGTTCAACTCCACCTACAAGGAGGAGGCCGACGGCACCGCCTACCCGCCGAACTGCTCCACCACCGCCTCCGCGTCCGGCAACGCGCTCCCGCCCGGCGCGCTCGTGATCGACGACACGCCGGACAACGTGCCGAGCGTACGGCCGAACTGCGGTGCCTCCTGGAGCAACGCGGGCAGCTTCACGATGTCGTTCGCCCAGGACTCGCACAACGCGTACGCCTCGAAGATCGACCTGCACCAGCTCGGCGCCGGCTTCGGCGGCCACTTCTCCTTCAGCCACTCCCGCGCCGCGAACATCCGCGGCGGCATCCACGAGATCACCGGCACCTGGGCGCTCAACCAGCCGCAGAGCGGCGTCTGGAACCGCGTCCTGGTCCATCTGCCCGACCACGGCGCGCAGACCCAGCAAGCCCGCTACGCCATCGACACCGGCAGCGGCTACTTCACCAAGAACCGCACGATCAACCAGAAGCGGCTGGCCAACCGCTGGGTGTCGCTCGGCGTGTTCGAGATCAACGGCACCGGCCGGGTCAGGCTCAGCAGCGTGACCGAGGACGGCACCGGCGACGAGGACATCGCCTGGGACGCGGTCGCGTTCCAGCCGCTGCCGGCCAAGCCCAAGGACATCGTCGTGCAGATGGGCGACTCGTACATCTCCGGCCAGGGTTCCGGGCCGTACGAGGCGGGCACTGACGTCGGGCCGAAGCCCGAGCTCTACACGCAGTCGTCCTCCGGCCGGAGCTGGAACGCCTGCCGGCGCAGCCAGAACTCCTACGTTCGCAAGAGCGCCCTGCCGGGCGGGACGGAGAAGCTCGGCAGCCGCATCGACCGGCTGGACCCGACGCTCGACTTCCAGAACGTCTCCTGCTCGGGCGCCTTCGCCGACGGCATCACGACCGGAGCCCGGGGTTGGGGAAGGATCGGGCAGCACCACGAGGTGACCCAGATCGGCTCCGGTGTCCTCGACGACAGCACCACCCTGGTGGTCCTGTCCATCGGCGGTAACGACGCCGGGTTCTCGGACGCCGTCATGGGCTGCATCAACCCGCTTCCGTTCTTCGGCGGCTGCCCCGAGGACAGCTACCAGCGAGGCCTCATCAACGGCATGCGGGACCGGACCACGGCCGTCCTCAACGCGATCAAGCTGAAGGCCCCGCACGCGAAGATCGTCCTGATGAGCTACCCGTCGCTGTTCACCCCGAGCCCCGACCGGACCTGCGCCCTCGTCCTGCCGGGGGCCCGGGCCACGCTCAACTCCTGGGCCGCCTACCTCCAGGAGCAGGAGGGGGTCGCTGTCGCCGCGTCCACCGCCGCGAGCAGCACCACGTACTACGTGCCGGCGACCCAGTTCGACGACCACCGGCTCTGCGACGACGAGTCGGGGATCAACGGGATCGTCGCGGCGAACGGGGACGGCGACTTCTCCTGCCCCAACCTCCCCTCGTGCCCGAGTATGGAAAGCTTCCACCCGAACAACCGCGGCACCGACCTCTACGCGCTCGCCCTGCAGCAGGCGCTGGTGAACGCCCAGTACGGGCAGTAGCACCGACAGTTCGCAGCCGCCCCCGGCGGTGGGTCCGACGACCTGCCGCCGGGGGCGCCGTCGTACCCCACCGAGTCCGAGGAGACCCGTGCGCATCCTGAAGGCCGGCTGTCTGGCCCTGCTCGCGCTGGTGCTCGCGGCGGTGGTGGCGGTCGTCGTGTTCGCCCACCGCAGGGACGTGGCGTCCGAGCGGGAGCGGCACCGGGCCGAGCGCGAACTGCGCGCCACGGCTGTGCGGTTCGCGGAGGACGTGCGGGCCGCCTTCGACGGCGGCGGCCGGACCGAGAAGGAGATCGGCGAGCTCGGCCGGGGCCGAGAGGTGTGGGAGGTGCGGCTGCGGGAGGAGGGCGGCCGGGTGGTGGTGTTCTTCCGGATGGCCCGCGACGTGCCGCAGAGCGGCCTGCGCCCGGGGCTGTTCAATGTGTCGATCTGCTACTGGGACGACCTGGGCGCCGGGCCGGGCGGTGTGGTGGGGTCGGTGCGGGAGGTCCCGTGCTGGGAGGGCCCGAACGGTCCGCTCCCGACCGGGCCGGTCACCGTCCCGCGCTGAGCGCCGCCACCACCCGGACGCCCTCCGCCGGACGGGAGGTCCCGGTCGAGGGGCACCCCCTCCCCGAGGCGGACCCGGGTAGGTCCGACGGGCGAGGGGCGGCTCGTCCCGAGGGGCGATGACCGGCGGCCGCCCGCGGCGGCAGCGTGGGGGCATGACGAAGATTCAGAAAGAGCGTCAATCACGCTCGCGTCCAAGGCGATCGGTGTCGGGCGCGCTCGCCCTCGGCCTGGCCGCGGGGCTGCTGACGGCGCTGGCGCCCGGCTCGGCGCAGGCCGCCGACACCGATCTCGCGGCCGGTCCGGGAGCCGACCGGGGCGGCTGGACCGCCAAGATCCGCCGCACCGAGTACGGCGTCCCGCACGTCCTCGCCAAGGACTTCGGCGGCCTCGGCCACGGCTACGGGTACGCCTTCGCCCAGGACAACCTCTGCCAGCTCGCCGACCAGGTGGTCACGGTGCGCGCCGAGCGCTCGCGCTGGTTCGGGCCGGACGGGCGCTCCGTGGACCGGCTCGCCAACCTGGAGAGCGACACCTACCAGCAGGGCGTGCTGCGCACCGGGACGGTGCGCAGGCTGCTGGACCTTCCGGCGCCGCTCGGTCCGACCGCCGAGGTGCGGCAGCTGGTCGACGGGTACGTCGCGGGATACAACCGCTACCTGGGCGACACCGGCGCCGATCACCTCCCGGACTCTTCCTGCCGGGGGAAGGGGTGGGTCGGGCCGATCACCGCCGACGACCTCTGGAACATCCTCTACGACGTCAACACCCTGGCCGGCACCGCGAAGCACTCGGTGGCCACCGCTGTCCCGGGGGCCGGCGCCGCCCCCGCGGCCGCCGCGCGGGCCGAGGACGCTCCGGCTCCCGCCTCCTGGGTGCGCCGTGCCGCGGACAGCCCCGACACCGGCAGCAACGCCTGGGCGATCGGGCGGGACGCCGGCCGTGACGGCAACGGCCTGCTGCTGGCCAACCCGCACCTCCAGTGGGTCGGCGCGGAGCGCTTCTACCAGGCCCAGCTGACCATCCCCGGCGTCCTGGACGTCGCCGGCGCCGGCCTCTACGGCCTCCCGTTCCTGCAGATCGGCCACACCGAGGGCCTCGCCTGGACCCACACCACCAGCTACGCCGACCACCTCACCGCCTACCGGCTCTCGCTGGTGCCCGGCGACCCGACCGCGTACCTGGTGGACGGCAAGGCCGAGCGGATGACCACGGAGACCGTCCCGGTCACCGTCCGGGCCGCCGACGGCACGCTCTCCACCGTCGACCGGACGGTCTACCGCTCCCGCCACGGCTACGTGCTGGCCGAGGGCTGGACCGGCGAGTACGCCTACACCCTGCGCGACGCCAATGCCGAGAACCTCCGCTCCCTCAACGAGTGGGTGGCGATCGGCCGTTCGCAGAACCTCGACCAGCTGCGGC
Organism: Kitasatospora sp. NPDC097605; assembly: GCF_040302725.1. NCBI lineage: Bacteria > Bacillati > Actinomycetota > Actinomycetes > Kitasatosporales > Streptomycetaceae > Kitasatospora > Kitasatospora sp. NPDC097605. Next base: position 74,165 of record NZ_JBEOSF010000030.1, on the reverse strand, counting down.
AGGCCCAGCGCACCTACCAGGGCGCCCCGTGGGTGTACACCACGGCCGTCGACTCCAGCGGCACGGCCTACTTCACCGACTCCTCCGCCGTCCCGCACATCACCGACGCGCTGCGGGAGCGCTGCCTGGTGCCCAACCCGTTCACCGACGGCGTGCTGGACGGCTCGACCCGTGCCTGCGACCCGGGCAGCGATCCGGACGCGGCGGTCCCGGGGGTGTTCGGTCCCGCCGACCACCCGGAGCTGACCCGCACCGACTACGTGGCCAACGCCAACAACGGCCCCTACCTGACCAACGCGCAGGCGCCGATCGCCGGGCTGCCCGCCGTCTACAACGGCGGCCCGGAGCTCGCCCCGCGGCCGCAGCTGAGCCTGCGGATGATCGCCGACCGCCGGGCCGGCACCGACGGCCTCGGCGCGCCGGGCTTCACCCTCGCCTCCCTCCAGGCGACCATGTTCGGCAACCGGGTGCAGAGCGCCGAGCTGGACCGCGACGACGCCGTCGCCCTGTGCCGCGCCCACCCGGCGCTCACGGCCTCCGACGGCTCCCGGGTCGACGTGCGCGCCGCCTGCGACGTGCTCGCGGCCTGGAACACCCGGGCCGACGCCGACAGCCGGGGCACCGTGCTCTGGCAGGAGTACCGTGCCGCGCTGGCCGGGACCCGCACGACGGCCTGGCAGACGGTCCCGTACGACCCGGCCCAGCCGCTCACCACCCCGCGCGGCATCGCCGCCGACCACCCCGACGCCCAGCGCGCGTTCGCCGACGCGGTGCGCGGCCTGGCGGCCCGCGGGCTGCCGGTGGACGCCCCGATCGGCCGCGTCCAGCGCTGGGCGGGCATTCCGCTGCACGGCTGCGGCGGGCAGTACGGTTGCTTCAACGTGCTGACGGCCAGGCCTGATTCGGGAACCGGCGGCGGCACCTACCCGGCGGACGTGCTGAGCGTGCCGCACGGCTCCAGCTTCCTGATGGCCACCGAGCTGACCGACCGGGGACCGCGCACCCGCACGCTGCTCACCTACGGGCAGTCGGCCGACCCGACCTCGCCCCACTTCACCGACCAGACCCGCCGCTACGCCCGCAAGCAATGGGTGACCGAGCGCTTCACCGAGGCCGAGATCCGCTCGGCCCCGGGTCTCACCGTCACCACCCTGCGACACTGACGGAACGTCAATACAGCGCCGGGCCGCCGCCGTTCCCCGAACGGCGGCGGCCCGGCGCATGCGCGCGAGGGGGCGCGTCGACCGTACGAGGGGCGTGTGTGGAGCGTCGTGCATCAACGTCTCGGTGTCCCGCCGGGTTCCCTCCGGCGTACGGATCCCCAGGCGGAAGAGCCCGTCCCGGTCATGGCAACAGGATGTTAACCGGATCGGCACAATCTGCGCCCTGGACACGCTTTTGCCGACCGCATACCCGTGTTTTACTTCCCCTTGACGCGTCATCAGGTCATCGGGGGGACACCGAGGGTCACCGACGCGGCCCCGCGGCGATGCCACGCGCCCGCCGCGGCCCGCACCCGCCCGCCCGGGACATCCGCCGACGCGCCCGCCCGTCCACCGCCCCTCCCGGCCGGCGCCGCGAGGGTCACCGAAGGAGGCATCCACCCACATGGACCCGCTCATCGACCGGGCCAGGGCGTTCCCGCAGCGCGCGGGCGACACCGGCCGGGAACTCACCGGACTCGCCGCCGGCCAGACGCCGCAGGCCCTGTTCATCACCTGCTCCGACTCCCGGGTGGTCCCCGCGCTGATCACCGGCGCCGACCCCGGCGACCTCTTCGAACTCCGCACCGCGGGCAACATCGTCCCCGCCTACCGCGCCGACGGCTCCTCGGGCGAGACCGCCACCATCGAGTACGCCGTCGAGGTGCTCGGCGTGCGCGACCTCGTGGTCTGCGGGCACTCGCACTGCGGCGCCGTCGGGGCCGTCGTCCGCGACGAGGACCTCAGCGTGGTGCCCGCCGTCCGCGCCTGGCTGCGCCACGCCGACCGGGCCGTGCTCACCGCGGACGGGGCCGACGTCTTCGACCCGACGGTGGCCGGCCCGGTGCAGCGCCACGTCCTCACCCAGCTCGACCGGCTGCGCGGCTACCCGTCCGTCGCCCGCCGGCTGAGCGAGGGGCGGATCCGGCTGCACGGCTGGTTCTACGAGATCCACACCGGCCTGGTGCTCGCCCACCAGGCCGACGCCGGTCTGTTCCTCCCGCTGTGACCCCGGCGCACAGTCCTCCGTCGCACCACCCCCCGTCGCACCGCCGCACCCCCGTCCACCGCACCGTCCACACTCTCCCGAGGACCCGATGACTCGTCGTCCCGCCCTTCGGCTGAGCACTCTGCGCTCCGACCTCCCCGCCTCCCTCGTCGTCTTCCTGGTCGCCCTCCCGCTCTGCGTGGGCGTCGCCGTCGCCTCCGGCGTCCCGGCCGAACTCGGCCTGGTCACCGGCATCGTCGGCGGCGTGCTGACCGGCCTGATGCCCGGCAGCAGCCTCCAGGTCTCCGGCCCCGCCGCCGGCCTGACGGTGCTGGTCTTCGCCGCCGTCCAGGAACACGGCCTCGCCACCCTCGGCGTCATCACCGGCGCCGCCGGCCTGCTCCAGCTCGCCATGGGCGCCGCCCGCCTCGGCCGGCTGTTCCGGGCGATCTCCGTCTCGGTCGTCCAGGGCATGCTCGCCGGGATCGGCCTGGTGCTGATCGCCGGTCAGCTCTACGCGCTCGCCGACGCCAAGGGCCCGGCCGGCGGCCCCGCCAAGCTCGCCGGACTCCCCGGCCTGGCCGCCGATGTCGCCGGGGACCCGCACGCGCTCGCCGCGACCGGCATCGGCGCCGGGACGGTGGCGGTCCTGCTGCTCTGGCCGCGGCTGCCCGCCCGCGTCCGGGTGGTCCCCGCCCCGCTCGCCGCCGTCGCCGCCGCGACCGCCGTCACCGCCCTGCTCGACCTGCCCGTCGCCCGGGTCGACGTGGCCGGCCTCGGGGGTGTCATCGACCTGCCCGGAGCCTCCGACCTCGCCGCGCTCGGCAGCCTCGGCGTCCTCGGCACGGCCGTCGCCTTCGCGCTGATCGCCTCCGCCGAGAGCCTGTTCAGCGCCGCCGCGGTCGACCGCCTGCACGACGGCCCGCGCACCGACTACGACCGCGAACTGCTCGCCCAGGGCGTCGGCAACACCGTCTGCGGCCTGCTCGGCGCCCTGCCGATGACCGCTGTCATCGTCCGCAGCGCCGCCAACGTCCAGGCCGGCGCCCGCACCAAGGCCTCCCGGGTGCTGCACGGTCTCTGGCTGCTGCTCTTCGCGGCCCTGTTCCCGGCCGCCCTCTCCGCCATCCCGTTGGCGGCGCTGGCCGGCGTCCTGGTCCACGCGGGGGCCAAGCTGGTCCCGGCCCGCACCCTGCGGCCGCTCTGGCGGGCCGACCGGGGCGAGGCGGTGATCCTGGCGGTCACGGCGATCGCCATCGTGGTGACCAACCTCCTCGAAGGGGTGCTGCTCGGCCTGCTCCTCGCGGTGCTCAAGAGCGCCTGGGACACCTCCCACCTCCAGGTCGCGGTCACCGAACTCCCCGACGGCGCCGTGCGGGTGACCCTCCAGGGCAACGCCACCTTCCTGCGTCTGCCCCGCCTCCTGGAAACCCTGGAAGCCCTGGAGGACCTGCCCGCCGACCGCCCCGTGCGCCTCGACCTCGCCGGTGTGCGGCACCTCGACCACGCCTGCCGCAGCGCCCTGGAACTCTGGCAGGAACGCCACAACCGCAACGGCTCCGCGGAACTCCTCGGCCTCCCCACGGCCGCCGCCTGACCCGCCCGGGCCGTGGCCACCGGACAACGGCCGGCCACGGCCCAGCGGGACGTTCGTCATCGCCCCGGGAGACTCCCACGGCACCGTCCTGGTGCCCGGTCGTCACCCGGGGAGCGGCGAAGCCTCGCCGGTACCTCCCGGTGTCACCGCTCGCCGTCGAGGGGGTGGGCGCACCTCGCGCTGCGTCCCGGGCCGGGCCCCTGGCAGGCTGAGAGCCCCCTCTCCGCCATCCTCCGGCCGCCGGCGGGCCCGCACAGGACTGCGATGTCCGCGCCGCGCCCCGAGCACGGAGGGCATGACGTCCGCCCTCCCGGACCACCTCGCCGGCCCCTCACTCGCCCACCGGCCGGCCCATGTGCGCTGGATCGCCGGCGGTACGGCGGCCGGCAAGAGCACCCCGACCCGGCTGCGCGCGGAGCGACACGGCGCCGAAGTCCTCGACGGCGACCGCGCCGAGCACCGCTGGCCCGACCGGTGCGACCCCGTGCGCCACCCGCGGCTCGCCGCCCTGTGCGACCGGCCGCCCGGGACCCTGTGGCACGAGGGGACCCCGCGGCAGGTGTTCCGGGCGATGCCCAGCCCGCACGGCGGGACGACCGGCTTCCTCGTCGACGACCTGCTCGCCGACCGGCCCGTGCTGGTCGACTGGTCCGGCATCCTCCCGCGCGACCTCGCGCCCCTGCTCCGCCGCCCCGAGCAGGCCGTCTCCCTGCTGCCGACCCCCGCCTTCCGGAAGGCCGCGCTCACCGCCTGGTACGCGGACCCCGCCCGGGCCGGGGCCACCTGGGGCGACCAGGACCCGCGGACCGCCCGGGCCGGGGCCACCCGCGACGACCTCCGGGGCCAGGAGGTCCGCCGCCAGGCCCCGCCGCACGGCGCCGCCCTGCTCACCGTCGACGGGACGACGCCCGCCGCCGAGCTGGCGGAGCGTGTCTTCACCCGGTTCGCCCTGCCCGGGCGGTAGCCGGACCGGCACCATGAACACGGTGGACCGACACACCCTGGAGGGACCACGTGGAGCGGACGGCGGGGGAGTACTGGGTCGCCGGGGTCGACGTCGGCGGGTCCGGGATCCGGATCGCGCTGGCGCCCGGCGGCCGGCCGGACGGCCTGGCGCAGGCGCGGACGGCCGAGGTCGCGGCGCCCGCGCGGGTGCCGGCGTCGGCGGGCGGCCACGACGCGCAGGCGCTGCTCGACGCGCTGCTCCCCGCCCTCGGGCAGCTCATCGCCGGGCTGCCGGCCGGCGCGCGGATCGGGGCCGTCGCGGTCGGCGCCACCGGAATGGCCCTGCTCGGCCGTGACCTCGCCGCGCGCCTGCCCGGCCCGCTGGCCCGCGCGACCGGGGCCCGGCGGCTGGTGCTCGCCGGGGACGCCATCACCGCCCACGTGGGCGCCCTGGGCACGGGCGCCGGGGTGACCGTGGCCGGCGGGACCGGACTGGTCGCCATCGGCTACCGCCCCGGCGCCGGGTGGCGGCGCGCCGACGGTTGGGGCCAGCTGCTCGGCGACTGCGGCAGCGGCGGCTGGCTCGGCCGCGCCGGCCTGGAGGCCGCCCTGCGGGCGTACGACGGCCGCCCCGGCGGCTCGCCCGTCCTCCTCGCCGCCGCCGAACGCCGGCACGGCCCGGTGACCGGTCTCCCGGCGGCCCTCCAGCCGCGCCCCGACCGGGCGGCCCTGCTCGCCGCCTTCGCCCCGGACGTCGCCGCCGCGGCCGAGGAGGGCTGCCCGGTCGCCGCCGGACTGCTCCGCCGCGCGGGCGAGGAGATCGCCGCCACCGCGACCGCGGCCGCCGCGTCGGCCGGCCTGGCGGCCCCCGACCTCGCCCTGACCGGCGGTCTGTTCCGCCTGGCGGCCCTGCACCGGGCCACCCTCCGGGCGCTGGCCGTCCAGTGCCCCGCCGCCCGCCTCCGCACCCCCGACGGCCCGCCCCTCCTCGGCGCCCTCCGCCTGGCCGCCGCCGCGGCCGCCTCCCCGCGGCTCCCGTGGCCGCTCCACCCACCGCTGCTCACCGTCCTCACCACCTGAGCCGGCATGCCCGGCCGGGAACCCGGCTCCCCTTCCGGGGCCCGGTAGCGGTCGATCCCGGGCGTCCCTGTGTTTCATCTCACAGGTCCGCCGCGCCGTCGCCCCGCCACGTGCCGGAATTGCGGTCCTTTACTCGCCCTGGTGCCACTTGCGAACGCTTCCCGGGTCCCGTGTGCCGGATGGGGTCTGGGTGAACGGTGGGGGAAGGGTATTGCTCTGACTCGTTCATGGTCATACGGTTCGGTCGGCCGAACGTGCCGTCAGCTGGTGATTCGTCAGATCACCGGCTGTCTTTATTTCTTCTGGGGGATTTGCGCATGAGCGCAGGAACAAGCGGATTCCGGCGTGCCCGGAATCGGGCCTGGACAAGACGGGGAATCGTCGCCGTCGCGACGACCGCCGTGTTCTCGCTGGCGGCTCCGCTCGCCATCGCCGACGTCGTCGTCGGCGGATACCGGTACGGGGGACAGATCTGGGAGGCCGACCCGCTTCCCGGTGAGCCGAAGGTGCCCGGGGCCCCGGTGGGCGCCCGGGGGAAGGGCGTCCCGGCTCCCGCGATCCCGGCGGGGGCGCGGGAGCTGGTCCCGCACGTGGTGAAGCCCGTGCGGTGGCCGGCCGCCGCGACCGCCACCGTCGACCTGGGCGGGACCGCGGCGGTGCGCGGCCTGGCGGCGCCGGTCGGGGAGGCGAAGGCCGGCGACCTGCCGGTCTCGGTCTCGCCCGCCGCGCCGACGGCCCTGGGGGCCCGGGCCAAGTCCCTCGCGCCGCCGGTCGCCGAGGCGAGCCCGGTCTCCTCGGTCCGGGTGAAGCTCGCCGACCGGGGGCAGGCCAGGAAGGCCGGCGTGGACGGCCTGCTCGTCGGCCTGGACCGGGCCGACGCCAGGACGGAGAGCGGCGCCGTCGCGGTCTCCCTGGACTACGGCGCCATCGAGCAGGCGTACGGCGGCGGTTGGGCGTCCCGGCTGCAGCTGGTGGCGATGCCCGGGTGCGCGCTCACCACGCCGCAGCTGGCCGCCTGCCGCACCCGCACGCCGATCGACGCGGTCAACGACCCGGTCACCCGCAAGCTGAGCGGCACGGTCGCGCTGGCGGCCGTCGGCGCCGGATCCGGCACCGGCACCGGCGCGGCGAAGGGCGGCAGCGCTTTCGCCGCCCCGTCCGCCGTGGCGGCCGCGCAGTCCTCCGGCGGTGTCGCGGTGGCCGCCGTGGCGGGCAGCCGCGGCTCCCAGGGCAACTACGGGGCGACCTCGCTGTCCGCCTCGGGCGCCTGGTCCGCCTCCGCCTCGGGCGCGTTCACCTACCACTACCCGATCACGGCGCCCCCGTCGCTGGGCGGCGCGGCGCCGACCGTCGGGCTCGCCTACGACTCGCAGTCGGTGGACGGCGAGACCTCGGCGCGCAACTCGCAGTCCTCCTGGATCGGTGACGGCTGGTCCTACAGCCCGGGCTTCATCGAACGCTCCTACAAGAGCTGCAAGGACCAGGGCATCGAGGACTCCGGCGACTCCTGCTGGGCCGGCTGGAACGCCACGATCTCGCTCGGCACCCACAACGGCCTGCTGCTGCGCGACGCGGACGGCGGCTACCGTCTCCAGAGCGACGACGGCACCAAGGTCGAGCGGCTGACCGGCGCGGTCAACGGCCTCTGGCAGGGCGAGTACTTCAAGGTCACCACGACCGACGGCACCGCCTACTACCTCGGCCTCAACCACGCTCCCGGCGGCAGCACGGACGGCGCCACCAACAGCGCCTGGGGCATCCCGGTCTACCACCCCAGGACGGACGACCCCTGCCACGACTCCGGCAAGGGCGACGACTCGCAGTGCGACGCACCGGTCGGCTACCGGTTCAACCTGGACTTCGTGGTCGATCCGCACGGCAATGTGCAGCGCTACGACTGGGCGACCGAGTCCAACTACTACAACATGGGCTTCGGCCAGATCCCCGACGAGGACAAGGACGACCGGGGCGGCACCCTCACCCAGTACACCCGGGGCGGCCACCTCACCCGGATCTCCTACGGCTACCAGCTGGCGGACGCCCGGGCGGGCCGTGAGCCGGCCGCCGAGGTGGTCTTCCGCACGGCGCAGCGCTGCACCACCTCGGACACCGTCTGCAAGGACGGCAACCTCTCCTCGGACACCGCCGCCAACTGGCCGGACACCCCGTACGACCTGAACTGCCCCTCGGACTGGAAGACCAAGGTCGGCACGGACGGTGACACCGACGGCGTCTGCCTCGTCAGCGGGCCGACCTTCTGGCAGACCCACCGGCTGAAGGGCATCGACACCAGGGTCCGGACCGCCGCGGGCTGGCAGGACGTGGACACCTACGAGCTGAACCAGGTGTTCTCGGACGCCGGGGGCACCTACGACCCGGTCACCGGCAAGACCCAGGACCCGAAGTCCACCGGCGCGCTGCAGTCGGTGATATGGCTCTCCGAGATCGTCCACACCGGCAAGGACACCTCGGCCGGCGGTGACGGCCCGGTCTCCCTGGACCCGGTGACCTTCACCGGCCTGGAGATCGACAACCGGGTGGACGGCCTCACCCCGGCGGCCCCGCCGCTGTACCACCCGCGGATCTCCAGCATCCAGACGGAGACCGGCGAGTCGGTCGCGGTCACCTACCGGGCCCCGGAGTGCTCGCGCGAGAAGAACACCATGCCGGCCTCCGCCGACGCCAACACCATGGCCTGCTACCCGGTGTTCTGGAACACGCCCGGCGCCGTCGACCCGATCGAGGACTGGTTCCACAAGACGCTGGTCTCCCGGGTCACCTCCAGTGACCGGACCAAGGCCGGCTCGCCCGCCAAGGTGACCGACTACACCTACGCGGACGGCGCCGCCTGGCACCGGGACGACTCCGAGCTGACCGACGACAAGCACCGCACCTGGAACGACTTCCGGGGCTACCGCACCGTCACCACCACCACCGGCGCGGCCCCGGACCCGATCACCCAGAACACCGTCTCCTACCTCCAGGGAATGGACGGCGACTACAAGGCGGACGGGACCCAACGCGTCGTCAAGGCGAAGAACTCGCTCGGCGAGGAGATCACCGACAGCCCCTGGCTGGCCGGCACCCCGTACGAGCGGCAGGGCTTCACCCAGGCCGGCGGCACCGTGGTCACCAAGACGCTGGCCGACGCGCCGGACACGGTGGTGGTGGCGACCGCCGGGCGCACCGCGTGGACCTCGGAGGACCCGAAGCCGGCGACGCTCTCGACGCTGCCCGACCTGACGGCACGCCGGGTGAAGGCCACCAGCAGCCGCTCGCTGGGCCTGCTGAGCGACAACACCTGGCGGACCACCCGGAGCAGCACCACCTTCGACGACCTGGGCCGCATCTGGAAGGCCGACGAGCAGGGCGACCTGTCCGTCCCCGCCCAGCGGACCTGCACCGTCACGACCTACGCCGACGCCCCGGCCGACAACCCGATGATGCTGATCTACCCCAAGGAGGCGATCAGCCTCGCCGGTGGGTGCGACACCACGCCGGGCCGGGACACCACGCTCAGCCACAAGCGGATCTACTACGACGGCGACGGGACCGTCACCGGCCCGGGCACCCCCGGCCGGCTCGGCCAGCGGGCCGGCTCGCTCGGCCTGGTCACCGCGACCGACTCGGTGACCGGCTACAACGCCTCCGGGCAGCCGCAGTTCCAGGTGCTCGGCGCGATGACGTACGACCGTTACGGGCGGGTCACCCGCAGCACCGACGCGGCCGGCCGGGCCACCACGACCGCCTACACGCCGGACAGCGGGCTGCTGCCGACCGCGGTGTCGACCGAGAACCCGTTGAAGTGGACGGCGAGCAACACCGTCTCGCCGGGCCGCGGCTCGATCACCCACGCGACGGACGTCAACGGCCGGGTCACCGACTCCGCCTACGACGCGCTCGGGCGACGGGTGAAGGTGTGGATGCCGGGCCGCGACCGGGCGACCCAGTCGCCCGACCGGACCTTCTCCTACGCGGTCCACGGCGCCGGCGAGAAGCCGGATCCGTCCACCGTCACCACCAGGACGCTGCGCGAGGACGGCAGCTACAGCACCGAGGTCACGTTCTACGACGGCACGCTGCAGGCGCGGCAGACCCAGGCGACCACCGCGGACAACTCGGCGGGGCGGCTGGTCTCCTCGACCTTCTACGACTCCCACGGCTGGACCGTCTCGGCCATCGCGAGCTACCACGACGCGGCCAACGCGCCGGGCAGCTCGATGTGGGAGGAGACCAACCGGACCGGTCCGGCGGTGGCCCGCACCGCGTACGACGGCCAGGGCCGGCCGGTCACCGTCACCCAGGTGTCCTTCGCCAGCACGCTCTGGCAGTCCAGCACGACCTACCGGGGCGTGGACCGGGTGGACGTCACGCCGCCGCCCGGCGGCAAGGCGACCACGGCGTACACCGACGCGCTCGGCCGCCGGACGTCGACCGTCGTCCACGACACCACGCCGGACCGCAAGCTCACCGGCGGCAGCGTGATCGCCTCCGGGACCTCGGTGGTCTCCCGCAGCGTGCGGCTGGCCATGCAGGCCGACGGCAACCTGGTGCTGACCGCGCTGGTCGGCGGGAAGACGCTCTGGTCCTCGGGCACCGCGGGCCACCCGGGCGCGTACGCGAGCGTGCTCGCGGACGGCAGTCTCGTCGTGCTGGACCCCACCGGGAAGACGACGTTCTGGACCAGCGCGAGCGGCGGCCACAGCGGCGGCTACCTCCAGGTGCGCGGTGACGGCCGGGTCGTCATGTACGACGGCGCCAACACCGAACTCTGGTCGGCCGGGACGGCGGGTGCCGTTCCCGCGGACCTCACCACCGGCTTCACCTACACCCCCCGGGGACAGGTCCGGACGGTCAAGGACACGGTGGGCAACACCTGGTCCTACACCTATGACCTCCAGGGCCGGACGGTGGCCCAGAGCGACCCGGACAGCGGTGACTCCACCAGCACCTACGACCCGCTCGGCCGGCTGCTGAGCGTCAAGGACGGGCGCGGCCAGCAGCTCTCGTACAGCTACGACGAACTCGGCCGCAAGACCGGCGAGTACAGCGGTGGCACCCCGGGCGACCCGGCGAAGCTGCTCGCCGAGTGGACGTACGACTCGCTCGGCAAGGGCATGCCGGTCTCGTCGACCCGCTACGTGGGCGGCAAGGGCGGCAGCGCCTACGTCAAGAAGGTCAACGGCTACAACGCGGTCGGCCAGCCGACCGGGTCCACCACGGTGATCCCCGCGGCCGAGGGCAACCTCGCCGGCAGCTACAGCACGGCGGCGACCTACACCGACACGGTGGGCCTGCTGTCCACGACCACCTTCGGCACCGAGGGCGGCCTGCCCACGGAGACGGTCGGCTACGGCTACAACCTCCAGGGCAAGCTCGTCGGGATGGGCACGCCCAGCCGCCCGTACGTGGCGACCGTCGCCTACAGCCCGCAGGGCCAGGTGCTGCAGACCACCCTCGGCACGCCGAGCAAGCAGGTGCGGACCGCGCAGACCTGGGACCTGGCCACCGGCCGGCTGGCGACCAGCCGGGTCACCCTGCAGAGCAACACGGCCAACCCGATCTCGGCGACCACCTACGGCTACAACGCGGCGGGCAGCGTCACCGCGGTCTCCGACGTCCAGTCCAGCGGCGGCACCGACCGGGTGACCGACACCCAGTGCTTCGGCTACGACGTGCAGAACCGGCTGACCACCGCCTGGACCGACACCAAGGGCCTGACGCCGGCCACGGCGGGGCAGCTCGCCGGGTGCGTCACGGCGGCGCCCTCGCCGAGCACCATCGGCGGGCCGGCGCCGTACTGGCTGGACTGGCAGTTCAACCAGCTCGGCGACCGGGTCCAGCAGGTCAGCCACGATGTGAAGGGCGCGGCCGCCAAGGACGTCACCCAGACCATCGGCTACCCGGGCAACGGCACGGCTCCGGCGAAGCGGCCGAACGCCGCCACCGCCGTCACCACCACGGGCCCGTCCGGCAGCACCACCGTGGTGCCCGACTACGACGGCGCCGGCAACACCAGGACGCGGACCGGTCCGGGCACCGCCGTCCAGGGCTTCGAGTACGACGAGGAGGGCCGCACCAAGTCGGTCACCACCACCGGCAAGCAGGCGAGCTACCTCTACGACGCCGACGGCGGCCTGCTGATCCAGCGCAATCCCGGGACCAACCTGCTCTACCTCTTCGGCGGCGCGGAGCAGCTCAGCCTCGACACCGTCAAGAAGACCGTCACCGGCCTGCGGTACTACCGGAGCCCGGACGGCACGGTGATCGTCCGCTCCTCCAGCGGCACCGTCAGCTACCAGCCGACCACCCCGCACGGCACCGCGCAGCTCCAGGTGGACGGCACCACCCTGGCGATCACCCGGCGGGCGTACGACCCGTACGGCAACCCGCGCGGCACCGCGCCCACGGCCTGGGCGGACGGCCGGGGCTTCCTCGGCAAGCCCACGGACGCCACCAGCGGGCTCGGCCTGCTCGGCGTGCGCGTCTACGACCCGCTGACCGGACGCTTCCTCACCGTCGACCCGGTCTTCGAGTCGGCCGATCCCAACCAGATGGGCGGCTACGGGTACGCGGCGGGCAACCCCACCTCCGGGAGCGACCCGAACGGCCTGTGGTGGGGCTGGGACGACGTCGGGAGCTTCTTCACCGGTGTCGGCGACTCGATCGTCGGCGACCCCTACCAGTGGACGGTGAACACCCTCTCCGACGGCTGGAACGCTTTCGCCGACATCGCCAACGGCGACAACGAAGTGTTCAACGAGATGTTCGACTACTCCAACGAGTCCCCGTTCAGGCTGGGCCACACCGGGTACGTCGACGACACTCCGCTGGCGGACTTCTTCGACGTGGACACCAGCTCCACGTCGTACTTCTCCGGCCAGGTGACCGGGACGATCGGCTCGTTCGCGATCGACGGCTACGGGCTGGTCAAGGCGGTCAGCGGCGGTGTGAAGGCCGTCAAGGCCGTCAAGGTCGCGATGTCCGAGGGCGACGACTTCGTCAGCGCGGTCAAGAAGCTGCTCTCCGACGACCTCCCGACCACCACCAAGGCGGACCCGGAGCCGACCACCCCCAAGGTGGACGAGCCGAGCAGCCCCAAGTCCGGCACCGGCAAGGGCGGCGACGACCCGGGCGCTCCCGCGTCCGACGCGCCGGCCGCCGGCAAGGACGGCGGCCGCCCCAGCGGCGGCGGCTCGCCCGACGCCGAGGGCGGCGGGACCGGTTCGAAGGGACCGGCGGCGGGCAAGGCGGAGGACACCCTGGACGGGGCGAACCCCGGCGGTTACACCGACAACTGCGGCGCCTGCGCCCAGGTCGGCGACAGCCGCCTCGGCGGTACCCACGACGGCGCCACGGCCTGGGACAGCGGGATCATCGAGCCGGAGGAGCTGGAGTACAAGTACGACTCCCTCTTCCACATGACCGAGGGGGTCGACGACATCACGCACCAGTTGACCTATCTCGGCTACGGCACCCGTGGCATCGTGTTCGGCTGGACCGACGGCGTCGACGTCGGCCACTACTTCAACGTGGTGAACGACGCCGGTGTGATCAAGTTCCTGGACTACCAGAGCGAGACTCACGCCGTGACCGAGAAGTGGGAGAATCTCGAACTGATGATCACGGCGTGGTAGGCCGGGAAGGACACGGATGGTGAGCATGGACCAGGAGTCGGCGCGACTGGCGGCGGACGCGTACTGCCGCGAGCGCGTCCGCGGCTGGGACGATCGCGCGTACCGGCTGAAGATCGACGAGACGGTCGCCGTCGAAGGCGCCTTCGTCTTCGGCTACCTGCCGACGGTCCCCGACGCCCGCGGGCGGCTGCGGGTCGGCGGGAACCTCCCGGTGATCGTGGACCGGGAGACCGGCGAGTGCCGGCTCGTCGCCGGCGTCACGGAGTACTTCGCGCTCCGTGACGAGAAGGAACGACAGGGCTGACCGACCGACGGGTCCGGTGCCCGGGTGCGCTCCACGCGCACCCGGGCACCGCCGTAAAACGGTTTGAGCGGGCGCCGGGGCCTGCCTAGCGTGGTGGCATGAAGAAGATCCCGACTCCCGCCGACTGGCTCGCGGCCAATCGCGCCAACTGGGACGGGCGCGTCCCGGTCCACGTGGCCAGCGACTTCTACGACGTGCCCGGCTTCGTCGAGGGCAAGGAGTCCCTGCGGGACTTCGAGCTCGCCGAGGTCGGCGAGGTGAGCGGGAAGTCCCTGCTCCACCTCCAGTGCCACTTCGGCCAGGACACCCTGTCCTGGGCCCGCCACGGGGCGACCGTCACCGGTCTGGACTTCTCCCGTCCTGCCGTGGAGACCGCCACCGAACTGGCCGGGCGGATCGGCATGGACTCCGCCCGCTTCGTCGTCTCCGACGTGTACGAGGCCGTGGCCGCGCTGGACGGGCAGCGCTTCGACATCGTGTACACCGGCCTCGGCGCGCTCTGCTGGCTCCCGGACCTCACCCGCTGGGCACGGACGGTGGCGTCCCTGCTCGCCCCCGGAGGCTTCCTCTACCTCGCGGAGTTCCACCCCTTCGGCGACATCCTGGCCGAGGACGGCCGGACGGTGGAGTACGACTACTTCCATGCCGAGGGGCGGGTCTGGGACGAGCCCGGCACCTACACCGACGGTGAGGTGGCGTCCACGGTCCCCGCCGTCACCGTCGACTGGCAGCACGGGATCGGCGAGGTCGTCAGCGCCCTGGTCGCCGCCGGCCTGCGGATCGAGTTCCTCCACGAACACGACTTCACCGTGTTCGCCCGCTTCCCGGTGCTGGAGCACGACGGGGTCTTCCGCCTCCCGGAGGGTCAGCCGCGCGTCCCGCTGATGTACTCGCTCCGCGCGAGCCGCCCCGCCTGACAGCGACCCGCCCCGCCTGACAGCGACCCGCCCCCGCAGGCCCGCCCCCGCCGGGGTCACGGCTTGCGGGCCACCGCGCCGTACATGCTGACCCGGTCGGCGCCCGCGGGCAGGGCGCCGTCGGGGCGCCAGAGCGGGACGGTGACGACCCCCGGGTCGAGGACCTCCAGGCCGTCGAGGAAGGCCCGCACCTGGTCCCGGGTGCGGCCCACCAGGGGAGCGGTGGCCTTGCTGTAGACCCCCGTCACCCGGTCGCGGACCTCGGCGGGGAGGAAGTCCGCGGTGCCGTGCGAGAGGATCAGGTGGCTGCCGGGGGCCAGCCTGTCCAGCAGGGTGCGCACCACCTCGTAGGGGCCCTCCTCGTCCCGCACGAAGTGCAGGACGGCGGCGAGGACGAGGGCCATCGGGCGGTCGAAGTCGAGCAGTTTCTCGGCCGCGGCGTCGGCGAGGAGCTCGTCGGGCCGGCGCAGGTCGGCCTGGATGACGGTGGTCCGGCCGACGGCGGTGCCGCCCATCAGGGCGCGGGCATGGGCGAGCACGATCGGGTCGTTGTCCACGTAGAGGACCCGGGCGCCGGGATCGACCGCCTGGGCGATCTCATGGGTATTACCGGCCGTGGGGATGCCGGTTCCGATGTCAAGGAACTGGGTGATGCCGAGGTCGGTCACGCACCGTACCGCCCGGGTGAGGAAGGCCCGGTTGGCGCGCGCGGTGGAACGGAATTCGGGGTTGGCCGCCAGAGCCCGCTCGGCGGCTTCGCGGTCGGACGGGAAGTTGTCCTTTCCTCCCAGGTAGTAGTCGTACATCCGGGCGGGGTGCGGGATGTCCGGACGGAGGTCGGCGGGGACGCCCGGTTCGCCCTGCTCCCACATGCTCTCGTAACTCACCACTGCTGCCGTGCCTCCGCCCAGGTGATCTGATGATCCGTCGGCCGACAGCGTAGGTGTTCGATGGGTCTCCTGTGCGTGGTTGGTCGGTTCACCCCCGGTTGTGCGGAATGGGCCTCTTGCTACCCCTACGACGGAGCCCCTCCCCGCCCAGGACGACCGCCGGCCGTCACGTTCACCCGATCGGGCGAGGACCGGCCCGGCAGGCGCTTCACGCGCTCCCGGCGCAGGATGGGAGGGTCCGGGGCACTGCCCAACCGAGCTGCCGCCCGTGGGGCGGCTACGGGAGGTCGCCATGGCCGTCGCCGAGATCGTTCCGGCCGACATCAGGGAGTGGCGGGGTCAGGCCGTCGTGGACCAGAAGGGCCACAAGATCGGCAAGCTGGAGTCCGTCTACGTCGAGACCGCCAGCGACGAGCCGTACTTCGCGACGGTCACCATCGGTCCGGCCGTCGCGGTCGGGCTGAACGTCAACAGCAAGCTGGTCTTCGTACCCCTGGACGGAGCCGTGCTGGGCCCGGGCTACCTCAAGGTGGCGTTCGCGCGGGCGCTGGTCAAATCGGCGCCGTCGATCGGCGTCGACGACGTCCTGCCCGCCGAGGCCGAGCCGGAGGTGTTCGCGCACTACGGCCTCGACTACGCCACCGGCACCGGCGGCGAGCGGAGGCTGGCCCGCCGCTGACCGGGGCACCCGCGGCCCGGCCCACCCGTCCGCCGCCCGCCCCGCTGCCGGCCCCCGGGGCAGTGATACCCCACGGGGTACACTGGACAACCGGTAGTCGACAGCGTAAGGCGGTGCTGAGATGCAGGTGGACGAGGAGGCCGTGGGTGCGGTCCTGAACCGGCTCCGGCGTGCCCAGGGGCAGCTGGCGGGCGTGATCGCGATGATCGAGGCCGGCCGGGACTGCAAGGACGTGGTGACCCAGCTGGCCGCCGTCTCCCGGGCCCTCGACCGGGCCGGCTTCAAGATCGTGGCGAGCGGCATGCGCCAGTGCATGGCGGGCGCCGACGCCGACGCGCCGCCGATGACCGAGGCCGAGCTGGAGAAGCTCTTCCTGGCCTTGGCCTGACCTCCGCGCCGGCCCTGGCCTGACCTCCGCGACACCCCCGGCGGGGGCGCGCACCATCGTGGTGCGCGCCCCCGCCGTTCGCGCGCCACACCCCGTGCCACCCGCGTCCCTGCCAGGCTGGTCCTCCCATGACTCTCGCCATCGCCCTGCTCACCCAGGACCTCCGCCTGCACGACAACCCCGCGCTGCACGCGGCCTGCGCCGCGGCGGACCAGGTCGTCCCGCTCTTCGTGCCGGACCCCGACATCGCGGCCGCCGGTTTCGCCGCGCCCAATCGCGCCGCCTTCCTCGCCGACTGCCTCACCGACCTGGACGCCGCCCTGCGCCCCCTCGGCGGCCGGCTGGTGCTGCGCCGCGGACCCGCCGCAACCGCCACGGCCCGGCTGGCCGCCGAGCTGGACGCCGCCTCGGTGCACGTCGCCGCCGGCGTGAGCGCCTTCGCCCAGCGCCGCGAACAGGCGCTGCGCGCCGCCCTCGGCGACCGCCTGCACGTCCACGACGGCTCGCTCACCGTCCTCGTCCCCGGCGCGGTGACCCCTGCGGGCAAGGACCACTACGCCGTCTTCACCCCGTACTTCCGCGCCTGGTCGCAGGCACCCCGCCGGACCGTCCACCGCCCGCCGAAGGCGCTGCGCACACCGGAGGACATCGCGAGCGAGCCCGTCCCCACCGCGCGGCCGGAGTCGCCCGCCCTCCCGCCGGGCGGCGAACGGGCCGGCCGGCGGCTCTGGCGCCGCTACGAGCTGGACCGCTACGCCGAGCTGCACGACGACCTCGCGGCCGACGGCACCTCGCGCCTCTCGCCGTACCTGCACTTCGGCTGCCTCTCAGCCGCCGAACTCGCGGCCGAGGCGCTCCGGCACGGCGGCGACGGCGCCGAAGCGTTCGTCCGGCAGCTGGTCTGGCGCGACTTCCACCACCAGGTGCTCGCCGCCCGCCCGTCGGCCGCGCACCACGCCTACCGCGACCGGGGCGACCACTGGCTGCCGGAGGACGACGAGGAGTGCGCGGCCTGGCGCGCCGGGCGCACCGGGTTCCCGCTGGTCGACGCGGGCATGCGCCAACTCGCCCACGAGGGCTGGATGCACAACCGGGCCCGGCTGGTCACCGCCTCCTTCCTCGCCAAGACCCTCTACCGGGACTGGCGGATCGGCGCGCGCCACTTCCTGCGGCTGCTGGTGGACGGGGACCTCGCGAACAACCAGCTCAACTGGCAGTGGGTGGCGGGCACCGGCACGGACACCCGGCCCAACCGGGTGCTCAACCCGCTGGCGCAGGCCGACCGGCTGGACCCGGACGGCGCCTACGTCCGGCGCTGGGTCCCGGAGCTGGCGCACGTCCCCGGGCGGGCGGTGCACCGCCCGTGGCTGCTGGCCGAACGCCCCGCCGGCTACCCCGACCCGCTCGTCGACCCGGCCGCCCTCTCCGACCGCCTGCGCACCGCCCGCGGCCTGGACTGATCCCCGCAACATCCGGCAAACTCCCGCAGATCCCCGCGAATCCCCTCCGATCCGCTCCGGTCCGACAGTTCCCGAACCGCCCGACGTTGCGTCACGTTGCGTTCACGCGCCGGTCGCCGTCCTTCGGATGAATGGGCCCGGCCCCGCAGTTGTACAGCCAACTGCTGATGGGGCCGCCCTTCCCAGCCTCCGTCAGCAGCCGTGGACGGCCCCGGTCCGGTACCCCCCGACGGCCCGGCGCCCGAGCGGCGGACAGGACATCCGTGGCCACCGGCAGCACCCTGACCCCCAGCGCGTCCCACGCCCCCTTCGAGGGCGACCGGCTCACCTTCCACTGGACCACCGACGCCCCCGACCCGAAGAACTGGGTCGGCGTCTACGACGGCGACCGGCAGCCCGGCAACGGCGGCTCGCTGCTCTGGAAGTACACGCCGGGCACGGCGGGCGACGTCCAGCTCGACACCTCCGCGCTCACCGGCGGCCCCTACACGGCGTACCTGCTGGCCAAGGACGGCTACGGCATCCTCGCCAGGACCGAGCCCTTCACCTTCCGCCCCAAGCCCGCCGTGGTCCGCCCGCACGCCGCCGTGGACGCCTTCACCGCCACCCCGGTCGCCCCCGGCGAGGCCGTCACCGTCAAGCTCGGCGGCCTCTGGTCCCGCCCGGAGGGGAACCCGGCCGGCAGCGCCGCCTTCCGCAAGGTCTCCGGCCCGGCCTGGCTCGCGGTCGCCGCCGACGGCACCGTCACCGGCACCGCGCCGGCCGGCAAGGCGCCGCGCACCCCGGAGGTGCTGGTCGTCGGGGTCAAGGACAGCGCCGGCGCCACCGACACCGTCACCGTGCTGCTCCCGGTCGCCGACCCGGCCGCCGCGCCGCGCCTCAAGGTGGCGAGCTGGAACCTCGCCGACGCGGGCGCCGCCTTCACCGACGCCCTGGAGAAGCAGTTGCGCGTCGTCCTGGCCCAGGGCCTGGACGTGCTGGCGCTCCAGGAGACGGCCGGCAAGGCGGCCCGGAACCTGGCCGACGCGCTGGGCTGGTACGCCCACCAGAGCGCCGGCAGCGTCGGCATCCTCAGCCGGTACCCGCTGACCGCCGTCACCGCGCCGACCGCCGCCCTGCCCGCCGCCGCGGCGACCGTCCAGCTGCCCGGCGGTCGCGCCGTCCGCGTCTGGAGCGCGCACCTGGACGAGGCGGACTACGGCCCCTACGCCGCCCAGGACGGGCGGAGCGCCGCGCAGATCACGGCGGCGGAGGCCGCCTCCACCCGCTTCCAGCAGGCCAAGGCGCTGGCCGCCGCGGTCCAGGCCGAGCCCGTCGGCGTCCCGGTGGTGCTCGCCGGCGCGCTGTCCTCGCCGTCCCACCTGGACTGGACGGCCGCCACCGCCACCGCGCACGGCGGCGTCGGAGCGCTCGCCTGGCCCGTCACCACCGCGCTCCAGGCCGCCGGTCTCACCGACACCTTCCGCGAGGAGAACCGGGACCCGGTCAAGGCTCCGGGCATCACCTGGTCGCCGACCCGCAAGCAGCGCGCCACCGGCAAGGCCGAACCGCAGGACCGGATCGACTACGTGCTGTACCGCGGCCGGCTGAAGCTGGTCGAGGCGCACACCCTGGTCGCCGACTGGCCGGCCACCGGCGCCGACCCGGCCGCCCTCGCCGCCAACCAGTGGCCGTCCGACACCGCCGCCGCGGTCGCCACCTTCCAGCTCTGAAAGGCCAGTTCGCGATGTCCGACCTCTCCCGCCGCACCTTCGTCGGCGCCACCGCGGCCGCCGGCGCCGCCGCCCTGACCGGCCTGCCCGGCTCCCCGGCGCAGGCCGCCCCCGCACCGGGCCGGCTCACCGGCACCATCAAGGACGTCAAGCACGTCGTGGTGCTGATGCAGGAGAACCGCAGCTTCGACCACTACTTCGGCACCCTCAACGGCGTGCGCGGCTTCGGCGA
This sequence comes from Kitasatospora sp. NPDC097605, assembly GCF_040302725.1. Taxonomy (NCBI): domain Bacteria; kingdom Bacillati; phylum Actinomycetota; class Actinomycetes; order Kitasatosporales; family Streptomycetaceae; genus Kitasatospora; species Kitasatospora sp. NPDC097605. The sequence continues at coordinate 54,134 of NZ_JBEOSF010000030.1, read as the reverse complement.
CAAGCAGGCGCTGCAATTCCCGGACGGCACCGACGTGTTCCGCCAGCCCGACCCGCGCCGCAGCGACGGCGACGTCATGCTGCCCTACCGGATGGACACCTCGAAGTACAACGCCCAGAACGCCGGCGGCCTGCCGCACGACTGGGCGACCGGTCACCAGGCCATCAACAACGGCGCGATGAACAAGTGGATCGCCGCCAAGGGCGAGCGCACCATGGGCTACTTCACCCGTGAGGACATCCCCTACCAGTACGCGCTCGCGGACGCGTTCACCCTCTGCGACGCCTACTTCACCTCGCTGGCCGGCCCGACCGACCCCAACCGGCTCTACCTGTGGACCGGCACCGCCGGCCCCGGCCGGGACGGCACCACCGGCCCGTGGATCGACAACACCCCGGTGACGGACAACCCGGTCGCCGACTGGACGACGTACGCCGAGCGCCTCCAGCAGGCCGGGGTGAGCTGGCGGGTCTACCACAACCCCAGCAAGGACGACCGCACCGGCGACTACGACGACAACGCGCTCTCCTACTTCAAGCAGTTCCACAACTTCCCCAAGGACGACCCGCGTTACATCAACGCGATGACCAAGTTCGACCCGGCGGCCTTCGACGCGCACTGCAAGGACGGCACCCTGCCGACCGTCTCCTGGCTGGTCGCCCCCTACCTGTTCTCCGAGCACCCGGAGGCCGGCCCGGCGTACGGCGCGCACTGGGTGAACCAGGCCCTGCAGTCGCTGATGTCCAACCCGGACGTGTGGCGGCACACCGTCTTCCTGGTGATGTACGACGAGAACGACGGCTACTTCGACCACCTGATCCCGCCGACCCCCGAGCCGGGCACACCGGAGGAGTTCACCCAGGGCCGCGCCATCGGCCTCGGCAACCGCGTCCCGCTCTGGGTCATCTCGCCCTGGTCGCGTGGCGGCTGGGTCAACTCCCAGGTCTTCGACCACACCTCCGTGCTGCGCTTCATGGAGCAGGTCACCGGTGTCGCCGAGCCCAACATCTCCGCCTGGCGCCGCGCCGTCTGCGGCGACCTCACCAGCTGCTTCGACTTCGCGGCGCCGGACCACTCGATCCCGCGACTCCCGGACACCACCGCCCTGATGGCCGAGGCCGACGCCGGGACCAAGCTGCCCGGCGTGCAACTGCCCGCCGTCGGCGCCCAGTCGATGCCGGTCCAGGAGCGCGGCGACCGCCCGCACCGCCAACTGCCCTACCAGCCCTGGGCGGAGGCCGAGGTGGACCGGCGCACCGGCCGGGTCACCTGCACGCTGAGCAACGACGGCGGCGTCTCCTTCCCGTACACCGTCTACCCCAACATCGCGCAGCCGTTCGCCGGCACGCCGTTCACGGTGGCTCCGGGCGCCACGGCGACGTACGTCTGGGAGGCCGCGGCGACCAACGGCCGCTACGACTTCACCGTGCACGGCCCGGACGGCTTCGTCCGCCGCTTCGCCGGCACCGTGGTCCGCGAGGGCGCCGGCGGCGCCGACGTCCCGGCGGGGCAGGACGACATCGGCATCCCGATCGTCACCGCCGACCTCTCCAAGTCCGGCCGGCTCACCCTCCAGCTGGTCAACGACGGCATGACCGACGTCTGCTTCTCGGTCGCGCCGAACGACTTCGCGGGCACCGCGCAGACCGTCTGGGTGCGGCCCGGCAAGCAGACCAACCTCGCCTGGCCGCTGGACAAGCAGGGCCGCTACGACGTGGTGGTCACCGCCGCCACCGGCCAGCGCTTCACCCGGCGCTACGCGGGCTGGGTGCACTGACCCGGGAGCCGCGGCGGCCGCGGCCGGGGGCGCCGAACCGGTGACCCCCGGCCGTGGCGCGGCCGCCCGGCCGGGGCCCGCCGCTACCGTCGGCTCCATGCAGCAGATCACCCCATGCCTCTGGTACGACGACCAGGCCGAGGAGGCCGCCCGCTACTACACCTCGGTGTTCCCGAACTCGCGGATCACCGAGGTCACCCACTACACCGAGGCGGGCCCCGGCACGCCCGGCGCCGTGCTGACCGTCGCCTTCGAACTCGACGGCCGCCCGTTCGTCGCCCTCAACGGCGGCCCGATCTTCCCGTTCACCGAGGCCGTCTCGCTCCAGGTGCAGTGCGACGACCAGGCGGAGGTGGACCGGCTCTGGGCGGCGCTGCTGGAGGGCGGCGGCCAGGAGAGCCAGTGCGGCTGGCTCAAGGACCGCTGGGGCCTGTCCTGGCAGGTCACCCCCCGGATCCTGATCGACCTGGTCTCCGGCCCGGACCGTGACAAGGCCGCCCGGGTGACCCGGGCCATGCTGTCCATGCGCAGGATCGACGTCCAACAGCTGCTCGACGCGGCCGAGGGGTGAGCGCATGGCCGTCCCCGCCTACCGCCACATCTCCTACCTGCACGCCGCCCCGCAGCGGGTCTGGCACGCGCTGACCAACCCCGACGAGTCCGGCCTCTACTGGGGCCACCGCAATGTGTCCACCTGGCAGCCGGGCGCCCGCTGGGAGCACCAGCGCGCGGACGGCTCCGGCGTCGCCGACGCGTTCGGCACGGTGGAGACGGCCGAGCGGCCGAACCTCCTGGTCACCACCTGGTCCGGCCCCGGCGAGCAGCGCCCCGCCGGTCCGTCCCGGGTGACCTTCGAGCTGCACTCCCACCGCGACCTCACCCGGCTGACCGTGACCCACGACAACCTGGCCGACGAGGCCGAGCGGGCGGACGCCGAGGCGGGCTGGTCGGCCGTGCTGTCCAATCTGAAGACCTACCTGGAGACCGGCCACCCGCTGCCGCAGGACCCCTGGACGATGCCCTGAGCCCGTGGCCCCGCCGGGTCCGGGTCAGCGCCGCCCGGCGCGCCTGCGCCGGCGGCGCACCCGGGCGAACCCCGGACGGTCGCCGCGCACCCACCGGCGCACCCGGCCGAGCCGGGAGAACCGCTCCCGGCTCGCCACCGACGCCCGGTCCAGCTCCTCCATCAGCCGCCGGGAGCGGTGCTCCAGGTCCAGCTCGTCGAGGATCCGGTCGACCTCGGTCAGCAGCGAGCCGAGCAGGTGCCAGGCCTCCGGGTCCGCCCGCACCTGCTCCAGCAGCAGCCGGGCGACGTTCTCGCGGCTCGCCCAGGCGGCCGCCAGTTCGGCGTTCAGCCGCTCCTCGGCCTCCTCGGCGTTCAGGCTGACCTGGGTGGTCACCAGCACGGCGAAGCTCACCAGCGCGCCGCCGACGTGCGCCAGCAGCTCCTCCATCGCCACCGCCAGGGCCGGGGCGACCAGCGGCTCGCCGGGCCGGCGCCGTTTGGCGAGGTCGGTCAGCGAGCGCGAGATGACCCGGATCACCACCACGCAGATCTCCAGGGTGTCCAGCCCGGTGCGCAGCACAAGCCGGGAGAGCAGCCCCTCGCTGATCCGCGGATTGAAGCGCAGGCTGTCCTCGGCCTGGCGCAGTGCGGCGTCGACGTCGGCGATCGCCTGGTCGAGCCGGCGGGCCTCGTGCAGGCGCTCGGCGGCGTCCGCGACCGGGGTGGGCCGGCCGAGCTGGTCGGAGAGGTCGACGAGCAGGTGCCGGGCCCGGCGGGCGAGGTCCTCGATGGACTGGCCCGCGGTGTCCACCCAGACGGGTGGCGCGAACACCAGGTTGAACAGCAGGCCGACGGTCGCGCCGATCAGCGTCTCCAGCACCCGGTCCCAGGCCCGGGAGGTCACCTGGGTGACGCCGAGGATCAGCATCGCGCTGATCGCGACCTCCTGGACGAACTCGTCCACCCGGACGAACCGGCCGATCACCAGCGAGGCCAGGATGATCAGTCCGAGGCTCCACCAGGAGAGCCCGACCACCGTGCTGAAGCCGATCGCGATCAGCACGCCGACCACCACCGAGTTCACCCGGCGGATGCTGGTGGTGAGCGTCGAGTAGACGGTGACCTGGACGACCAGCAGCGCGGTGAGCGGCGCGGTCAGCGGGGCGGGCTCGCTGCTGAGCCAGGTCGCCACCACGTAGGAGAGCGTGGCGGCGACGGTCGCCCGGGCGGTCTGCACGGCGAAGGGTTCACGGGCGGCGCGCCGCACCAGTGCGGCGGCCCGCTCGGGCGCCAGGGCCACGCGGGACCTCCTTCGCTACGGCTTCTCGCGGCGCCCCTCGCGCAGCAGCTTCCACGGCGCGAGCGCCGATTCCACCTGCACGCCGAGGCTCATCTTCGACGCGCCCTCGACCCGCTCCTCGAAGCGGATCGGCACCTCCTTGACGGTGAGCCCGCGCCGCACCACCCGGTGGTTCAGCTCGACCTGGAAGGAGTACCCGTTGCTGTGCACCGACGGCAGGTCGATCGCCCGCAGGGTCTCCGCGCGCCAGGCCTTGTAGCCGGCGGTGGCGTCCCGCACGCCCAGGCCGAGGATGGTGTTCACATAGAGGTTGGCCCAGGCGGAGAGCGCCTTGCGGTGCCACGGCCACTCCTCGGCGGTCGACCCGCCCGGCACGTACCGGGAGCCGATCACCACCGCCGTGTCGTCGGCCAGCAGCGTCGTCACCATCAGCGGCAGGACGGAGGCCGGGTGGGACAGGTCGGCGTCCATCTGCACGACCACGTCCGCGCCGTCCTCCAGCGCCCGGGTCATCCCGGCGACGTACGCCCGGCCGAGGCCGTCCTTCTCGGTGCGGTGCAGCACCCGGATCCGGTCGTCGGACTCCACGGCCAGCTTGTCGGCGATCTCGCCGGTGCCGTCGGGGGAGTTGTCGTCGACCACCAGCAGGTGCAGGTTCGGCAGATCGAGGCCGGCCAGCAGTCCGGCGAGGACCGGAAGGTTCTCCCGCTCGTTGTAGGTGGGCACGACCACAACGACCTTGGGGGAGGCCTCGACCATCTTCTGTTCCCTCGCGAGTTCGGCGCCCGTGGGCCGGCGCGGTCATCGGCGGCCGCGGCGGGTCGGACGGTCGTCCAGTGCTCCGGCCGTCGTCGGTACCACGGCCGGTCCGCCGGTCCGTGGGACGGCACGTACGGCCGTGCGAGTCTAGCCGCGCCGTCGCGGACGCCGCCGCGCCCGACCGTCATCTGGTCCGTCGGGAGCTCCAGGCGGGGGCGACGACGGCGACCAGGGCGATGGCGAAGCCGAGCTGGAGCAGATGGCGGATCCAGTCGATCCCGGAGGTGTTCCGGACGCCGATCCAGCCGGAGACCGCGTTGCCCAGCCAGGCCCCGGCCGCGCCGAGCAGCATGGTCAGCCACCAGGGGATCGACTGCGGGCCGCGCAGGACCAGCTTGGCGATCACGCCGAGCACGAAACCGATGAGCAGAATCCACAGGAGCTGGAACATCGCATTCCACCTTTCGAGGCGCGTTCCCCCATGATCGCCCGAACCGCCCGGTACGGCACGTCCAGCGGGGGAGCGGGGGTCGTACGCGCCCCCGCCTGCCCGTTTCCCCGGATCCCAACCCTCGTCCGCTAGCTCCCGCCGCTGAGCGCCGCCCCGGTGGCCGGGTCGAAGACGTGCAACCGCTCGGTGTCGATCCACAGGTCCAGCGGCGCGCCCTCGGCCGCCCGGGTGGCGGTGCCGATCCGGGCCACCACCTCCCGGCCGGGCGCCCCTGCGCCCGCCTCCTGCTGCCGCGCGCCCAGCTCCTCCAGACCGCCGCCGGAGACCGCGTCGCCCTCCACGGTGAAGTGCGCGAACACGTCGGAGCCCACCGACTCGAGCACCTCGACCCCGACCGTCACCGTCGCGCCGCCGCTCGGGTGCTCCAGCAGCGCGGCGTCCTCGAAATGCTCGGGGCGGATGCCGACCACCACCTCGCGCGGCGCGTCCGCCGCCGTGAGCCGCCGGTGCAGCCGGTCGCCCAGCGGCAGGTCGCCGAGCGCGGTGCGCAGGGCCCCCTCCTCCAGCCGGCCGTGCAGCAGGTTCATCCCGGGCGAGCCGATGAACCCGGCGACGAACAGGTTGGCCGGCTCGTCGTAGAGCCGCTGCGGCGGTCCGACCTGCTGGACCAGGCCCGCGCGGAGCACCACCACCCGGTCGCCCAGCGTCATCGCCTCGACCTGGTCGTGGGTGACGTAGACGGTGGTGGTGCCCAGACGCCGCTGCAGCCGGGAGATCTGGGTGCGCATCTGCACCCGCAGCTTGGCGTCCAGGTTGGACAGCGGCTCGTCCATCAGGAACGCCTTGGGGTCGCGGACGATCGCCCGGCCCATCGCGACCCGCTGGCGCTGCCCGCCGGAGAGGTTGGCGGGGCGGCGGTCGAGGTGCTCGGTGAGGTCGAGGATCCGGGCGGCCTCCTCCACCTTGGCGGCGATCACCGCCTTGTCGGCCTTGGCCAGCCGCAGGGCGAAGCCCATGTTCTGACGTACAGTCATATGCGGGTAGAGCGCGTAGCTCTGGAACACCATCGCGATGTCCCGGTCCTTGGGCGCCCGGTCGTTGACCACCTGCCCGCCGATCCTCAGGGTGCCGCCGGTGATGTCCTCCAGGCCCGCGATCATGTTCAGGGTGGTGGACTTCCCGCAGCCCGAGGGGCCGACCAGGATCACGAACTCGCCGTCGGCGACGGTCAGATCGAGGTCGTGGACGGCCACCGAGCCGTCGGGGTAGCGCTTGCTGATGCCGTCGAGGACGATCTCCGCCATCGGTCCGCGTCATCCCTTCACTGCGCCGGCGGTCAGGCCGGCCACGATGCGGCGTTGGAAGAACAGCACGAACAGCACGATCGGCACCGTGATCACCACCGCCGCGGCGGCGATCGAGCCGGTCGGCTGCTGGAACTGGGAGCTGCCGGTGAAGAACGCGATCGCGGCCGGCACGGTGCGCGCGGCGTCCGTGGAGGTCAGCGAGATCGCGAACAGGAAGTCGTTCCAGCAGAAGATGAAGACCAGGATGGCGGTGGTGAACACGCCCGGGGCCGCCAGCGGGGCGATCACCAGCCGGAACGCCTGCGCGGGGGTGGCGCCGTCCACCTTGGCGGCCTTCTCCAGCTCCCACGGGATCTCCCGGAAGAACGCCGACAGGGTGTAGATCGCCAGCGGCAGCGAGAAGGTCATGTAGGGGATGATCAGCCCCGCCCAGGTGTCGAAGATCCCCAGCGCCCGCTCGATCTCGAACAGCGGCGAGACCAGCGAGATCGGCGGGAACATCGCGATCAGCAGCGACATCCCGATCAGCAGCCGCTTGCCGGGGAAGCGCAGCCGGGCCACCGCGTACGCCGCCATGGTGGCGAGCACCACCGCGATGGTGGTGGCGATCACCGCGATGCCGATCGAGTTGACCAGCGCCCGGGTGAACTCCGTGGTGCGGAAGATGCCGCGGTAGTTCTCCAGCGTCCAGCTGCGCGGCACGAAGTCGCCGTCGGTCAGGGTGGCCGGGTCCTTGAAGGAGAGCGCGGCGATCCACCAGACCGGGAACAGCGCGTACAGCACCACCACCAGGTTGACCACGCCCCAGCCCGCCCCGGAGCGGGCCTGCCGGGCGGTCACCGCTGCTCCGCCGAACCGCCGGGCGTGGCCGCGCCGAAGACCTTCACGAAGACCACCGCGATCGCCGCCACGCAGAGGAACACCAGCACCGAGATCGCCGAGCCGATGCCCAGGTTGAGCGCGGTGAACAGGTTGTCGTAGCCGAGGATCGACACCGAGCCGGTGTCATTGGCGCCGCCGGTCAGCACATAGATGTTGTCGAAGATCCGGAACGCGTCGAGGGTCCGGAACAGCAGCGCCACCAGGATGGCCGGCTTCATCAGCGGCAGGATCACCAGCCGCAGCCGCTGTCCGAACCCGGCGCCGTCGACCATCGCGGCCCGCACCGTCTCGGCCGGGACCAGCGCCAGGCCGGCCAGCAGGAGCAGCGCCATGAACGGCGTGGTCTTCCACACCTCGGCCAGCACGATCAGGGCGATCGCCGGCCAGTGCTCGGTGAGCGGCGCGCTGCCCTCCGGCAGCAGCGCCGCCAGGTACCCGGTACCGGGCGTCCAGGCGTACTGCCAGGAGTAGGCCGCCACCACGGTGACGATGCCGTACGGCACCAGCACCGCCGTGCGCACCAGGCCCCGGCCGATCACCGCCCGGTGCATCACCAGCGCCAGCGCCAGGCCCAGCACCAGCTCCACCGTCACCGAGACGACGGTGATCAGCACCGTCACCCAGAGCGCCTGCCACCAGTACGAGGAGGACAGCACGGCGCCGTAGTTGGCGAGGCCGACGAACGCCGAGCGGTCCGGGAAGCGCAGGTCGTAGCGCTGGAAGGAGAGGTAGACGGCGTAGCCGACCGGATAGGCCGTCACCAGGAGCATCACCAGCACGGCGGGGGCGCACAGCAGCCAGGCGAGCCGGCGTTCCTGCCGGGAGCCCTCGGAGAGCCGGCCGGAGGCTCCGGTTCTCATTCTGGTCGCGGTCACGGAATCAACCCCTTCGAGCCGAGCGCGTCCCTGATCTGCCCGGCGAGGTCGGCCACCGTGCGCTCCGGGTCCACCTCCGAGGGCGGGGAGAGGGCGTGCGCGACGGCGATCGAGACGTTCTGGTACGCGGGTGTCTGCGGCCGCACCGAGGCGGAGTCGAGGGCCTTCAGCACGTCCGCCGCGAACGGGTAGCTCGCGGTCAGCTCGGCGGCGGCGTACAGGCCGCGCAGCGACGGCGGCAGGCCGCCCTTGAGCGCGTTGGTCAGCTGGTTCTCGCGGTTGCGCAGGCACAGGACGGCCTCCTGGGCCGCCTCCGGGTGCCGGGAGTAGGCGCCGACGGCGAGGTCGATGCCGCCGATGGTCACCGTCGCGGGCCGCCCGGGGACCACCGAGGGGTAGGGCGCCCAGCGGAAGTGGGGGAACAGCTCGGGCTTGTTCTCCTTCATCGACGGATAGACGAAGGGGTAGTTGAGCTCGAAGGCGGCGGTGCCGGACTCCATCGCGAGCCGGTTCTCGTCCTCCATCTGGTTGGAGAGCGACGGGTCGGCGGCGGGGGAGCGGGCGAGGTCGCGGATCACCCGGGCGGCGGTCACGGCCGGCTCGCCCAGCGAGGGCGCCGTCGCGTCGGGCGTGAGGATCGAGCCGCCCGCGCTGGTGACCAGGGTGTTGAACCAGACCGTCAGGCCTTCGTACTGCGCGCCCTGCACCTCGATGAAGTGCGGCTTGTCCTGCTCGGCGAGGCGCCGCGCCATGTCCAGCATCTCGTCCCAGGTGGCGGGCGCGGTGGGCACCAGGTCGTCGCGGTACCAGAGCAGCTGGGTGTTGGAGTTGTACGGGACGGCGTACAGCCGGTCCTTCCAGGTGGCCGTCCGCAGCGCCGCCGTCAGGGTGTCCTCGCTCGCCCGCTCGCGCAGCGCGCCGGTCCACTCGCGCACCCAGCCGGCCTCGGCGAACTCCGGCGTCCAGGTGACGTCCAGCCCCATGATGTCCACGCCGGTGTCGTGCGCCGCCAACCGGCGCACCAGTTGCTGGCGCTGGCCGTCGGCGGTGCGCGGCAGCTTGTTGTAGCGGATGGAGTAGCGACCGCCGGAGTCGCGCCCGCAGTTGTCCGCGGCCTGCTGGAGCGCGCCCGAGTCGTCCGGGAAGTTGTACCAGTCGAGGACCACTGCCCCGCCGTCCCCGGAACCCCCGCCACCGCCGCACCCCGCCACCGTCCAGGCGAGCAGCAGCACCAGGGCGGCGGCGACCCGCTGCTTCGGTCTGGGCATCGCGGCTCCCTCCGGTCGACCGGCCCGCGGCTGGCCCACGGTAGGCCGCCCGCCCGGCTCCCGCTCCCGACCCGGCGGCCCGACACCCCGGGGACCGCCCGGGCGGCCTAAGGAGGCATCAGGGCACCGGGGGAGCGGCGGGGCATCAGGGCATCAGGTCCGCGACCGCCCGGGCGCAGTCCGTCCCCCGGAGTCGCGGACGGCGGCGCCGGCGGAACCCGCCTGTCGGAGTGATCACCTACGCTGTAGCGCCATGGGACTCTCGATATCGGTGGGAATGCTCCACGACCAGGCACGCAACGACCCGGAGGGCCTCGAGTACCACCGGCGCGCCTTCGACCGGCTCGGCGCGGCGCTCGCGGCGGAGGGGATCGACTGGCACGAGCCGCCGCTCGACGTGGCGGCTGTGCGGGACCCCGCCTTCTCCGGCGGCTTCCCGTACGGCTACCTGACCCGGCTGCGCCGCGTGCTGGCGCTCACCGGCTGCGGCGAGCCGGTCACGCCCGCCGAGGAGGACGGGGCCGGCTGGGAGCGCGACTGCGACCTGATCCGGGACGAGGCGTCGAGGTTCGCCTCGCACCTGATCTGCCACGCCGACAACGCCGGCTACTACGTCCCGGTGGACTTCGCCGACCCGCTGTTCCTGCCCGCCGACGCGGGCGTCGCGGGCGCCGGGATGGTCGGCTCGACCCAGCGCCTGCTGCACGAACTCACCACCATCGCCCCGGCCCTGGGCATCACCCCGGCCGAGCCCGCGCCCGCTCCCGACGGGCCGTTCGAACCCGAGCAGTACGCCTGGCGCCAGCTCCACCGCGCCTGCCTGGCCAGTCTTGCCGACGGCCACGCGATCGTCTTCCACTGACCGCGCACCGCGCGGAGCGTTTCGACGCGCTGAAGGCTGCTGTCCGTCACGGGAAATTCACAGGCTCGGGTCTACCCGCATAGACAACGGTGGGTCATGCTGATGCGGTGCCGGCGCTCCGGGCCCCTCCCTCGTTCCCTGGGGCCCGCGGGCGGCGGCGCCGGACGGACCGTCCGGCCCTCGTGCCGGAGCACTGCCGTGTCACAGCACTGCGTACGACCCCCGCGCCCGGGCCGGTTCGGCAGGCCCGGCGCCGGACTTGCCGCCCTCCCGCCTTCCCGTCGAGGCGGGGCGGGAGCAGGGGTCGAGTCGGAAGCACACCGTTCTCACCGGGAGATGCAGATGAAGCCACGCACCGCAGCCACCGTCGTCGCCCTGGCCTTGGCCGGCCTCGCCCTCTCGGCGCCCACCGCGGGCGCCAGTGGCACCAAGCTGTCCCAGGCGACGGCAGCGAGCCAGTTCCGCAACGCCGGCATCACCTGGAGCTCCAGCGGGGGCTGCACCACCAGGTCCAACTCCACCTGTACCTCGTTCGAGCAGATCAACTCGGGCACCGTGAGCACCATCATCACCCTCAAGCAGTCCAGCGGCTGCGCCATCAACATCACCGGCGGGACCGAGGTGGGCCACGCCTCCGGCACCTACAGCCACTACAACGGCTACAAGGTCGACATCTCCCGCAACTCCTGCATCGACGGCTACATCCAGAACAGCTTCACCTACATCGGCCTCCGGGGCGACGGCTACCCGCAGTGGAAGGCCGCGTCGGGCAACCTGTACTGCAACGAGGGCAGCCACTGGGACATCCTCGTCTACTGACGCCGGCCCCCGGGTGCCGGCTCGCCACGGGGCACCGGCACCCGGGACGTCTCTTGCCGATCAGGAGCCGGCCTCCACGGGGAAGAGGGCGTCGAGCCGGGGTGTCCCGGCCCTCACCGCGGCCTCGACGGTGTCGGTCTCTCCCTCGGGTTCCGCCCATGCCTCCTGGACGGCGTCCAGCGATTCGTGGAACTCCTCCTCGCTGTCGTCCCCGTCGTCCCCCTGGCCCGTCAGCTCGGCGAAAGCCTCCTGGGCCACGTAGTCGAGCTCCTCCCATTCCGGCCACTCGTCGTCGTGCCACTCCCGCAGGTGCCGTCCCGACAGGGCTCGTACCTCGGCGACGTCGGCGAGGGCGTCCGGGTCGGAGAGCACCGCCTGGTAGGTCCGCCGTCCCTGGGCCACCAGCCAGAGCGCGAAGTAGTCGAAGCCGTCGTCGGAGCACAGGCCGCCCTCGATCCGGCGCACCGCCCGCCACAGGGGGTCCGTGGCAACCGCGGCGCACGCGGCCTCCAGACGTGCCTGGAACTCCACCGCCTCCGCGGCCGTCCCGTCCCGCAGCTTCCCGCGCAGCCACTCCAGCCGTTCGTGCCGGCCACCGGGGCGACTGCTCAGCTCATCCATGAGCGCCCAGAAGTTCTCGTCGTCCATGCCCACAGGATCGCAACCGGCACTGACACACCGGGGAGTCCCGGCGAGAAGCGGTCATTCGGGGTGCGAGTCCGGTTCTTTTCGCCCTCTCCGGCAGTGGAGCCGCAGGTCATCGGCCTGCGGCTCCACCGGTCCCGCCGACCCGGTCAGGGGTGCGACCGGAGGATCACCTGCTGGAGTTCGGCGGTGCACATCATGTAGCCGTCCGGGGTCGGCAGGCGGTCCAGGTAGTGGGTGAAGTCCGCGCCCAGCGAGAACACCCGTACCGGGGTGCCCGCCGTGCGCGCGGACTCCACGACCGTCCGCACGCCGTCGATGACGGCCGGGTGCCGGGTCTGGTAGGAGTCGGCCACCAGGTGGTTGGTCCGGTCCGCAGCGAGGTAGAACTGCACGAGGTCCTTCGTGCCGACGAACAGTTCGCTGGCGCCCGCGGCGCAGATCGCCGGAGTGGCGTGCACCGCCGCGGGCGTCTCGATGAACGCGGCCACCGGCACGTCGGCCGGGAGCTCCAGATGCGCTCGGAGCTGGGTGTACTCCTTCGCGTCGTTGAGGAACGGAATCGAGAGGTGCACGCGGCCCGCGTCGTCACCGAGCCGCTCGCGCAGGGATCCGAGCACGGCGTGCAGGGCGTCCCGGTAGGCGGCCGAACCGAGCAGCCAGCGTGCGCCGTGCAGGCCCAGCTCGGGGTTCGGTTCGACCGCGACCGGGGCCAGTTCGGTGACGCCGGCGGCGTGGTCGGAGCGGAGGTCGAGCAGCCTCAGGACCAGCCGCTGGTCGGGCAGGAGCGCCTCGACGAAGGTGCACAGCCGGTCCGCGACGGCCTTCCCGTAGTCCGCGATGTCGGCCGGGCCGCCGTGCAGGGCGTCGAGCGGGCGCAGGCCCGCCGCCAGGCAGAGGAACTCCTCCCGGATGAAGAAGGACTCGACCCGCTTCGCGTCCGGCCCGCACGCGTTGATCGTCCGGATGTCCTGCAGGTCCGCGATCACCGCGCACGCCGAGCCGAGTTCGTCCAGCAACGAACTCTCGCCCCCCGGCCCCTGGGCCCCGGAGCCCGTGTCGGCCCCGAGGACGACGGTCTGGCTCGCCAGGTGCAACGTCACCTCGCCGACCAGGTCGTCGAGATCCTCCTGATCGACGCGGAGCACGGGAATGCCCCTGCCGCGGCAGAGGGACTGCATGTGGCCGGTCGCTCCGCCCGTCCCGCAAATGACCGCACGCGCCGCCACGATCGCTTCGTAGAGACCCGCGTCGAGGGAAGGGGCGACGAGAATGGATCCGTCGAGTGGACCTCTGGTGCGGTTACAGGTGCCTCGCAAAACACTCTGTGTGCCACCGGTCAGTAGGAATCCCTGAATCCGTCGCCCGTTCAACTAGCCCTCCAGAATCTCGGCGTCCGCTATCCCCAGTTGTCGACGCAACTGCCGCGGCGTCACGGTGACGTCGGTGAGTCGTTCAACGGCTGCCCGGTTGACGAGCGTCCTCATCAGGCGCTCTGGCCGGGAAGCAGCGATGGGGAGGGGTGGAAGTCCGCCCATGGACCGGATGCGGTCGTCCAACCGGGAATCGAGCAGTTCCCGCTCGCTCCGAGCCCGTGTGGCCAACCTCCTCACCTCCAGGACTACAGCGTCCTCGAATCCGCCCGGGGTCGCTTCCTCTGAATTGCTGATGTCGTGAGCCGGATCGGCGGCCAATCCGCCTTCCCGCAGTTCCAGTTGCTCGATCGCCCGGGCGGCGACCGTGATGGAATGGTTCTTGATGGCGGCGAGATTGAAGGCGAACGCACCGGTCCGGCCGCGCCGCACGATCTCGTCGCCCTCGCGCAGCACGCCGACCGCGGAGAACGGGCCGGCCGGCTCCCCGCCGGGGCTCAGCAGCGTTCCGTGCTCGTCGACCTCCAGGCCGCGCCCGGTGCGTTCATGGGGCACCGCGATCCCCCTGCGCAGGAGATTGCGCCAGAGCGGCTGGCCGACCCTGCGGTAGTCCGGCTCCTTGCCGAAGTTGGACACCACCAGGTCGGCCTCGATGGTGTGCTCCCCGTCCGGGGCCGCGACCGAGACGACCAGCCGCCCCGACTCCGCCGGCGTGATCCCCCGCACGTTGCCGACGACCAGCCGCACCGCCCCGTCCACCGGGTGCATCGCGCGCTCGATGACGGCCATCGTGTAGTCCACGGCGCCGACGCGGAGTGCGGCGATCGCGGTGCCGAACTCATCCAGCAGGCCACGCAGTTCCGTGGAGGGGATCCGCTCGATGGCCTCCGGAAGATGCGGCTCCCACGCCTTGGCCACCCGCTCCGCGATCACCGCCGGGTCGACCTCGGGGTGCTCCCGGAGGACCGTCGAGCACGCCGTCTCCCACTCGGCCCGAACCCGGGCGAGGAACTCCTCGCGGTCCCGGTACGGCTCCAGCAGGGTCTTCGGGCAGGGGAGTCGTAACACCCCGTGCTCGTGACCGCCGGGGTACGTGCGGAACACCGTGCCGGTCTTGGAGATCAGATGGATCCTCCCGGTGTGCCCCTGGCGCAGCAGCAGGCCCGCCGAGTCGTATGCGCTCAGCACGGACCCGACGATCGCGACGGTCGCCTCGGGCGGGAGCGTCACGAGCTTGTGGACGCCGGCCGCGGAGAACGGGTTCCGCACGAAGCACGGGTGCCCGAGGACGTCGGCGGCGAAGGGCGGATCCCTGAGTTCGAGGCCGGTCGCGAGCACGATGTGGTCGGCGAACAGCGCGGTCGTCTCCGCGCCGCCCGGCCCGGCTTCGCGGCCGTCCACGGCGAGGTGTCGTACGGTCACCTCCACCCCGGTGGCGCGCACTTCCATGTCGACCGCCTCGCCGTCCGCCTCGACGAGCACGACGCCGGGACAGGCTTCCCGCCGGGCCTCGGCCAGCCGGTCGGTCAGGTAGTCCTGGAAGATCCGCCGGGGCGCCGGTCCCTGCTCGACGAACTCGAACTCGTCCCACGGCGCGGGCCAGTTCCGCCGGTCCGCCTCGACGTTGGCCCAGCGGACGAAGTCGAGGACGTCCTCCCGGAACACCGACATCCGGCCCGCCTGGATGTTGAACACATGATCCCAGGGGTTACCGTCCCGGTGGTAGGCGACCCCGGCGGACCGGTAGTCGGAGCGCCGTTCGAGCAGGACGACTTCGAGCGGCTCGCGCGCGAAGCGGAGCAGCCGGATCGCCGTGGCGGTGCCGGCCAGGCCCGCCCCGACGACGAGGACGCGTGGACATCTGTCTGTTCGGCTCACGGTGAAGCCTTCCCTTCGAGCGACGGGGACCCGGCTCTGCTGTCTCGCACCGGGCGCGGATGCGGGGGCTGCTGAGGGCGTGTGACGTCATGCTCCGGCCGGTTGTCCTGAGCAGACCGTGTCGGGGATCGGTTCATGAGCCCAGAATGGCGTGAGAACAGTTCGCCTGTCGGGCTTTTGGCGGCGCCTCCCGGCTCTGGTGCTCGCCGACGGCCGGCTATGCGGGGCGCTGCGGGTCTCCTCTACGCTGCACCACATGATCGCCAAGCCCGCCGCCTGTTCATGCTGTGGATCCCCGGTGCCCGACGCGCAGCGGATCGATGCCCGGCTCACGCTGCCCGACGCCGCGCTGGACCTCCCGGAGGTGGCCCGGCACGAGGTCGGGGTCGGCGCCCTGCTGCGGGTCGACGGCGCGGGAAGCTTCATCCGCTGCCTGCTGCCGGTCCGGCTCACCGGCGGGACCGAGCTCGTCTTCGGCACCTGGCTGCGGATCGGCGACGACGACCTGGAGCGCGCCCACCGGGTCTGGGAAGCCCCGGAGTACCGTGACCTCGAACTCCGGGGCACCATGGCCAACGCCATCAAGCCCTGGGGCGCGGCCCTCCTCGGCGCCCCGGCCACCGTCGTCGTGCGCGACCCCGACGAGATCCCCTACGTCGACGACGGCGACGACGAGGTGCTGCGCCGGATCCTCGGCGCGACGTGGGACCGTGACGACGTCCTCCGCCGGCTGGCGCACCCGCTGCCGGTTCCCGTCCGCACCCCGCTGGACGAGCGCTGGTCCGTCGAGCGTGGCAGCGGGTTCTCCGCCGGTGTCGCCGGTGGCGCGCACCGCTTCCTGGCGCCCGGCCGCACTGTGCACGCCGACCTGTTCGCCGATCCGCTCCGCCGCAGCCCCGCCGAGTTCCTCGCGGCCCTGGTGAACGGCGCACCGGCCGTACCGCCGGAGCAGCAGGTCACCGAGGACATCGCGGGGGAGGGCGTCCGGCACGCCTTCTGGACCGTCGCCGCGCCGGACGGCCGTACCCGGTACGAACTGTACGGCTTCACCGTTGACCGCGACGGCACCGCGGTCGGGACCGTGTGCATGTGGGACGAGCCGGACGACCTCGCCTGGGCACTGCACGTCTGGCGGTCGGTCCGCAGGGACGACTCGGCGGCCGGCGCGGCATCACGGCCCGGTTGACCTGCGGACGGACCGGGCTAGCGGGTGACCCACAGCGCCAGGCCGCCGAACACGACGAGCGACACGAGGAGTTGCGCGAGCATGGCGGGCGGAGCCGCCTCGTCCTCCGGCTCGCCCTTCTCGTTCGCCTCCGTCAACCGCCGCGCCAGCTCCCTGCGGTGGCCGATCATGCCCGCCGGGAAGGACACCACCGCGAACGAGTACATGGCGAGTACCGTGGCCGCTTCCATGTGCTTCGCGTAGTAGCTGCCAACCCCGAAGAGCGCCATGGCGAGCGGCGTCAGGGCGGCGCTGATCCGGTGCGTGCGGGTGGGCATTCCCGGCACGAGGAGCACCCAGAACGTCGCGGTCACCAGGATCGCGAGCCACCACCACGACACCACACCGAGCCCGAGCGGATACACCCCACACCTCCATGTCCCCGCTGTGGGGCCCGCGTCGGACTCGGGCCCCACAGCGCGGTTCCGTCACGGCCGATCGATCACGGTCGATCGTTCACAGCCTAACGGCGACCCGCTGTCCGGCCGGGCGCCGGGAGCGGATCGGGCGTCGCTCAGACCACCGCCCCGTTGTGGTCGCGTGTCCGCGCCGCGGCGGCCACCGCGTGCGGCGCCCGGGGCTCACGGGGCTCACGGGGCCGGTCCGGGGACCGGTCCTGGAGCAGGACGACCACCGGCATCGCGGTGAACACCGTCGACGCCGTGCCCACCAGGACACCGGCCAGCAGGGCCACCGAGAAGTCGGCGAGCGAGTCGCCGCCGAGGACCGCCAGGGCGATCAGGACGAACAGCGCCCCCATGCCGGTGTTCACCGTCCGGGGGAGGGTCTGCGCCACGGCGCGGTCCGCGAGGTCCGCCCAGCTCGCCTTCGTCCCGGTCCGGCGCAGCTCGCGCAGCCGGTCCAGGACCACCACCGTGTCGTTGACCGAGTACCCGACGATGGTGAGCAGCGCGGCGAGGAAGACGCTGTCCACCGGCTTGCCCAGCCAGGCGAAGAGGCCGAGGACGAGCAGCAGGTCCTGTGCCATCGCGATCACCGCGGCGGTCGCGAAGGTCCACCGGAAGCGGATGGTGAGGTAGAGCAGCTGGGCGGCGACCGCGAGCCCGAGCGCGGCCAGCGCGTAGCCGCGCAGCTCGCTGCCGAGGCTCGGCCCGATCAGCTCGTCGCGCTCCACGGACAGCTCGCCGGTGACGCCGGTGAGCGCCTCCCGGATGCGCTGCTGCTGGTCGTCGCCGGTCTCCTTGGTACGGACGGACACGCCGGTGTCGCCGGTGGTCTGCACCACGGCCTGCGGGAAGCCGGCGCCGACCACCGCCGCGCGGGCGGCGTCCGCGTCGACCCGCTGCGCGGCGGTGTACTGCGCCACCCGGCCGCCGGTGAACTCGACGCCGAAGTCCAGCCCGCGCCCGCCGATCCCGGCGAGGGCGAGCAGCAGCAGGCCGGCGCAGGCGCCCAGCCAGCGGCGCCGGTGGCGCATCAGCCGGGGCGGCCGCCGGTTCAGCCGGGTCCGGAGCCGGCCGACGGTGGCCATGCCGGTCAGGTGGGGCCGCCGGGCGACGGCCGGCCGTCGCACCGCCCACTCGGCGAGCAGACGGGTGATCAGCATGGCCGAGAGCATCGAGGCCAGCACACCGATCGAGAGCGTCACCCCGAAGCCCTTGACCGGGCCGGTGGCGAACACGAAGAGCAGCCCGGCGGCGAGCAGCGTCGTCACGTTGGAGTCGGCCACCGCGCTCCACGCCTTCGCGAACCCGGCGCGCAGCGGGCGCCGCAGGTCGCGTTCCTTGCCCCGGCCGGCCGCCCGGGGCGCGGTGTACTCCTCCCTGGCCCGTTCGAAGACCAGCACGTTGGCGTCCACCGCCATGCCGATGGCGAGCACGAAGCCGGCCAGCCCGGGCAGGGTGAGCGTCGCGCCGAGCGCGACCACGGCGGCGTACGAGATCAGTCCGTAGAGGGTGAGCGCGACGGTCGCCAGCACCCCGAGCAGGCGGTACACCGCGATGATGAACGCGCCGGTGCAGAGCAGGCCGATGACCGCGGCCAGGGCGCTGGCCCGGATGGCCTCGGCGCCGAGGGTGGGGCCGACGGTGCTCTGCTCGATCACCGTCACCGGGACGGGCAGCGCGCCGCCCTTCACCAGGGCCGCGAGGTCGCGGGCCTCGTCGGCCGAGAACCCGCCGGTGATCTGCGTCGAACCGCCGGTGATCCCCCGTCCGCAGGGCACGCTGTCCTGCACTCCGGGGGCGGACAGGACGCGGTCGTCGAGCACGATGGCGACCCGCCGGGCGGGGTCGCCCGGCGCGGCGCACGCCGCCTCCCCGGTCAGCCGGGCCCAGGCGTCGCCGGCCGAGCCGCGGAAGGAGAGGTCGATGCTCCAGCCGAGGCCCGTCCGGGTGTCGAGGACGGCCGAGGCGTCCTTGACGCCGTCACCGGTCAGCGCCGGCGGGCCCAGCCGCAGGTGGGCGCCGGGGAGGCCGGGGTCGGCGAGGACCCGGGAGCCGTCCGCCGCGGGGGGTCCGGCCGGGCCGTCGGCGATCGCGGTGACGGGGTGGAAGGTGAGCTGGGCGGTGCGGCCGATGACCCCGGCGGCCTCGCGGGGGTCCTGGACGCCGGGGAGTTCGACGACGATGCGTCGCTCCCCGACGCGGGCCAGCGAGGGTTCGGCGACGCCGAGGCCGTCGACCCGCCGGCGCAGCACCTCCAGCGCCCGGTCGGTGGCGCCCGCGTCGGCGCGGACGGTGGGCGAGTCCTGGGTCTCCAGGACGATCCGGGTGCCGCCGCGCAGGTCGAGGCCGAGGCGGGGCGGGGTGGTCAGGGCGACGTAGAGCGAGACACCGACGACGGCGAGCGCGACGAGCGCGCGCCAGAACGTGGCACGGCGAGTAGGCATGGGTACTCCACGGGCGGTCCGCGGGAGCCGGGCGTCCACGGGGGACGCCGCACCCGGGACGGGCGGACGCGAGGGGACGCGCGCCGCCGGAACGCTCCGGGCCGCGGGCAGGCCGCGGCACCCGGGTCGGCGGGCGCGGTGGAACGTCAGCTGGACCGGGTGGAGGGGGGACCGCGGGTGTGGCGGGGGTCGTAGTGGTCGGACGGCGGCGCGCGCTCCTGGCGCGGCCCCGCGGCGTACAGCCCGGGGCGGGGCCCGGGGGCGTCCGTCCGGGCGGCCGGGAGCGCGGCCGGCGGGAACGCGGGCAGCCGGACACCGGGCTCGGCGGCGGCCGCCCGCCGCTGGACGACGTCGGAGCCGGGGCGGTGGTCCGCGGTGCGCCGCACCTCCGCGCCCGCCGGGCCGAGCCGTACGGCGGCGGGAGCCGCGGGGGCGGCCGGGGCGGCGACGGCGGGCGGCGCGCCGAGCGCCGGCTGCGCCGCGCCCGTCGCCGTGCCGAGCAGGACCTGGCAGACGGCCCAGGCCACGAGGAACGCGCAGGACAGCGCGGCCGCCGCGGCCCGACGTACGCGTCGCTCCACTCCGGCCCCCTCCCCGCTCGTGCCGTCACCGGTCCCGTCCACAAGAAGCTCTCACTCTAGGCGACGGCGCCCCCACCCGGGGAGCCCGGCCGGCGGAGCGGCCCGGCCGGCCCGGGGCCACGGTCCTGCGCAGGTCGAGCTCGTGGCCCGGGAAGTGGGGCCGCAGTACGGGCGAGTCCGTATGGCAGGATGCGGCCGTGATCAAGGTGGAACGTCACGGGGCCTTCAACGTCAACTCTGTCGGGATGGAGCGTCTGCCGTTCCCGATGAGTTTCAGCGTCCGTGAGGCTGACGGCTCGTGGATGATCGGCGGGGCGGCCGCCCAGGCCGGGGAGCTGATCGACGTGCTCACCCGCACGGCGAACGACACGGTCGTCGTCGTGAACCTGGAGACGAACAGTTTCCTGCACGAGGACGACCAGCAGTGGCGGCCGTCCCTGATCGCAGCGGAGCAAGGGGTTCACTGCACCGTCCACCCGGTCGGGGCATTGGCGTCCGACTCCATCGAGATCGGCGAGGAGTTCCTGCTGATGGATCGGGACAGCCTGCCCCGATTCCTGAGCGGCTTGGCGCCCTACGATCTGTCGCTGGTCGACGTGCCGGCGGGAGTGCCCCCGAGCAGCTCGATGAGCTTGCTCAGGTCATCGGCACGGCCGCCGGTGACGAGCCGGTCCTTCCTCGCCTCGACGGCTCGCGTTTCCGGTTCTCCGGACACGACGACTGCTACCTGGCTGTGGAATCGACGGATCCGGCCATGCCGGCGTCGCTCCTCGGCCGGTTGCTGGCCCTGCTGGCCGGGTCCGCGCTGATCAATGCCGGTGGAGTCTCGTCCGTGGAAGTCCCGGAACCGGACGGCGCGTTGCCGGAGCAGCTGATTGCCGAGAGCCGCCACTGGACCGGAGTCGTCGGGGCCGCTTCCGGGACCATGGTGACCCTCAAGTTGTCGGCTCTGCCGCAGCGGTGGCGCCTCGGCCAGACACTGCCGGAGCGGGCCGACTACGCGGCGACGCTCGACCTCGCCCACGGCGTGTGGCACCTCGCATCCGCCGGGGCATAGGGACGGCCTTCGGCCTCGCCGGTGTTGAGAGAGCGGACGGGGATCGGTCCGTCCGGGTTGTCGACCGCCGTGGCCTGCGCCGGCCGGACGGCCTGAGGCTCGTCCCGAGGAGATCGGGTTCGACGCCGGCCGTGACCCCGGTGGGGCGTAGGCTCTCCATCGACCTCCGCGCACCTGCCCTACGACGCCTTCAGGGGATCCGATGCCCACCGTCAACGTCCATGAGATCGCCTTGGGCGTCGAGTCGTTCGGCGGCGACGACGCCCCGCTCGTCCTGCTGGTGGGCGGGACGACGATGCTCTCCTGGCCCGACGCGCTGTGCGAGCGCCTCGCCGCCGGCGGGCGGCGGGTGGTGCGCTACGACCTCCGCGACAGCGGGGAGTCGACGGTGACGGACCCGGAGGCGCCCGCCTACACCCTGCGCGACCTCGCCGCCGACGCCGCGGCCCTCGCCGAAGTGCTCGGCGGGGGACCGGCGCACCTCGCGGGGATCGGCGTCGGCGGGATGGTCGCCCAGGTCGCCGCGCTCGACCACCCGGGCGCGTTCTCGGCGCTCACCCTGGTCGGCACCCGCGCGGTCGCCCCCGGGCCGGCCGACGCCGACCTGCCCGAGCACGACCCGGCGACCATGGGCCGGCTGTTCGCCCGTCCGATGCCCGACTGGGCCGACCGCGAGGCGGTGGCGGAGTTCGCCGCCGCCGGCGCGGAGATCCTCGGCGACGACCCCGCCGCCGCGCGCGCCCTCGCCGCACGCATCTGGGACCGCACGCCCGGCACCGCCCCCGCGGTCCAGTTGGCCAACCAGCTGGGCACGGTGTTCTCCAGGCTCGACTGCGCACCCCGCTGGCGCGAGCGCCTGCCCGAGATCTCGCTCCCCACGCTCGTCGTCCACGGCGGCAGGAACCGGTTCTTTCCCGTCGGCAACGGCGAGGCACTCGCGCGAGCGATCCCCGGGGCGCGGCTGCTCGTCCTTGAGGACGCGGCCACCGCGATCCCGGCCGCGGCGGTCGGCGAGGTCGCCGAGGCGATGCTCACCCTCGGCCAGGTGCGGTGACCGGGCGGGTTCACCGTGATCGGAAGGCGTCTCGGGGGATGAGCGCACGCGAAGCGGCTGGTATGACTGAGGCATGCAGGAAGAGACCGCACGTTCCGCGATCGACACGTTCATCTCCGCCTTCAACGCCTCGGACGACAGCTATGTGACCGCCCTGCTCCCGCAGGCCCTGACCTCGGACGTGGTCTTCTGGGGGCCGTTGGGTCGCAGCGAGGGAATCGGGGCGGTCGAGCGGTTCGTGCTGGACCTCCGACGCCACCCGGCGGGAACCGGCACGATGGTGCGCTGCTCGGCGGTGGACATGCCTGACGAATGGGCCCGGTACCAGTGGGTGTTCACCACGCCTGACGGCGGCCCCCGCCTGGCGGGAACGGATGTCGTCCATCTGCGACGGAACCTCATCGACCAGATCATCGTCTTCGCGGGTGAGATCGAGCCGTTCGCCTCCTGAGTGCGTCAGAACACCAGCGGCGGCCGTCCCCCGGGCCGGCCGCGCTCGGCACGGGACCTGCCGGGTGCGGGTCGCGGACCGCGCGGCTGTCGGGCAATGGTGCGGGCCTCGAACCGCTACCGCCGGGCGCTGCGGCGGTGCATCGGCGCGGACGGCTCTGGCGGGGGGCGGCGCCGAGCCGCTACGGTCTGGACCAGCCACTCCGTCCTGGCCTCTTCCGGGAGTCGACATCAGCACCCGAACCACCGTCAGCGCCGTTCCCGCCAGCGCCGTTTCGGCGCCCGACGCCGCGCAGGCGCTCACTCTGCCCGATCTGCTCGACGACCGGGCGCAGCGGCATCCCGACCGGCCCGCGCTGTTCGTCCCCGGGCGTCCCGCGCTCGACTACCGGACCTGGCGCGAGCGGGCGGTGCGCGCCGCCCACGGGCTCGTCCGGGCGGGGGTGCGGCCGGGGGAGCGGGTGCTGCTGCTCTTTCCCAACCGGGCCTGGGACGCGTACGCGGTGGCCTTCCTGGCCGCGCACTATGCGGGCGCGGTGGGCGTCGTGGTCCGCGAGGACCTGAGCGTCGAGGACACCGCGCGGCTGGCGGGCGACAGCGGGGCGGCCCTCGCCGTCGCCTGGTCGGCCGAGGACGAGGACGGGGCCGAGGACGAGCGTGCGTCCGCCGCCGGCCTGCGCACCCTGCGGCTCGCCGGGCTGGAGGCGGACGGCACCGAGGGCGGCGACGAACCGCCGCACCGCCCCGGCCCCGGCGACCTCGCCCAGGTCATCGGCACCTCCGGCACCACCGGCGCGCCCAAGGGCGTGCACGCCGCCCACGCCAGCCTCACCGCCGGCCAGCGGCTCAACCCGCGCCCGCGCCCCTACGCCCACTCCGCGTACGCGCTGCACGCCTTCCCGATCGGCACCAACGCCGCCCAGGTGGTCCTGGTCAACGCGCTGGTCGCCGCGCCCGCCACGATCTGCCTGCCGCGCTTCGACGCCGAGGAGTTCGGCCGGACCGTCGCCGAGCACCGCGTCGGCACCGTCTTCCTGGTGCCGTCGATGGCCGTCGAACTGCTCAACTCCGGCGCCGCGACACGGCACGACCTCAGCAGCGTCCTGCTGATCAGCTGCTCCGCCGCCGCCCTGCCCGCCCCCGTCGCCACCGCGCTGCGCGAGGCCCTGCCGACCGCGACCCTGGTCAACACCTACACCTCCGCCGAGGCGTCGCCCGCCCAGATATCCGCCGTCGTCGACGCCCGCCGCCCCGGCTCCGTCGGCCGCCCCGCCAACCCCGCCGACCTGCGGCTGCTCGGCGAGGACGGCCGGCCCGTCGAACCGGGCGACGTCGGCGAGGTCTGGCTGCGCCAGCCCGGCCCGCCGCGCGGCTACACCGCCGGCGCCGACGCCTCGGCCGCCGTCTTCCGCGACGGCTGGGTGCGGATGGGCGACCTCGGCCGGCTCGACGCCGACGGCTACCTGCACCTGGTCGACCGGGAGAGCGACGTCATCAAGTCCGGTGCCCTCAAGGTCTCCACGCTGCGCATCGAGGACGTCCTGCACGCCCACCCGCGGGTCGCCGACGCGGCCGCGCTCGGCCTGCCGCACCCCGTCATGGGCGCCGTCCCGGTGGCCGCCGTCGTCCCCGCCGCCGACGGGCTGGACCTCGACGAACTGCGGCTCTTCCTCGCCGAACGGCTCGGACGGGCCGAACTGCCGGTCCGCATCCTGGTCACCGACCGGCTGCCCCGCAACCCCAGCGGCAAGGTCGTCAAGCACGAACTGCGCGCCCGCTTCGACGCCCCCTCCGCCGGCACCGCGGCCGGAACCCCGCCCGCCACCGAGCACGAACACGCGCTCGCCGCCCTGTGGCGCAGGATCCTCGGCCGGCCCGTCGCCGCCGTCGAGGACGAGTTCTTCGCCCTCGGCGGTGACTCCTTCCGCGCCGTCCAGCTCGCCGCCGCCGTCTCCGCCGAGTTCGGCGTCACCGCCGGCACCGCCCTGGTCTTCGAACGCCCCTCGCTGCGCGCCCAGGCCGCCTGGCTCGCCGCCGCCCCGAAGGCGGCCGACGGCCTCGGCGCCCTGGCCGACTCCGAGCTGTCCCCCTTCCTCCGTGACCTGCGCGCCCAGCCGCACGACATCCCGCTCACCTCCCAGCAGGAGAACTTCCTGCGCTGGATGGCCGAGGCCGAGGGCCGCAACGTCGGCTCGGTCGCCGTCATGTTCCGCGTCACCGAGGCGCTCCGCCCCGACCTGCTGACCGAGGCCCTGTACGAGGCGGTGCGCCGCCACCCGGCGCTGCGCACCCGCTTCGTGCCGGTGCCCGGCGCCGTACCGGGGATCCGGCGCGCCGTGGTCGATCCCGAGCCGGAGGTCGAGGCCATCCTGGTCGACGCGCCGGGCGAGAGCGACGACGAGGTGTCGGCCCGGCTGATCGCCGTCCGCGACCGGCTCACCGACGTCGGCCAGGGCCCGATGACCGGCCTCGCCGTGGTCAGCCGGGGCGCCGAGGACCACGCCGTGCTGCTCGCCGTCCACCACATCGTCGGTGACGGCTGGTCGGTGGGCGTGCTGCTGCGCGACCTCGGCGTCATCTACTCGGCGCTGCGCCGCGGCCGGCCCGCGCCGCCGCCCCGGCCGATGCCGACGCTCGGCGAGCTGGTCGCCCGGGCCAACGCCCACTGGCCGGTCTCCCGCGCCCACTTCGCCCGCACCCTGGCCGGCGCGCCCGAGGCCGTGCATCCCTTCCCCGGCCGCGCCGACACCGAGACGGTCCTCAGCGCCGCCCACCGCCTCACCGTCCCGGCCGCCCGGGCCGCCGCCCTGCGCGAACGGGCCGCCGAGGCCGGCGCGACCCCCTTCCAGGCCCTCGCCACCGTCTGGCTCGGCCTGCTGGCGGAGCGCAGCGGCCAGGACGACCTCGTCCTGATGACGCCCGTCCCCGGCCGTACGAGCCCCGAGGCCGAACAGGCCGTCGGCTGCTTCGTGCAGTCCCTGCTGCTGCGGGTCGACGCCTCCGGCGCGCCGGGCTTCGCCGAGCTCCTCGCCCGCGTCCGCGACACCGCCACCGCGGCGCTGGACCACCAGCTCTACCCCTTCGCCGAGTTCAGCCCGCTGGTGCCGTTCGCCGCCTGGCTGCGCTACGAGAGCTGGAACGCCCCCGCCCAACTCCCCGGCCTCACCTGCACGGCCTGGGAGGTCCCGCGCAGCGCCACCGTCCCCTACCCCCTGCCCGGCGGCGACCGCCACGTCCCCGAACTCGCCGCCACCGAACAGCCGGACGGCTCCCTGGTCTGCTGGCTCCGCTACAACGAGCACGCCTTCACCCCGGCCGCCGTCGAGTCCCTGGCCGCCGCCCTGGAGGCCCGCGTCGCGGCGGCCGCCGGGGGCTGACGGCCCGACTGTCAGTGGCCGGTGCGAGGATCCCCGTGAACGAATCGAGCTAGGAGATCACTGTGGGTACCTGGGACATCGGCCACTTCGACAACGACACCGCCGCGGACTTCTCCGGCACGCTGGACGAGACGCCCGCGGCCGAGCGGGAGGCCCTGGTCCGCCGCGTCCTGGCGCTCGCGGCCGACACCGGGGCCGAGGACTACCTGGACTGCTACGAGGCCGCGCAGGCCGTGGCCGCCGCCGCCCTCGTCGCCTCCCAGTGCCCCGACGGCGAGCCCGTCACCACCAGCTACGGCCCCGACGAGCCCCTCCCCGCCTTCCCCGCCGACCTCCGCCCGCTCGCCGCCGCGGCCCTCGACCGCATAGTCGCCGACGAGTCCGAACTCGCCGAACTCTGGGACGAGACCGAGGAGAGCGCGGACTGGCGCCGCACCGTCAAGACCCTCCGCGCCGTCCTGGCACCCGAGCCGGCGCCGGCCGAGGAGCCGCTGTTCGACGTGTAGACCACGGTGGCCGAGGCCGACGCGGCGAGGAGACTGCCGTCCACCTGCGAGCGGGCTCACGAGGTGGACGGCCGCACCCCGCTACGACAAGCGCGGCCCGGTCCACCTCGGCATCATCACCGTTGCCGCAGCCGCCAGGACCGATCAAGCTGCGGCCAGCCAGTTCTCTTCGAGGCCGTCGAGCACGAATCCGTTCTCGAAGCGCACCTTGTACCTGGTCGGCGTGCCGATGCCGGTGGCGAACGCTCCCCGTTGGATGAACTGCTGACGGAGGTCGTCGACCAGGGCGGCCGAGAAGCCCGGGAGGTGGCTGTCGCGGATCTGCTGGTCGAAGCTCGCCAGCATGTCCTCGGCCGTGCCGCCGCCGCCCTTCGTGACGCCCGTGACGACGCCCGCCAACCCCTCGGCCAGGTACAGCGCCCCGGGGAAGCCGCCGGTGGTCACCGCGCCGACCGCGGTGACCGGCACGTCCCTGGTCAACTTCACCCTTGCGCCGGTGTCGTACGGCACGGTCGTACCCCCTCGTTCGATTCCGCCCCTGATCATGGCGAGCGTAGCCGAGATGTCCCGGCAGGATGGGCTGTCCGCCGGATCGGGACGAGTGGCTACTCGGTGCCGAGCGCCTTGCCGTAGACGGCGGAGCTGCGGCGGACCGTCATGCCCACCCGCTGGTAGAGGGAGAGCGCGCCGGTCTCCGAGTGGGTCCACAGCGTGCACGTGCGGCGGCCTTGGCGGTAGAAGGCCCGGAACGACGTCCGCAGCAGCAGGCGGGCGATCCCCCGGTTGCGGTGGTCCTTCCGGACGGCGACCCGCTCGACGTATCCCTCGCCGGTGTCCGGGACGTTCAGCGACAGCACCGCGCCGACCATCAGGTCACCGGCGAACGCCACCGATGAGAGCGCCGGGGCGAACGTGTCGCGCTCGACGGTGTGCCGGGCCCACTCCTCGTAGGGCTTCCGCCGCTTCTGCCACTCGTCGAAGGCGTCCTCGGTGAGCTGGTAGGCGGCCTGCTCGTCACCGGGTTGGAAGCAACGCACGGTGATGCCGGGCGGCGGGCCGGGCACCACCGGTTCGGCGGGCATCTCGATCTCCAGCTGCCACTGGGTGACGAACGGCTCGTACCCCCGTGATCGCACCAGCTCCACCGCCGCCCGATCGCTGTCCCAGACCGTCTGGCTGAGCCGTTCACCACCCGCCTGCCGTGCCCGCGCCTCGGCCCAGTCGAGCAGCGCGCCGCCCAACCCTCGTCCCCGGTGCCCGGGGTGGACGTCGACCGCACTGCGCCGACCGCCGTGCACCCAGGCCCACCCCGCGAGACACCCGGCCGCGTCGTGTACGAGGAGCGTGTCGACAGCCGGGTCGAGACCGGGCAGCGTGAGGTCCGCGGCGATGCGGTCGGGCTCGGTGTCGGGACGGCCCAGGAGTTCGCGCTCGCAGGCGGAGACCAACGCGTACACCGCGCGGGCATCGCCGACGGTCGCCGCGCGCCGCTGGTAGGAAGCCGGGAACGACGAGGAGGAGAGATCAGCCATGACGTGACTCTGTGCCAACCGGTCCCGTCCTGTCTCCCGAGTTACCCAACCGCTACAGCCTCCGTGGCCATCAGGTGGCGCGGGTGCCCGGTCGGACGGACGGTGCGGGGCCGGGCGGTCAGGGGAGCAGGGCGGTGAGTTCGGCTTCGAAGAGGGTTTCGGGGGCGAACCGCATGCCGGTGAAGTGGCCGGCGAGTTCGAGGGAGAGGACGCCGTGGAGGCGGGTCCAGAGGGTGAGGAAGAGGGCGAGGGCCTCGGGTGGGGCGGGGTGGGTGGCGGCCCAGGTGCGGTGGGCGGCGAGGTGGGTGCTGAGGGGGGTGGCGGGGGTGTTCGGGGGGAGGGCGGCGGCGCAGGCGTCGAGGAGGGTGCCGGCGATCTCCCGGGAGATGGCGGTGGTGTCCTCGGGGGCCCGGTAGCCGGGGATCGGGGTGCCGTAGACCAGCAGGTAGCGCTGGGGGTCGGCGAGGGCCCAGGTGCGCAGGGTGCGGGCGAGGGCGGCCAGGCCGGCACCGTCGGCGGCGGCCGCGGCGAGGGTGTCGGCGAGACTGCGGTAGGCCTCGCGGACGAGTTCGGTGATCAGCTCGTCGCGGTTGGCGAAGTAGCGGTAGAGGGCGGGGCCGCTCATGCCCATCTGCTTGGCGATCGCGTTGAGGGAGAGCGCGGAGGCACCGGCGGTGGCGATCTGCTCCCAGGCGCGTTCCATGACCTCGGCGCGGACCTGGGTGCGGTAGCGCTCGCGGGGGGTGGTGGGGTCGCTCTTCGCCATGGTTAGAACCTATCACGGAAGCTATTGACTATTGAGGCGATGGAGTTAGAGCATATAACGAACGTGATGAGCGCTAGGGAAGGGAATGCCATGTGGGGTATTCGAGTCGCCGTCGTTCCGCTGGTGGTCGGCATCCTCGGCGGGGCCGCCGCGCCCGCCGGGGCGGCGCCGGTCGCGCCGGTCGGGGGGCTGACCTGCCGGGGCGCGGGCGTCGACCCCGGGGCGCAGGTCCGGTACCGGACGGAGGCGGTGATCGACGCGCCGCTGGACGTGATCTGGAAGCTGCAGACGGAGGTGGACCGCTGGCCGTCCTGGCAGGGGCCGGTGACGAGCGCGGAGCGGCTGGACCACGGGCGTTTCCGCGCCGGGTCGGCGTTCCACTGGACGACGCCGGTGCCGCCCGGGACCGGGATCCCGGCGACCAGCCTGGACATCACCTCGACCGTCCGGCAGGTCCGGGACGGCTCCTGCATCCGCTGGACCGGCCCGGCCGTCGGCGAGGGGGCGCACATCGACGGGGTGCACGTCTGGAACTTCGCCAGGGTCAAGGGTGGGGTGAAGGTGAGCACCGAGGAGACCCACACCGGGCCGCAGGTCGACGCCGACGTGCCGAGGGCGACCGCGATCCTCGGGGCGGGCCTGGAGGGCTGGCTGACCGACCTGAAGGCCGCCGCCGAGGCGCGGGCGCGATGAGAGACGGGGGCAGGCGCGCAGCCTGCCCCCGTCACGGTCAGCCGGTCATCCGGTCAGTCGGAAAGGCGATCGGCGGCCTCGTCCTCACTCAGGGCCTCGATCTCCGCGATGAGCAGTTCCTCCACGCGCGCCGCGAGGGCGGCCGCCGTGGAGAGCTCGAAGGCGTCGCGGATCGGCACGTCCAGGCCCACACCCGCGCGGATCCGGGCGACCACCCGGGTGACCAGCAGCGAGTCCCCCCCGAGGTCGAAGAAGTCGTCGAGGACGCCGACCCGGTCGAGCCCGAGGACCTCCTGCCAGAGCTGGGTGACCAGCTGCTCGGCGTCGGTGCGCGGGGCCACGTACCGGCCGGTGGCGGCCGGGGCCGGTTCGGGGAGGGCGGCGGTGTCGAGCTTGCCGTTGAGGGTCAGCGGCAGGGTGTCGAGGAGGACGACCGTGTCGGGGACCAGGTAGGCGGGAAGCCGGACGGCCAGGTGCTCACGCAGCGCGGCGGGCGCGGGCGCGGGCTCGGCACCGGGCGCCGGGACGGCGTAGGCGACCAGGCGCCGGCCGCCGAGCACGACGGCGGCGGCGCGCAGGACGTCCGGGTGCCCGGTCAGGGCCGCCTCGATCTCGGCCGGTTCGATCCGGTAGCCGCGCAGCTTGATCTGCTCGTCGGTGCGCCCGAGGTAGTCGAGGGACCCGTCGGTGCGCCAGCGGGCGCGGTCGCCGGTGCGGTACATCCGCCCGCCCGCGAACGGGTCCTCGACGAACGCGGCGGCGGTCAGGTCGGGACGGCCCAGGTAGCCGCGGGCCAGGCCGGTGCCGCCGATGGACAGCTCGCCCTCCGAGCCGCGCGGCAGCAGGGCGCCGCGCTCGTCGAGCACGTACAGCCGTACGCCGGGCAGCGGGCGGCCGAGCGGTGGGCGGCGGCCGGCGTCCGGGGCGCGGAGGTCGGCGGCGGTGACGATGACGGTGGCCTCGGTCGGGCCGTAGGTGTTGACCAGCCGGACGGTGTCGCCGTGCCGCTCCCGCCAGCGGGCGACGGCGTCGGCGCGGGCCTCGGAGCCGCCGAGCACCACCAGCCGCAGGGCGGCCGGCCAGGGGGTGCGGTCGTCGTGCGAGACCAGCTCCTCCCAGTAGGCGGTCGGCAGGTCGAGCACGGTGACCGCCGGGCCGTGCGGGCCGCGCAGCAGCTCGGGCAGGGTCCGGCCGCCGCCGGGGAGCAGCACGACGCACGCGCCGGTGGCCAGGGCGGGCCACAGCTCCTCGGCGTGGGTGTCGAAGCCGATCGAGGCGAACTGGACGATCCGGTCCCCGGGCGTGAGGCGGTAGCCGTCGGGGCCGGCCATCCAGTCGACCCGGGCGGCCAGCGCGGCGTGGTCGACGGCGACGGCCTTGGGGGTGCCGGTGGAGCCGGAGGTGTAGAGGACGTAGGCGAGGTCCGCCCGCTCCCCGGACCCGGCCGGATCGCCGCCGGGCAGGACGCGCAGGCCCGCGCCGCCCTCGTCGGTCAGCAGCCGGACGGCGCCGGACTCGCGCACCATCAGCCGGCGCCGCTCCTCCGGGTGGGCCGGGTCGAGCGGCAGATAGCCGGCGCCGGCCTTCCAGATCGCCAGCAGGGCGGTGACCAGCTCGAAGGAGGGGGCCAGCCGGACGGCCACCAGCTGTCCGGCGACCGGGCCGAGCCGTTCGGCCAGTTCGCCGGCGCGGCGGTCGAGTTCGGCATAGGTCAGGACGCGGCCGTCGCACTCCAGGGCGGGGGCGTCCGGGGCGGCGGCGACCCGTTCGGCGAAGCGGGCGAGCACGGGGCGGGCGTCGGACGGGGCCACCGGGCCCGCGCCGAGGGCGAGCAGCTCGGCGCGCTCCTGCGCCCCGATCAGCCAGTCGCCGTGCAGCGGCACCGTGGCGTCCTCGACGGCGGCGGCCAGCAGCGACCGGCAACGGGTGCCGAGCGCGGCCACCGTCGCCGGGTCGAGGACCTCCCGGTCGAAGCAGAAGGAGAGCGTCAGACCGCCGTCCGGGGTGCGCCAGCTGTCCAGCAGCAGGTCGGTCTTGGCGCGCTCGAAGCCGGAGTCCATGGAGGCCGTGCGCACCCCGGCGGGCAGCGGGACGCCGCCGTCCTCGCCGGCCAGGTCGTACTGGCTCTGGTGGACGAACACCGCCTGGTAGAGCGGCGCCGCGCCGGCCTCGGCGGGCAGGTCCAGGTGGGCGGCGAGCCGTTCCAGCGGGACGTCCTGGTGGCTGAGCGCGCCCAGGGTGGCCGTGCGGACGCGGTGCAGCACGGCGCGGAAGTCGGGCTCGCCGGTGAGGTCGGCGCGCAGCACGCCGGTGCGGGCGAAATAGCCGACCAGCGCCTCCTGGGCCGCCTCGGTGCGGCCGGCGAGCGGGGTGCCGACCACGAAGTCGGTGCTGCCGGTCCAGCGGGCCAGCACGCACTGGTAGGCGGCCAGCAGCACCATGAACGGGGTGCAGCGCTCGCGCCGGGCGAGCGCGTCCAGGGCCGCCGTCAACTCCGGGTCCAGCGCGACCGCGGCGAAGCCCGCCGGGTGCTGCGGCTCGGCCGGGCGGGGGTGGTCCAGCGGCAGCCGCAGCCGGCCGGTGCCGGCCAGCTTCTCCGCCCAGTAGCGGAACGCCGCCTCGGCGCCGCCGGCCGCCGCGCGCTCCTGCTCGGCGCGCGCGACGTCGCCGTACCGCAGGGCGAGCGGCGCGAGGTCGGCCGCGGCCTCGCCGAGCGCCTCCCGGTACAGCGCGAGCAGTTCGCGCCAGAGGATCTTGAACGACCAGCCGTCCGAGACGATGTGGTGGACGACCAGCATCAGCGCGTGCTCGCCCGGGCCGGAGGAGACCAGGACGGCGCGCAGCGGCGGGCGTGCGGCGAGGTCGAAGGGCGTGTTGACGGTGGGCCGGCAGGCCTCGGTGAAGTCCTGTTCGCCCGCGCCGGGGGCGAGCGCGACCAGGTCGAGCGGGACGGGCGCGGGCGCCTCGACCAGCTGGACGGGCGCCTCGCCGTCCAGGGCGAAGCGGGTGCGCAGCGGCTCGTGCCGGGCTGTCACCCGGTCGAGCGCGGTGCGCAGCGCGGCGACGTCCAGCGGGCCGCTCCAGCGGCGGCTCAGGTACATGTTGAAGCCGGGGTCGGCGGGGTGGAGCTGCTGCAGGAACCAGAGCCGGCGCTGTTCCTCGGTGAGCGGGTGGACGGCCTCGGTGGTGCCGAGGGCCCGGTCGGTGGTGGTCATCGGACGGCGGCCTCGGTTCCGGTACGGCGCGCGGGTGCGGCGGAGGGATCGGCGGAGGGTGCGGCGGGGAGGGGGTCGGACGGGGCCGCGGCCTCGGCGCGGGCCGAGAGGGTGGCCAGGCCGACCAGGTCGTCGGGCTCGGCGTCGGGGACGTCGCGGTCGAAGTGGCGCAGCGCCGGGACCGCCAGGCAGACGGCCACCAGCAGCGCCATGGCGAGGCCGAACAGCAGGTAGAGCAGGCCGATGCCGCGGCCCTCGCCGGTGCCGATCAGCCGGCCGACGGTGTCGGCCAGCGCGCCGTTCTCGTCGACCCACGGCTGGACCAGGCGCGGCCCGAGCGGGGCGACGACGGCGAAACCGATCGGGAGGGTGGACCAGGCCACCATGGTGTTGACGGCGATCACCCGGCCGTGGAAGCGCAGCGGCACCTTGGTCTGCACGATCGTCGCGTAGACGCCGTTGACCAGACCCAGCGCGTACGCCATGCCGAACGCGCCGAGCGCCACCGGCCAGACGCTCGGGCGCAGGCCGGTCACCAGGCAGGCGGCGGCCAGGCCGAGGGTCGAGAACAGGACGCCGCGCAGCCGCAGCCGGCGCGGCCCGCCCCAGACCAGCAGGGTCAGGCCGCCGAGCACGGCGCCGAGCCCGGCCGCGACCGAGACCCAGCCGGCGGACGCGAGCGGGGCGAAGGAGAGCACCAGCGGGGTGGTGAGCAGGAACAGTGGGGACAGGAAGATGTTGAGCACCGCGAAGAACAGCAGCATGGCGCGGAAGTGCCGGCTGCCGAGCGCGCGCCGGAACCCGGCCCGGATCTCGGCGGTGACGCTCTCGCGGCGCCGCGCGGCCATCACGTCGGGGAAGCGCACGGCCAGGGTGACGCCGGTGGCGACCACGTAGCTGGCGACGTCCATCACGAGGATGCCGCCGAGGCCGAGCGCCGACAGCAGACCGACGGCGAACAGCGGGACCAGGAACTGGGCGAGGCCGAAGGCCATTTGCACGACGCCGTTGGCGCGGCCGAGGAAGCGCTTCGGGACGAGCTGGGGCACGGCCGAGTTCCAGGCCAGCCGTTGGAAGGTGAGCGCCGTCGACAGCAGCGCGATCAGCACGTACGCGTGCCAGACCTGGAGGGAGTCGGTGAGGTACAGCAGCAGCATCACCGCCTGGGTCAGGCCCGCCGCGACATCGCCGTACAGCATGATCCGGCGCCGGTCGCCGCGGTCCACCAGGGCGCCGGCGAGCGGCGCGGTGAGGATGCCGGGGACGAGGCCGCAGGCGGCCAGCAGGCCGAACTGGGCGAGCGAGCCGGTGGTGAGGTAGATCCACACCGGCAGGGCGAACTCGGTGAGCGCCGAGCCGATCATCGAGATCTGCTGGCCGGCGGCGACGCCGAGGAAGCGGCGCATGGTCGGGCGGACCGCGGTGGACGCGGCGGCGGGGGCCTGTGCGGCGTCGCGGGACAGCCCGGCCAGCCACCAGGTGGCGCCCTCGGTGCGCCGGTGCCGGTCCTCCTCGCCGTCGGCCACCGAGCGGTGCACGGTGGTGACGATCTCGGCGAGTTCGGCGGCCCGGTACTTGAGGTAGAAGTGGCCCGCCTCGTCGAGCACCACCACGCCGGTGGTGTCACTGAGCCGGTGCCATTCGCGGTACCGCTCCTCGTAGAACTCGGTGGCCGGGTCCCGGTCGCCGCAGACCGCGTAGACCGGGGCGTTGATCCGGCCGTCCTCGCTCTCGAACAGCCGGGTGAAGTACTGCTCGGCCTCCCGGGTGCCGGTGCGCCGGTTGGCCACCATCAGGCGCAGCTGCTCGGTGCCGACCTCGTCGGTCTCCAGGCCGGCCGCCGCCAGCGCGTTGATCATGCCCTGGTCGCTGCGCAGCCGGTCGGCGGTGCGGGCCCACCACTCGCCGACGGCGGCGCCGCGGCCGCGCGGGCGGGCGAACGGGAAGATGCCGCCGAGGTGGACGGCGTCGATCTCGCGGCCCGCCGCCTCCACCCGCCGGGCGATCTCCACGGCCAGCCGGACGCCGACGCCGCAGTGGCCGTACAGGACGATGCGGCCCTCGACGTTGTCCAGGA
Organism: Kitasatospora sp. NPDC097605; assembly: GCF_040302725.1. NCBI lineage: Bacteria > Bacillati > Actinomycetota > Actinomycetes > Kitasatosporales > Streptomycetaceae > Kitasatospora > Kitasatospora sp. NPDC097605. Next base: position 19,548 of record NZ_JBEOSF010000030.1, on the reverse strand, counting down.
TCTCCTGGGCGCAGCCGGCTGCGACCTCGTCGACGTCCATCGCCTCCTCGCCCAGCTCGTGGCCGGGGACGGCGAGCGAGTGCAGGGCCCAGTCGGCGGGCAGGGCGTCGGCGAGCGGCTTGTAGATGAGCGCGCTGCCGCCGCCGTACGGCGCGCAGACCAGGCTGGCGGTGGTCCTGCGGCCGGCCGGGGTGAGCAGGTGCAGCAGGCTGCGCGGACCGCGGTCGGCGTGCGGGTCGCTGACCAGGGCGGCCAGCCGGCGCACGGTGGGGTACTTGAAGAGGTCCATCACCCCGACGGGGGTGGGCAGTTCGGGGTAGGCGCGGCGCAGCTTGGCGACCACCTGGGTGGCCAGCAGGGAGTGCCCGCCGAGTTCGAAGAAGTCGTCCAGCGCGCCGACCCGGGGCACGCCCAGCAGCTCCGCCCACATGCCGGCGATGAACTCCTCGGCCTCGCCCTCGGGTTCGACGAACTCGCCGCTCGCGGCGGGCTCCTCGGGCTCGGGCAGGTTGCGCCGGTCGACCTTGCCGTGGGACAGCAGCGGCAGCCGCTCCAGCACCACGAAGCGGGCCGGGACCATGTAGTCGGGCAGCACCTCGGCGAGGGTGTCGCGCAGGTCGGCGGCCACCGGGGCGGGGCCGTCGCCCGGGTGCTCCAGATAGGCGACCAGCATCTGCCGCAGCCCCTCGCCGCGGGCCAGCACGACGGCCTGGGTGATGCCGGGCAGCGCGGTGAGGGCGGCCTCGACCTCGCCGGGCTCGACCCGGTAGCCGCGCACCTTGATCTGGTCGTCGGCCCGGCCCAGGTAGTCGAGCGTGCCGTCGGCGCGCCAGCGCGCCAGGTCGCCGGTGCGGTAGAGGCGGTCGCCGGGGGCGCCGAACGGGTCGTCGACGAAGCGCTCGGCGGTCAGGTCCGGGCGGCCCAGGTAGCCGCGGGCGAGCCGGTCGCCGCCCAGGTGGAGCTCGCCGGTGACGCCCGGCGGCAGCGGCTGCATCGCCTCGTCCAGGACGTGGCAGCGGGCGCCGGCCAGCGGGGTGCCGATCGGGGTGCTGCCGGGTCCGGCGGCCTCCGCGGTGACCTCGTGGACGGTCACGCCGACGGTGGCCTCGGTCGGGCCGTAGTGGTTGAAGACCGCGCACCGGCCGAGGGCGGCGAGTTCGGCGGCCCACGGCCAGGCCGAGGCCTCGCCGCCGAGTACCAGCGCCCGGCGCGGCAGCAGTCGCTCCATCGGGGCGTCGGCGCCCAGCGCGGCCAGGTGGGAGGGCGTCATCTTGAGGTAGTCGAGCTGCAACTCCTCGATGCGCGCGGCGAGTTCGGCACCGGCGATGCGGCGCGGCAGCAGGTGGACCCGGCCGCCGGTGCTCAGCGCGAGGTAGAGCATGGTGATGCTGAAGTCGAAGGAGAGCGACTGCAGCAGCCCGTAGCCGGCGCCCGGTTCGATCCGCAGCCGTTCCCGCACCCCGGCCAGGTAGTTGAGGATCTGCCGGTGCTGGACGGCGACGCCCTTGGGGGTGCCGGTGGAGCCGGAGGTGTAGATCACATAGGCCAGCCGGTCCGGTCCGGAGACCTCCTCCAGCGGTAGCGGGTCGCGCTCCGCCGGCTCGCCGTCCAGCAGCAGCGCGGCGCCCTCGTAGCCGGGGAAGCGCTCGCGCAGCGCCGTGTCGGTGAGCAGGACGCGCACCCCGGCGTCGGCGACCAGGTGGGCGAGCCGGGCGGGCGGCTGCTCCGGGTCCAGCGGCAGGTAGGCGCCGCCCGCCTTCAGCACGCCGACCAGTGCGACCGCCAGCTCGGGCGACTGCTCCAGGCAGACCGCGACCCGGTCGTCCGGCCCGACGCCGAGCGCCCGCAGCCGCCGGGCGAGGCCGTTGGCGCGCTCGTCCAGCTCCCGGTAGTCGACGGTGCGGCCCTCGGACTCCAGGGCCGGGCGGTCCGGGTGGGCGCGCGCGGTCGCGGCGAGCAGGGCGGTGAGCGTGCCCGGGCCGTCGGCCGGATCGGGCAGCGCGGGCCCCGCGGACCAGCGCTCCAGGACGTCCCGCCGCTCGCCGGGGGTGAGCAGCGGCAGCCGGGAGACCGGCCGCTCCGGGTCGGCCACCGCCGCCGTGACCAGCAGTTCGAAGCGCTCGACCAACCGCCGCACGGTGGCGGCGTCGAACAGGTCGGTGCGGTAGGTGAGCAGCCCGTACAGGCCGCCGTCGGACTTCTCGCGCAGGTAGAAGGCGAGGTCGGTGCGGGTGGTGGCGGCCTCGTGCCCGAAGCTCTCGGAGGCGGGCGCGCCGGGGGAGTCGGGGGAGGCGGCGGCGCTGCGGTCGCCGTAGTTCTGGAAGGCGAAGCTGACCTGGAAGACGGCGGAGCGGCTGACGTCGCGCTCGATGTCCAGGTCGGCCACCATCTGCTCGAACGGCACCTCCTGGTGGGTGTACGCGTCGAGCGTCGTGCCGCGCACCCGGCGGAGCAGTTCGGTGAAGGTGGGATCGCCCTCCAGCCGGGCCCGGATCGGCAGCATGTTGACGAACAGGCCGACCACGCCCTCCAGTTCGCGGTGGAGGCGGCCGGCGACGGCTGATCCGATCGCGAAGTCCCGCTGCCCGGCGTGCCGTCCGAGCAGGGTCTGCAGCGCGGCCATCAGCACCATGTACCCGGAGGCGTTCGAGGCGCGCGCCAGGGCGGCGACGCCCCGGCCGAGTTCGGGGCTCCAGTGGAACTCGGTGGCGGCCCCCTCGAAGGCGACCACCGGCGGCCGGGGCCGGTCGGTGGGCAGCTCCAGGGCCGGGACGTCGCGCAGTTCCTCGCGCCAGTGCGCGCGGGAGGCGGCCAGCGCCTCGCCCGCCAGCCGCTCGCGCTGCCAGCGCGCGTAGTCGCCGAACTGCACCGGCAGCTCCGGCAGCCGGTCGGGCGTGCCGTGCGCGTGCCGGGCGTACAGCGCGTCGAGTTCGCGGTGCAGCAGGTCGAGCGACCAGCCGTCGCTGACGATGTGGTGCATGACCAGGGCGAGCACGTGCTCGTCCGGGGCGGTGCGCACCAGCAGGGCGCGCAGCAGCGGGCCGGCGGCCAGGTCGAACGGCTCGGCCACCCGCTCGCCGAGCTCCCGGGCGGCGCGGGCGGCCGGGTCCGGGTCGTCGGAGGCGTCGACGAACTCGGCCGCGCACGGCCCGGGTTCGGCGATCACGACCTGGGCGGTGCCCTCGGGGGTGGCGGGGAAGGCCATCCGCAGCGCCTCGTGGCGGGCGAGCAGATCGGTGAGGGCGGCGTCGAGGGCGGTGCGGTCGAGCGGGCCGCGCAGCCGGCGGGCCGGGGCGAGGGTCCAGGCGGTGGAGCCGGGGGCGAACTGGTCCATGAACCAGAGCCGTTCCTGGCCGCTGGAGAGCGGTACCCCGGCGCCGGGGGGCCGGACGGGGACGGTGTTCGCGGGGGCGGGAGCGGTGGCGTCGGCCGGGACGGCCGCGGCGGCGCGCAGCCGCTGGGCGAGCAGGGCGCGCTTGGTCGCGGACAACCCGGCGGCGGGGTCCTGGAGGTCGGTCATCGAGTGTTCCATTTCGGCGCACGTCGGGGCGGTGGGCGTCGGGCCGTCGGGCGGGGTCGCCGCGCGGCCGGGCCGCCGCCGGGGAGAGGAGGCGCGGGGAGCGGTGCGGGCGGCGCGGAGGTGTCCGCGCCGCCCGAGGTCAGCGCAGGTCGCGGACGGCCGCGGCGATGCCGAGCGGGGTCGGGGTGGCGAAGAAGACGTCGAAGTCCAGCTCGACGCCGAGCAGGTCGCGGATCCTGGCGGTGATCTGAATGATCGTCAGGGAATGCCCGCCGAGCTCGAAGAGGTCCTCCTCGGGCCCGAGGTCGGGCAGCCGCAGCACCTCGGACCAGACTCCGAGCACGGCGGTGAGCACCTCGTCGTGCTCCGGCCCGCCGTCGGGCTCGGCGCCACTCGCCTCGACCGGCACCGGTGGGACGGGCAGCGCGCGCCGGTCCAGCTTGCCGTTGGGCGTCAGCGGCAGCCGGTCGAGCACCAGGAAGCGCTGCGGGACGGCGGCGCCGGGCAGCGACCGCTGGAGGAAGGCGCGCAGGTCGGCCGGGGCGGGCGCGGCGCTCCCGGCGGCCGGGACGAGGTACCCGGCGACGAACGGCTCCTCGCCGTCCTCCTCCCGGTGCACCGCGGCGGCGGCCTCGGCGACGTCCGGGTGGCCGAGCAGCGCGGACTCGATCTCGCCCAGCTCGATCCGGTGGCCGCGGATCTTGACCTGGTCGTCGAGCCGGCCGAGGAACTCCAGTTCGCCGTCCGCGGTCCAGGCGACCAGGTCGCCGGTGCGGTAGAGCCGGTCGCCGGGAGCGCCGAACGGATCGTCGACGAAGCGCTCGGCGGTCAGCTCGGGCCGTCCCAGGTACCCCTCGGCGAGCCCGTCGCCGCCCAGGTACAGCTCCCCGGGCACGCCGATCGGCAGCGGCCGGCGCCGCCGGTCCAGCACATGGGCACGGGTGTTGGCGATCGGCCGGCCGATCCGGACGGCCTCCGGCGGGTCCGCGATCTCGGCGCAGGTGGACCAGATGGTGGTCTCGGTCGGCCCGTAGACGTTGAGCAGCCGCTTGGTGCGGGCCCGCAGCTGCCGGGCCAGCGGCAGCGGCAGGGCCTCGCCGCCGACCAGGCCGGTCAGCCCGGAGGGCAGCGGGCCCGCGCCGAGCAGGACCCGCCAGCCCGAGGGGGTGGCCTGGACGTGGGTGACGCCCTCGCGCTCGACCAGGGCGCGCAGGCCCGGGCCGTCCACGGCCAGGCCGTCGGGGGCGAGCACCAGCCGGCCGCCGGTGGTCAGCGGCAGCAGCAGTTCGAGGGCGGAGATGTCGAAGGACAGCGAGGTGAGGCCGAGCCAGACGTCCCCGGGGCCGGAGCCCAGCTCCCCGGCGAAGGCCGCGAGCAGGTTGACCAGCGCCCGGTGGCCGATCTCCACGCCCTTGGGGCGGCCGGTGGAACCGGAGGTGTAGAGCACATAGGCGAGCCGGCCGGGGGCGGTCTCCGCCGGTGCGGGGGCGTCCCCGGCCTCGGCGAGGCGGAGCACCGCCGGCGCGGCGGCGGCCACCTCGGGCGCCGGCTCGCGGTCGGCCAGCAGCAGGGCGGCGCCGGAGTCGGCGAGCACGAAGGCCAGCCGCTCGGCCGGGTAGCCGGGGTCCAGCGGCAGATAGCCGGCGCCGACGGCGTGCACGGCGAGCAGCGCGGCCGGCAGCTCGGCGGTGCGGGCGAGGTGCAGGCCGACCAGGTCGTCGCGTCCGATGCCGGCCGCGGTGAGCGCGCCGGCCAGCCGCTCGGCGCGGCGCAGCAGTTCGCGGTAGGTCAGCCGCTGCTCGCCGGCCACCACGGCGACGGCGTCCGGCGCGGCGGCGGCCTGCTCCCGGACCAGGTCGAGCACGGTCCGCTCGCCCGGGTAGGGGCGGGCGGTGGCGTTCCAGGCGGTGGTGACCAGGTGCTGCTCGGCCGCGTCGAGCAGCGGCAGCTCGCCGAGCGCCGTGCCGGGCCCGGCCGCGGCGGCGGCGAGCAGGGTGGCGAAGTGGCCGGCGATCCGCCGGGCGGCGGGCGGGGCGAGGACGGCCGGGTCGTACTGGAGGGAGAACTCGATCGCCTCCGGGTCCGCCACGGCCTGGAGGTGCAGGGTGTTGCGGGCCGCGTGGTGGAAGACGGTCCAGTCGACCCGGGTGGTGCTGCCGGGGAAGACCGGCTCGGCGGTGGTGCGCCGGCGGTAGCCGAAGGAGACCGGGGCGAGTCCGGCACGGGGGGTGAGTCCGGGCACGGCGGTGCCGAACGGGACGGCGCGGTGCTCGGAGACCAGCCGGACCTCGGCGCGCACGGCCTGCGCGTACCGCGCGAACGGAGTGTCCTCGTCGACGCCGGCCGGGGCGTGCACGGGCAGCTCGTTGACGAACAGGCCGATGGCGTCGCGCTGCCCGGGGCGGCGGGTGGAGAAGGGGACGGCGACCGGGACGGCCTCGCCGCCGTAGCGGCGCAGCAGGCCGTGCAACGCGGAGAGCAGGAACTCGAAGACGGTGACCCCGCTCTGCCGGGCGGCGGCGTCGAGGGCGGCGCGGCCGGGGCCGTCGAGCCGCCAGGTGATTGCCTCGCCGGGGCCGGCGTCGGTGGTGGCCCGCGCGCCGCCGGGCAGCACCGGGTCGGTGGCGGCGGCCCAGCGCGGGCCGTGGAACGCGGCGGCCGCCTCGGTGCGGGAGGGGTCGACGGGTTCGGCGGTTTCCAGGACGGCGGTCTCGGCGGGCGCCTCACCCGCCCCACCCGCCCCACCCGCGAGCGCGGCGGCGTACCCGGCGGCCAGGTCGGCGGCGAGCACGTCCTTCGACGTGCCGTCGAACACCGCGTGGTGGGCGACCACCAGCAGCTCGGCGCCGCCGTCCGGCCGCTGGTGCAGGGTGAACCGGGAGAGCGGCCCGGCGGCCAGGTCGAAGGGGAGGGCGAGCTCCTCGGCGAGCCGCTTGGCGAGCGCCTCGCCGCTGTCGGCGGCGGTGTCGAGGAGGGTGAGCACGGGGGCCCGCCGGGCGGGGACCTGGTGGATGACGCCGTCCCGCTCCACCAGGGCCGCCCCGAGCGCGGGGTGCCGGGCGGCGGTCGCGGCGACGGCCCGGGCCAGGGCGTCGGTGTCGATCCGGTCGAAGACCAGGCGCAGCGCGAGGTGGAAGACCTCGGGGACGTGGGTGAGTCTGCCGGTCAGCCAGATCCCGTGCTGGGCGGGGGAGGCGGGCCCGGTGGCGTCCGTCGCTCTCGCGGGTTCCCCGGCGGCGGAGTCCGGGTCGGGCCGGTTGGGGGAGTCGGACATGCTGTGCTCGATTCGGGAGTCGGAGACGGAGCTGCGGGGCACCCGTCCGAGCGGTGGCCGTGGTGGCGAGGACGCGGCACGGCGCGGTCGGACGGCGCGGCTGCCGAAGGGTGGCCGGCCCGCCCCGCGGACCGGTCGGCAGGCGCCGAGGCACGGCCGGGCCCGACTCCCAGGATTCCCCCCTGATGCGTCGGACGATCCCGATCCTCTCCCCCGTTCGAAGATCATTGGCCTGGACCTGCCGTGAGATTTCCACAGACCACATGCCTCGTCAAGGGTTGTCCACGACCTGGCCGAAGGCTGCCGACGGTTCGTCAACTACCTTCCGTTCCCTGCCACCTGGGAAGTCTTGAGGGGCCTCCGTCAAGGGCGTGGCGGGCGGTCGGCGCGGCGGGTGCCGCGTGGGGGTAAGTTGTCTGTACAGCTCGGGGTTCACTGTCCGTCATCGGCGCGCCATCGAACCCCCCGTTCCCGTCCATCTGGGGCCCGTACACATAACGGGTCTGGACCAAAGCGTCCGACCACCCCCGCTGTGTACAAGGAGTCACCCCCGATGAGTCCGAAGCCCGAACTGTCGCGCCGCACCCTGCTCGGTGGCGCGGCGGCGGCCGCCGTGCTGTCCGCCCTCCCGCTCAGCGTCCGCGAGGCGCTCGCCGCACCGGCCCGCCCCGGACGGCTGGCGGACATCCAGCACGTCGTGGTGTTCATGCAGGAGAACCGCGCCTTCGACCACTACTTCGGCACCCTCGCCGGCGTCCGCGGCTTCGGCGACCGCACGGCGGTGCGCGGCGTCAACGGCCGCTCGGTCTTCCACCAGCCCGACCCGGGCCGCAAGGAGGGCTACCTGTTGCCCTTCCCGATGAACGCCGCCCACACCAACGCCTACCAGCAGGGCGCCCCGGCGTTCGGCTTCGTCGACTCGATGAAGGCCTGGAACGACGGCCTCGCCGACGGCTCGGTCACCCGCCGCTCCAGCGGCTGGCTCGGCCAGGGCTACTACGAGAGCGCCGACATGCCCTTCTACCACGCGCTCGCCTCGGTGTTCACCGCCTGTGACGCCTACTACGCGTCGGTGCAGTGCAACACCAACACCAACCGCGACCACCTCATGACGGGCACCAGCGGCGGCACCGTCCGGGACACCCCGGTCACCGACAACACTGAGATCCCCGGCGGCTACGAGTGGACCACCTACGCCGAGCGCCTGGAGCGGGCCGGCGTCAGCTGGAGGACCTACCAGGCGCTGGACAACTTCGACGACAACGCGCTCGCCTGGTTCGCCCCCTTCGTCAAGGCCAAGCCCGGTGAGCCGCTCCACGAGCGCGGCATGCGCGCCGTCGGCGACCCGGCGAAGAAGAACGACCCCTTCGCGATGGGCGACGCCCTGGTCGAGGCCTTCGCCGCCGACGTCCAGGCCGACACCCTCCCGCAGGTCTCCTGGATCGTCGCCCCCGCCGCGCTCTCCGAGCACGCCAACTACGCTCCGCCGAACGGCGAGCACCTCACCGCACGGCTGCTGGCCGCCCTCGCGGCCAAGCCCGAGGTGTGGCAGAAGACCGTCTTCATCCTCAACTACGACGAGCACGGCGGCTTCTTCGACCACCACCTGCCGCCCGTCCCGCCGCTGGCCACCGGGCGCGGCAAGTCCACCGTGCCGGTCGACGGCGAGGTGGTCGTGCGGGTGAGCAAGGGCGGCTCCACCTACCACCGCGTGGTGAGCCAGGACGGCAAGTACCGGGTCAAGGCCGCCGACGGCTCGCTCACCTGGTCCGACACCCTGCCGGCCGGCGAGAGCGTGGTCTCCGGCCCCTACCCGATGGGCCTGGGCGTGCGGGTGCCGATGATCGTCGTCTCGCCGTGGACCCGCGGCGGCGTCATCGACTCCACCGTCTACGACCACACCTCGGTGCTGCGCTTCCTGGAGCAGCGCTTCGGCGTCCAGGAGCCCAACATCAGCCCCTGGCGGCGCTCGGTCTGCGGCGACCTCACCAACGTCTTCGACTTCTCCGGCCGAGACCCGCGCTGGCCCGAGCTGCCGGACACCAGCGGCAACCGGCAGAAGGTGGTCGACACCGGCAAGCTGCCCGCGCCCACCGTGCCCAACCCGCAGGTCTTCCCGCAGCAGGAGCGCGGCACCCGCGCCGCCCGCCCGGCCCCCTACAACCTGATCGTCAAGCCGCGCCTCAAGGGCGACCAGCTGACCGTCGACTTCATCAACCAGGGCAAGCAGGGCGCCGTCCTCGCGGTCTACCCCGAGCCCGGCACCCCGCCACGGCACTACACCGTCGGCGCCAAGTCCCGCCTCTCCGACGTCTGGACGGTCGGCCCGAACGGCTACGACCTGCGGGTGCACGGCCCCAACGGCGCGCTCTGGCACCTGCGCGGCACCGTCGAGGCGCCCTACGAGATCTCGCTCTCCGAGGAGCACGACGGCAAGGTGCTGGAGGTGGACGTGATCAACCGCTCGCGCACCGCCCAGACCTTCCTGGTCGGCGACCTCGCCTACGGCGACGGCCTGCGCGAGGTCCGGGTCGCGGCCGGCGACGACAAGACCGTCAACGTCAAGGTCGGCCCGGAGGGCTGGTACGACGTCGCCGTCGGCGTCCGCGGCGACCTGGGCTTCCGCCGCCGGATCGCCGGCCGCTTCCCCTGGGACGGCGAGCACCTGCTCACCGACCCGGCGATGGGCCTGGCCGACCCGCTGGCCGTGGACGTCGCGCTGAAGGCCGCCTCGACCACCATCGACGAGGCGATCCTGCTGCCCGGCCGCCCGGCCCGGGTCACCGCCCGCTTCACCGCCGGCACCGCGCTGACCGCGCTGGAGGCGCAGCCGGTCGTCCCGGCCGGCTGGACGGTCACCGCCGTCACCGCGCCGCCCGCCGCGCTCGCCGCCGGCGCCACCGCCACCGCCGAGTGGGACGTCACCCCGCCCGCCCAGCTGCCCGACGGCGCCACCCACCGCGTCCTGGTCACCGCCCGGGCGCTGGCCGGCGACCGCTTCGCCGTCGCCGACGGCGAACTCGCCGCCCGCACCGCCCCGGTGATGGCCGGACACCTGCTCGGCGAGGACTTCGAGTCGCTGGCCGGCGCGCTCCAGCCGGTCGGCGGGGTGCTCGGCTGGACGGCGCAGGCGCCGCAGGGCTGGTCGGTGGTCAACGCCCCGGGCATGCCGCAGGGCACCACCCGCCTGCAGGGGTGGACCTTCCACACCAAGCGCGAGTGGTCGAGCCCGGCCGGCCAGGACCGCGGCAACTTCACCCGGGGCCTGGGCGTCGTGGCCGTCGCCGACCCGGACGACTGGGACGACACCGGCTCGCCGTCCAAGAAGGGCGTCTTCGACTCGACCCTGGTCTCGCCCGCCGTGCCCGTCCCGGCCGGCGCCACCACCCTCTACCTGGGCTTCGACTCGCACTACCGGCAGGAGGCCCCGCAGAAGGCCGCGGTCACCGCGGTCTTCGACAACGGCACCGAGACCCGGCTGGTCTTCTACAGCTCCGACACCACCGGCAACGACAACGCCGGCAAGGACGTCCAGAACGCCTTCGTCGCCAAGCAGTTCGCCGTCCCGGCGGGCGCCCGCAGCGTGACGCTCAAGTTCCGGATGTACGACGCCGGGAACAACTGGTTCTGGGCCGTCGACCACATCCGCCTGGACGTCAAGCCGATCACCGGCTGACGCCCCGCCGCACCGCCCGGCCCGCCCGTGCCCCCGGATCCCGGGGCGCGGGCGGGCCTTCGGTTGCCGCCAACGCGACGCGTGCCCCGGCGGCCGGACCGGAAAGTCACTGTCCGTGCCGAGGGGTGCGCCGGTAGGAATGGGTGGCCGGCGCGGAACGCCCGCGCCGTGGAGAGGAGCCGCTCCGTGTCCCGTCTTCGTGCCGCCGCCCTGGCCGTCGGCTGCGCCGCCGCCGCGCTGACCCTGACCGCCACCACCGCGCACGCCGCCCCTGGCGACACCCAGACCGTGTGCGGCAGCCAGCTCACGCCCTCCGGCTGGGTCGACATCCAGTGGTGGAACGACTTCAGCTGCGGGTCGACCTTCAGCCCCAACACGAAGAAGATCGAGCAGGTCGCCGGCCTGCCGGTCGGCACCACGCTCAACGTCTGCGCTTCGGCGCTGCCGCCGGCCGGCTGGGTGCAACTGTCCGAGTTCTACAGCAGCAGCTGCCGGTACTCGGTCAGCCCGAGCTTCAACAACAACTCCTGGCAGATCAAGCGCGTCTCCTGACACCCCCCGGGCAGCGTGCCGACGGCCCACCGGTTCCACCACGGATGGGCCGTCGGCGTGTCCAGGCCTGGCCGGGGGTGCCGACGGGAGCGTGCATATGCCGGAAACAAGTGCGCCGGCGCACTGTCAAGACACGCGAACACGACGCGCGCACCGGTGCACCGGACCGGAAAGCCACTGTCCGTGTCATGTTCCCGCCGGTAGGAATGGGTGGCCGGCGCGGACCGCCCGCGTCGTGGAGAGGAGCCGCTCCGTGTCCCGTCTTCGTGCCGCCGCCCTGGCCGTCGGCTGCGCCGCCGCCGCGCTGACCCTGACCGCCACCACCGCGCACGCCGCCCCCGGCGACACCCAGAACGTCTGCAGCAGCCAGCTCACCCCCACCGGCTGGGTCGACGTGCAGTGGTGGAACGACATCAGCTGCTCGTCGACCTTCAGCCCGAACAAGAAGCAGATCAAGGACATCGCCGGCCTGCCGATCGGCACCACGCTCACCGTCTGCTCGTCGACCTACCAGCCGGCCGGTTGGGTGCAGCTCTCCTCCTTCTACAACAGCAGCTGCCGCTACTCGGCCGTGCCGAGCCTCAACAACAACGCGTGGCAGATCAAGCGCGTCTCCTGACGCCCCCGCGGGCACCGTGCCGACGGCCCACCGGCCCACCACCGGTGGGCCGTCGGCATGTCCCGCGCCGGGTGTCGGCAGACTGGTCGCACCCTGTCCGCCCCGCGCCCGGGAGACCACCGCCATGCACCAGCGCCTGCTGCGCCTCACCGGCGCCGCCACCGCCGTCTACGGACTCGCCGTCGCCCGCCGGCCCGCCCTGCTCGCCCGCCCCTCCGGCCTCACCGCGCCGGACGGCTCGGTGCCCGCCGAGGTCGCCGCCTGCCTGCGCCCGCTCGCCCTGCGCGACGCCGCCTGCGGCCTCGCCATGGCACTCGCCCCGAACGACGCCGCGCTGCGCACCGCCACCGCCGTCCGGATCGCCTCCGACCTCGGCGACGCCGCCCTGCTCGCCACCGCCCTCCCGGCCCGGCGGCACCGGGTGATGGCGGTCGCCGTCTCGGTCGGCTGGGGCGCTCTCTCGGTCGCCGGCCTCCTGGCGCGGCCGCGCGACCTCTCCACCGTCAAGTCTCTTGATGATCGAGAGATATGATCCGGGCTGTCCGCCACCCCGCCCCAGCCCGGAGGGCGCCCCGCCATGCCCGCTGACCGTCCCGCCCCCGCCACCGCCCCGGCCGCACCCCCCGCCCGGCCGCGCCGCGCCCGGCTGCTCGTCCCGCTCGCCCTGCTGGTCGTCTGGCTCGGCCTGGGCGGCGCCTTCGGCTCCTACGCGGGCCGGCTCGGCGAGGTCGCCACCAACGACCGGGCCGCCTTCCTGCCCCGCAGCGCCGAGTCCACCGAGGCCGCCCGGCTCGGCGCGGACTTCCGGGCCGGGGACGCCCTGCCGGTCATCGTCGTCTGGGAGAGCACCACCGGCCCGCTCGACGACACCCGGCGCGCCGCCGCCGAACAGGCCCTGCACGAGGCCGCCGCGCTGCCCGGTGCCACCGGCCGCGTCTCGCCCGCCCTGCCCGCCGCCGACGGCCGCGCCGTCCAGGGCGTCGTCCAGCTGCGCGCCGACCTCGGCCGGGAGACCGGCGACACCGTGCGCGCCGTCCGCGCCCTCGCCGAACGCGTGCCCGGCACCACCGTCGGGGTGACCGGACCCGCCGCCCTCCTCGCCGACCTCGGCGGCGCCTTCGCCGGCATCGACGGCCTGCTGCTCGGCGTGGCGCTCGGCGTCGTGCTGCTGATCCTGCTCGCCGTCTACCGCGCCGTACTGCTGCCCCTGCTGGTCATCCTCGGCGCGGTCTTCGCCCTCGGCATCGCCTGCGCCCTGGTCTACCTGCTCGCCGACCACGGCCTGGTCACCGTCGACGGCCAGGTCCAGGGCCTGCTGTCGATCCTGGTCATCGGCGCCGCCACCGACTACGGCCTGCTGCTCTCCGCCCGCTTCCGCGAGGAACTGCACCTGCACGGGGACCGGTTCGCCGCGATGCGCACCGCCTGGCGGCAGTCCGTCGAGCCGATCACCGCCTCCGGGGCCACCGTGGCGCTCGGCCTGCTGGTGCTGCTGCTCTCCGACCTCACCAACAACCGGGCGCTCGGCCCGGTCGGCGCCATCGGCATCGGCTGCGCCGTGCTCTCCGCGCTCACCTTCCTGCCCGCCGCCCTGCTGCTGGCCGGCCGCGCCGCCTACTGGCCGGCCCGGCCCGCCGCCGACGGCCGGGCCCCGGTGCACGCCGTCTGGGCCCGGGTCGCGGCGCTGGTCGCCCGCCGCCCGCGCGCCCTGTGGGCGGCGAGCCTGGCCGTGCTGGCGGCGCTGGCCGCCCTCGCCCCCGCCCTGGACGCCGGCGGCGTGCCGCAGAGCGAGCTGTTCGTCAAGGCCCAGCCCTCGGTGGCCGGCCAGCGGCTGCTCTCCGCGCACTTCCCCGGCGGCAGCGGCAACCCCGCGGTGGTGATCGCCGCCGCCGACCGCGCCGAGGCCGTCACCGCGGCGGCCGCCGCAGTCCCCGGCGTGGCCGGCGTGCGCGCCACCACCGCCGGGGCGCCGGGCGGCGCGCCGCTGGTCGTCGACGGCCGGGTCCGGCTGGAGGCCACGCTCACCGACCCGGCCGACAGCGACGAGGCGATCGCCACCGTCCACCGGCTGCGGCGGGCCGTGCACGCCGTCCCGGGCGCGGACGCGCTGGTCGGCGGCTACACCGCGCAGCAGGAGGACACCCGCACCACTGCCGCGCGCGACCGCACCCTCATCACACCGGTGGTGCTGCTGTGCGTGCTCGCCGTCCTCGTCCTGCTGCTGCGCTCGCTGGTCGCGCCGCTGCTGCTGGCCGCCACCGTCGCGCTCTCCTACCTGGCGACGCTCGGCGTGAGCGCGGTGGTCTTCCCGCACGTGTTCGGGTTCTCCGCCGTGGACCCCTCGGTGCCGCTGTACGGCTATGTGTTCCTGGTCGCGCTCGGGGTTGACTACAACATCTTCCTGATGACCCGGGTCCGCGAGGAGGCGCTGCGCTCCGGCACCCGGGAGGGGGTGCTGCGCGGGCTCACCGCCACCGGCGGGGTGATCACCTCGGCGGGCGTGGTGCTGGCCGCGACCTTCGCCGCGCTCGGCGTGATCCCGCTGGCCTTCCTCGCCCAGATCGCCTTCATCGTGGCCTTCGGCGTGCTGCTGGACACCCTGCTGGTGCGCTCGCTGCTGGTGCCCGCCCTGGTCCGGGACCTCGGCGACCGGGTCTGGTGGCCGGCCCGCACCGGCCGCGCGGCGACCCCGACCCCGGCCCCGGCCCCGGCTCCGGGCTCGGTTCCGGGCTCGGCTCCGGGCTCGGCTCCGGGCTCGGCTCCGGAGGGTGAACGCGTCGGCCCGGGCGTGTGAGCGCCGGCGGCACCGTTAGGCTGAACGGATTAGCCCGACGTCGTACGCAACCGGAGAACACGCCTTGGCGCAGCAGGGGGAACAGCAGGGGCCACCCGGCACGCCCGAACTCGGCCGGCTGCTCCAGGACCTCGCCTCCGAGATGAACCTGCTCGGCCACGGCTTCGCCGCCGCCGGCGGCCTGCACACCACCGACGTCCAGGCCCTGCTCGCGATCATGCGCGCCGGGGACGCCACCACCGCGTCCCCGGGCATCACCCCCGGTCGCCTCGGCGAGGAGCTCAACCTCTCCTCGGGCGCCGTCACCGCCGTCCTGGACCGCCTGGAGCGGGCCGGCCACATCCGCCGCACCCGGGACGCGGCCGACCGCCGGCTGGTCCTGGTGCACTACCTCCCCGGCGCCGGCCGGATGGCCGCCGAGTGGTTCGCCCCGGTCGCCCGCCGCACCGAGACGGTCCGCGCCGAGTTCACCCCCGCCGAACTCGCCGCCGTGGCCCGCTTCCTCACCCGGATGACCGGCGAACTGGAGGACCTCCGCCACTCACGCTGACCCGCCCGGCGGACCGTCCCGGGGTTCGCGGGCGGCCTGCTCGGTGATCCGCCGTGCCATCCCGCCGAAGACCGCGGCGTGGAACGGCGCCACCGCCCACCAGTACGCGTGCCCGGCCAGCCCGCGCGGGTGGAACAGCGCCCGCTGCCGGTAGCGGCTCCCGCCCGCGCCGTCCGGCCGGACCGTGAGCTCCAGCCAGGCCGGCCCGGGCAGCCGCATCTCCGCGCGCAGCCGCAGCAGCCGCCCCGGCTCGATCTCCTCCACCCGCCAGAAGTCGAGCGACTCCCCGACCCGCAGCCGCGCCGGGTCCCGCCGCCCCCGGCGCAGCCCCACACCGCCGGCCAGCCGGTCGATCCAGCCGCGCACGGCCCAGCCGAGCGGGAAGGAGTACCAGCCGTTCTCCCCGCCGATCCCCTCCACGACCCGCCACAGCGCCGCCGGATCGGCGTCCACCCGCAGCTCCCGGACGTCCTGGTAGAGGCTTCCGCCGGCCCAGTCCGGGTCGGTCGGCAGCGGGTCGCTCGGGGCGCCGGGCAGCGAGGCGGAGGACCACCGGGTGGCGACGTCCGCGTCCCGGATCCTGCGCAGCGCGAGCCCGACCGCCGCGTCGAAGCCGATGGCGCCGCCCGGGGGAGGCGGCAGGTAGCGGTCCAGGTCGTGCTCGGCGCGGACCACCTCGTGGCGCAGCGACTCCACCAGCGGCCGGGCGATCGACCCCGGCACCGGCGTCACCAGGCCGACCCAGAGGCTGGAGAGCCGGGGGGTGAGGACGGGGACGGCGAGGATCAGCCGCCGCGGCAGCCCGGCCACCGCCGCGTAGCGCTCCATCATGTGCCGGTACGTCAGCACCTCCGGTCCGCCGATGTCGAAGGCGCGGTTCACCTCGGGCGGCAGGCCGGCGGCCCCGACCAGCAGCCGCAGCACGTCCCGGACGGCGATCGGCTGGATCCGGGTCTCCACCCAGCGCGGGGTCACCATCACCGGCAGGCGCTCGGTGAGGTACCGGAGCATCTCGAAGGAGGCCGACCCCGAGCCGATGATCACCGCGGCCCGCAGTTCGGCGGTCGGCACGCCGCTCTCGCGCAGCACCCGTCCGACCTCGACCCGGGAGCGCAGGTGCGGGGAGAGCCGCCCGGCCGGAACCCCGGCGGGGGCGAGCCCGCCCAGGTACACGATCCGCCGCACCCCGGCCCGGGCGGCCGCCCGTCCGAAGGCCGCCGCGGCGGCCCGGTCGGTGGCCTCGAACCCGGGGCCGGTGCCGAGGGCGTGCACCAGGTAGTAGGCGACGTCGATCCCGTCGAAGGCCCCGTCCAGGCTCTCCGGCCGGGTGACGTCCCCGGCGACGGCCTCGACCCGCCCGCGCCAGGGCTGGTCCCGCAGCCGGTCCGGATCGCGCACCAGGCACCGGACGGCGTGCCCGGTCTCCAGCAGCTCCGGCACCAGCCGGCCGCCGATGTACCCGGTGGCCCCGGTGACCAGACAGCGCGGCGGACGGGCGGACGGGGGACGGGCGGACGGGGGGTGGGCGGCATCGGTCACGGCGGCTCCCGGAAGGCGGTCGGCCATCGCCACGATGGTCTCCGCAACGGCCCGCACCCGCACCCGCAGCGGCGCGACCTGCCGTGCGGATGGCGACGAGGAGGGGCGGCCGTCCGGTCATCGGGGACGACACGACGGCGTGACCCGTGACGCCGCCGAGGTCGCCGCCCTTCAGGAGGAGGACGGCACGAGCCGCGTCCACAGCACCCACCCCCAGCCGCCGGGGTGCGACGAACCGGCCCCGTCGCGCTACGCGCTGAAGGCCGGCGACATCGCCGTCACGGTGACGCGTGCCGCCGCTTCGACCGCGCCCCCGAGGAATCGGTCCGCGTCCGGATCCGCCTCCTGCGGGAGCCGGTGACCGGCCGAGCCCCGCCCGGGCGGGTGTGCCGGGTGCCGCTGGGCGGCCGGTGGCGTCGAGGCTCAGGCCCCGAAGTGGGTGAACGCTCCCCACAGCGTTGGACGCGCTCCGTCGGCGGCTGCCCGGGCCACGGCCCGGCCGAACGCCACGGACGGGGAGAGCCCTTCGACGAGGCCCTCGTGGAAGCCGCCCATCAGCGCGACGGCCTCCTCGGAGTCGGGGACGGCCCACAGCGCCGCAACGACCGAGCTCGCCCCCATGGCGAGCAGCGCGGCGGGAAAGCCGAGCTGCTCGCCGGGCATCCGCGGGCCGATGCCGCCCAGGTGGCAGGCCGAGAGCACCACGGTCGACCCGCGTCGCAGATCGTGGCCCAGGAGTTCGGACAGCGGAACGGGTGCACCCAGCAGGACGGCGGAGTCGAGGGGGCGGATCGGTTCGAGGACACCGTGGCCGCTCAGGTGGATGACGTTGGCCGAGGCCATGAGGCCGGCCAGTTCCAGTGGTCGGGCTCCGCCCTCCAGCGGTGCCGACGGGCTCGCGGAACCGCTGGTGGTGGGCAATCGTCCCTCGCCGGTGGCGCCCGCGTCCCGGCGGACGAGCAGCGGTTCCACCCCGTACGCCGCGGCCACCCGGCGGGCCTCCGGCACGGTGAACGGGATCGAGCCGAACCCCCTGCCGCCGTCGAACCAGGGGTCGGCCACCACCAAGGGCTCCAGCCCGGACGGGCGGGGCCAAGCGCTCGCGAACATCAGGGCGTTGCCGGACGGTGTGACGGTGAGGTCCATCAGCCCGCAGGCCGGAACACCGCTGTCGTCCACCGGCGCGGTGTAGAGCGGCAGTCGTGAGCTCTCGCCGAGCGGGGCCAGGGCCACCTCGGCCCCCATGAGGTCCGGCCAGGCACCGAGCAGCGGCTTCCACACGGTCTCGCCCACCATGGCGTGCACGCTTCGGACCGCCCGGTCGCGCACCCCTCGGGCGGGTACGGCCAGCGCCGCCCCCAGCGTGTCCAGCCGGTCCCGGACCGCGGTGGCCCGCAGATCCGGCAGGGCGACACTCTCGCACAGGTCGCGGCCCGTCCCCGGTGCGTTCAACCGGATCGCCGCGCCGGCCACCGCTCCCGGCGCCAGGTAGACGACGGAGCGCCCCGTCCGCACCGCCGCCAGCACGGCGGACGCCGTGCTGGAGCCGGCGATGAGGTGTCCCTTCGAGAGCCTGTCGAGGGCCGTGTCCACGTCGTCTGCCACCAGGCCGTCGACCGCGGCCCGCAAGGTCTCGACGCTGTCGATGCGGGGGTCCTTCGGAGTGCTCAGCGCCTGTCGGCGGATCTCGCGATTGTGACGCCGGAACTCGCGCAGCCGCTCGGCGGCGTCCGGTTCCCCGAGGAGGCCGGCCAGCTCGCGGGCGGCGGTGCGGGTTCCCATCCGCAGGCCGGTGAGGGCTTCCGCGACGATGTAGCCCGCGACGGGCACACCGGCCCGGTGGGCGACGTCCAGGACCATCTCCGCCATCATCTGCATGTCGGCGTAGAGCTCGTCGGGGAACGTCGCACCCCGCTTGCCGAACTCCGACTCCAGGGTACGGACCGCCACGCTGTACCAGAGGCCGCTGGTGGCCGCTGTGAACCAGCGGCCCAGCTCGGCATGCATGCCGAAGGAGACCCGTGCGGTGTCGAGGACCATCGGGGCGTACCACGCCTTGCCGCGCCCCAACTTGTCGGTGCAGCGGCGCATGAGCCTCCAGGCATCGTCCACGGCCGCCGCCGCTCCCTCGCGATGGCGCCGCAGCTGCAGCGCCCGGAGGTCCTCGGCGACCTTCTCGTACTCCGCCGCACGACGGGAGGCGAGGAAGCCCATCAATCGGCCGTGGGCGACCCGGCGTCCCGGGCCGGCGCCGGAGGGGCCGCGTCGATGGCGGCCACCAGGCCGTCGACGAGGGCGGCCGAGTCCAGGACCGGTGCGCCGTCCGGGCCGGGCGTCGATCGGATCTCGATGCGGACCCCGTCCCCCGGGCCCGTCGTCGTGAGCGTGAGAACGAGCGACGCCGTGTCGGCCACCGGGGCTTCGGCATCGGTCCCGGAGGACGGCCGACGGCGGAACCAGGACGCGGTACGACGGCCGAAGTCGGCTATCTGTTCCCGGGCGAGGTAGATGCCCACCAGGCCGGCCGACACGTCGAGTCCGTCACGGCCGACGGACAGCACAACCCGGGCCACGGACTCCCACTGTTCCGCGGAGCGGGTGTTCGCCTCGACCTCGTCGAAGTCCGCGGCCTTCAGCAACTCGCCCAGCTCCGAAGGGACATGCACAAACATGAAGTCGTCCATGACCCGAGGCTAGTGGTCCAGCCCCACCGGTGACAGGCTTTCAGTCGCTCATGCCCTTTCCCTTACCGGTGGGTGTTCCTGACGGTGGGCTGGGTCCTCTGGTTGTAGATCTCCTTGCCGTCCGCGTTGTAGGCGTGGACGTAGGGGACTGGAGGGTTGGGGCCGGTGGAGATGGCCGCCGTGTGGACGAACGCGCCGCCCGCCATGACGGCCGGGTACTGCGTCGGGTCGTCGCCGTAGCTGATGGTGACCTTGGCGACCTCGGGCGTGTAGTGACCCGCTCCCAGCGAGAGGTACTGCCCGGCACCGGCCGGCGTGCTGAAGCTGTCGAAGAACTCGA
>NZ_JBEOSF010000029.1:0-103871 GCF_040302725.1 Kitasatospora sp. NPDC097605 | reverse complement strand
GCCGCCGAACACCTCGGCCAGCCAGACGGCGACGTGCTCGATGTGGGTGGGCGTGAACCGAGCGAAGACCGGCGCGACCTCGGCACCGCGCCCGCCCCGGTCAGCAGGTGAGCAGGTGAGCAGGTCAGCAGCTCACCAGGTCAGCGGCTCAGCAGGTGAGCACCGGCGCGGCCCAGTCGGCGTGGTCGCTGTTGGTGCCGTCGCCGCCGTCCGTCACCACGAGCCGCAGCTCGTTGGCCCCGGTCAGCGCCGCGGTGAGGTGCCCGACCCCGGAGGCGGCCGTCATCCGTCCGCTGTCGGCGACCTTGGTGTCGTCGGCGTAGATCTCGAAGGAGACCGAGCCCCGGCCCTGCGCCTCGGCGTCCACGCCCACGTCGGTGCTCAGCGCGGAGCAGGAGCCGCCGAGGTAGTAGACGATCTCGCTGAACGCGTTGACGCCCAGGCCCTTCTGGTAGGTGGCACCGCCGATGGTGATGGTGGAGCCGTCCCGGGCCTGGTTGCCGCCGTTGCTCATGTCCCGCTCGACCGGGCCCCAGCTGTTGCCCGCGGCGGACCAGGCGACGTCGGAGAGCTGGTACGTCCCGGCGGCCGGGCCGCTGCCGCAGGCGATCCGGACGTTCGCCCAGTCGGCGTGGTCCCAACTGGTGCCGTCGCCGCCGTCGGTGACCACCAGTCGCAGCTCCTGGGCCCCGGTGAGGTCGGCGGTCAGCCGCTTCGCCGCGTCCCGGCCGGTGACCGGTCCGCTGTCGGCGGCCTTCACGCCGTCCTTGAAGACCTGGAACACCACCGAGCCGTTGCCGTACGCGTCGTCGTCGATCCCCACGTCGGTGACCAGGTTGCGGCAGGTGCCGCCCAGGTGGAAGCCGATCTCGCTGGGGGCGTGCACCCCGAGGCCGTAGGGGTACGGGACGCCGCGGACGGTGATGGTCTTCCCGTCGCCGGCCAGGTGGTCGCCGTTGCTGCGGTCGCGCTCCACCGGGCCCCAGAAGTTGGCGGCGGAGGTGAACGGCAGGTCGCTCAGCCGGGTCACCCCGCTGGGCGGGGCGACCGGGGAGCTCGGGGTGACCCGGAACATCGCCGTGCCGTGCCCGGGCACGACCGCGCTGATCGCCCCGGTGCTGGTCGAACTCCGCTTGGACCACAGGTCCTTGACGGTGTACGAGGCGGCGCCGCCGATGCCGACGGCCTGCGCGGTGGTGCTGATGGTGGCGTCGTAGGAGCCCTCGTTGGTGAGGGTCACCGACCGGCTGCCGTCCGCCAGCGGCTTGCTCATCACCACCAGCCCGTTCTCCCGGGAGACCACGGTGCCCTGCCGGCCGAGCGGGTCCTGGTCCACCGCGATGACGTCCCGGTTGGTGAGGATCTCCAGGGTCTCCGGCTCGGCGCCGCGCAGGTCGGTGCCGATCATCAGCGGGGCGGCCATCTGCGCCCAGAGGCTGAAGTGGGTCCGGTACTCGGTACCGGTCATGCCGCCGTTGCCGACCTCCAGCATGTCCGGGTCGTTGAAGGCACCGGGCTTGACGTAGTTGGCCAGGCCCTGGTTGGCCTGGGCGATGGAGATCATGCTCTGCCAGTTGTCGCTGATGTCACCGGTGGTGCGCCAGGAGTTGCCCACCGGCTGCGCCCAGTTCCACGGCCCGGTGCTGCCCCACTCGCAGATGCTGTAGAGGATCGGCCGGCCGGTCCGCTTCAGCGCCTCGCCCATGGTCCGGTAGCGGGTCTGCGCGTCGAGGCCCTTGTTGTTGCAGTTGTCGTACTTGAGGTAGTCGACGCCCCAGGAGGCCCACAGGTCGGCGTCCTGCTGCTCGTGGCCGAGGCCGCCGGGGAAGCCCTTGACGTCGCAGGTGTGGTCGCCGGCGCTGGAGTAGATGCCGAACTTCAGGCCCTTGCCGTGCACGTAGTCGGCGAGCGCCTTGATGCCGTGCGGGAAGCGGACCGGGTCGGGCACGAGGTTGCCGGCCGCGTCGCGCTGGGGCAGCGCCCAGCAGTCGTCGAGGTTGACGTACTGGTAGCCGGCGGCCTTGAGGCCCTTGTCGACGAAGATGTCGGCGATGCCCTTGATCATCGCCTCGTTGAACTGGTCCCCGCAGTAGGTGGAGTTCCAGTTGTTGAAGCCCATCTGCGGGGTCAGGTTGAGGCCGTTGTCGAGGGCCGCGGCCGGTGGCGCGGTGGCGAGTTGGAGCCCGACGGCGAGGGCGCCGCCGCCCGCCGTCAGGGCCAGGGCGGTCAGCGCGGCCGCGAGGCGGCGGCGTGGTCGGGCATCGGGGGTGCGCACGTGTCCTCCAGGTGTGGGAGCGGAATGGGCGGGCGGGCCGGGGGAGTCGGCCCGAGGTCGAAGGGTGGGGCGGGGCGGCTCAGTTGAGCAGCGTCCAGGCCTGCCCCGCGGCGGCCGGGTCCGACGGGCTGAGCACGACCGCGGAGGCCGGCGCGGCCTGCGGGGCGTTCAGGGCCAGCCCGGTGGCGACGTTGGTGATGATCAGCGCCCCGGTGGCGGTGTTCTGCAGGACCCGCCACTTCTGGTGGGGGCTGGCGGGGTCCCAGCGGTTGAGCACCCAGGCCGCCGAGCCGGTCCCGTTGCCGCCGGTCAGCGTGCCGTGCACCTGGGTGGGCGTGTCGCAGTTGTTCGTGATGCGCACGGTGCCGTCGGGGTTGGGACTGAACTTCCACTGCTCCGAGGTGTGCCAGTCCCACCAGGTGTTGATGTCGGTGGTCGAGCCGTCCGGCGCGGCGCACATGCCCCGCACCTCCAGGGCCTGGCCGCCGGTGCCGCCCGCGCTGATGCCGTGGTAGCGGCCGTCGCCGACGACCGCCGCCGGGACGGTGGCGGGCAGCGGCTTGAGGCGGTAGAACGCGACACCGTGCGCCGGCACCCAGGAGCCGACGGCGCCGGTGAGGGTGCCGGTGGCGCCGGTCCAGAGGTCCTTGGCCGTGTAGCCGGGACCGGTCAGCCCGAGGTCGGCGAACGTGCGGGTGATGTACTGCCAGCCGGACGGGTCCTGGTTGACCAGCAGCACCGCGGTGTCGCCGTCGGCCAGTTGGCGCTTGAGCACGAGGGGCGCGGTGGAGTTGGCGGGCGGGGCGCCGACCAGGGTGGCCGGCTTGCCGAGGCGGTCCTGGTTCACCGCGATGACGTCGGTGTTCTTGTACATCGCCAGGGCGGTGTCGCTGACGCCGGTGCTCCAGGTGACGCCCTGGTCGGTGTGCCGGGAGTCGGCCGCGGTACGCAGGTCGGCGCCGAGGATGAACGGGGAGGCCATCATCGCGACGATCGACATCTCGCTGCGCGCCTCGTCGTCGGTCATCGGTTTGTGGCAGAGGCAGGTGTCGGTGGTGCCGTAGACGCCGTAGGGGGACAGCCAGCCCGCGAACAGCATGTCCATGTCGTTCCAGCTGCCGGGCCGGACGTTGCCCGGGTACTCCAGGGCGGTCCGCAGCTGGCCGTTGTAGAGCACGCCGTCCAGGTCGGGGCCCCGGTCGCCGCCGATCCGGCAGAGGTTGGCGACCTGGCCGCACCACTTGCCGGTCGGCGCGTAGCCGGGCGCCTCGCGCTCGGGGGTGCCGGCGGCGACCACCACCGGGTCGGTGCGGGCCGGGTCGTCGGCGGCCAGCAGGTACGGGACGCCGGTGTGCACGGGCTGGGCGGAGATGCTGAAGGTGACCCGGGGCCGGTTCTGCGCGGCGGAGGCGGCGTCCAGCGCCCGGCGGAAGTCCTGGGCCCGGGCGTAGATGGACCGGGTGAGCTCCCGGCCGATGCCCTGGGTGTAGTAGTCGTGACCGTCGGGTCCGACGATCCTCGGCCCGTACGGGCAGTCGTCGTACTTCACGAAGTCGACGCCCCAGGTCACGAAGTCGGCGGCGTCGGTGCTCTCGTGGCCCAGGCTGCCGGGGCGGCCCTGGCAGGTGGTGTAGGTGGTGGTGGCGTAGAGGCCGAGCTTCATGCCCTTGCTGTGCGCGTACCAGGAGAGGTACTCGATGCCGTTGAGGGTGCGGCCGTCGACGGTGCGCGAGGGGAAGCGCGCCGGGTCGGGGACCAGGTGGCCGCTGGTGACGTCGAGACCGGTGCCGTCGGTGCCGCTGACGGGGTTGCGGTTGGCGTCGTAGAGCTGCATGGCGCCTTCGGCGGTCTTGGCGAAGTCGGCGCTCTGGCCGTCGCGGTGGCCCAGCGACCACCCGTCGTCGATGGTGACGGTGTTGTAGCCGGCCGCGACCAGGCCGCGGGAGACCATGAAGTCGATGGTCTGGACGACCTGTTGCTGGGTGACGGCGGTGCCGAGGGTGTTCCAGGAGTTCCAGCCCATGGGCGGGGTGAGGGCCTGTCCGTTCTCGACGGTCACGGCCGTGGGCGCGGCGGGGGGCGCGGCCGTGGGGGCGGCCGTCGCGGGACCGAGGGCGAGCGTGCCGAGGCCGGACGCGGCGAGGGCCAGCGCCAGCAGGGTGCGGGTGGCGGAACGGGACGCGTTTCTGCGCATGGGCGCTCCAGGGGGCGCGGAGTGGGGGCGCATGAGGTTCGCTGGTGAAGGGGAGCAGCGATGATGCTTTCTGTCTCTTTTTCAAACAGAAAGCAACGCAGCATAGCCAGGGTCGGAGTCGACACTCAAGAGGGCCGTTCCGTGTCAAAGGGCTTGACGGCTCGTCAGTATCGCGTGTGATATTTCACCCGCGTTGGAATCTGTTCGGTTCTGCTTGATGAGGAGTGGCCCCCTTCATGATCAGAAGCACCAGCCGCCGCGCCGCGGCCGGCTCCCTCCTGCTGGCGCTCGGCCTGACCGCGGCCTGCTCCGACGGGCAGGAGACGACCGGCGGCACCACCTCGGCGGCGCCCGTCAGCGGGAAGATCTCGATCACCTACCTGCAGAAGCAGGGGGACCAGGAGTACTTCATCGGCGAGGCCGCCGGGGCGAAGGCCAAGGCCGCCGAACTCGGCGTCGACCTCAAGGTGGTGAACCTCGGCAGCGACGCCAACAAGACGGTCAGCGAGGTTCAGGCCGCCGTCGCCCGGAAGGCCAACGGCGTGATCGTCGTCGTCCCCGACCCGGCCGTCGGACCGCAGGTCGTGCGGACCCTCCGGGACGCCGGGATCACCCTGCTCACCTCCGACGACCAGGTCTGCGCCACCGGCCCCGACCCGGCCGCCTGCGCCAAGGCCGACCTGGTGCCCCGGATCGGCTTCAGCGGCGCCCAGATGGGGGCCGAGGTCGGCAAGCGCGCGGCCGAGGAGTACACCAAGGCCGGCTGGAGCGCGGCCGACACCCGGGTCATCTCGGCCTGGAAGCAGGACGTCACCGTATGCGGGGACCGCGTCAAGGCCGCCAAGGAGGCCTTCGACGCGGCCGTTCCCGGCGTGAAGGCCATCGACGTCGCCACCGACAACACCCCCACCGGCGCCCAGGACAAGGTCGCCGCGACCGTCACCGCCAACGCCGGCGTCAAGCACTGGGTGGTGTGGGGCTGCAACGACGAGAACGTGCACGGCGGCGTCACCGCGCTGCAGAACGCCGGCGTCGGCGCGAACGACGTGATCGGCATCGGCCTCGGCGCCTACCTCGCCTGCAAGGACTGGGGCTCGGGCAAGCCGACCGGGATGAAGGCCGCGCTGTTCATCAACGGCAGGGAGGTCGGCGCGCTCGCCGTCCAGACCATGTACGACAAGCTCAAGAACGGCAAGGACCTCCCGGCCGAGCTGTTCGCGCGCGCCACCATGGTCGACGCCGCCAACTGGCAGGGCGCGGGAGTCACCTGTGGCTGACCGGGCCGCCGCGGAACCGGCCGCCGCCGGGGCGCCCGCCCCGCGGCCGCCGGTCGGCACCGGCGTGATGGCCGTCGGCAAGACCTTCGGCGCCGTCCGGGCCCTGAGCGGCGTCACCCTGGACTTCCCCCGGGGCGCGGTCACCGCGCTGATGGGCGAGAACGGCGCCGGCAAGTCCACCCTGCTGAGGATCCTCACCGGCGACCACCGGCCCACCGAGGGCCGCGTCCTGCTCGACGGCCGCCCCGTCGAACTGCGCTCCCCGGCCCAGGCCCGCGCCCTCGGCATCCGCATCGTCCCGCAGGAACCCGAGATCGTCCCGCACGTCTCGGTCGCCGAGAACGTCTACGCCGGCGCCCTGCCGACCGGCCGCGGCCGCCGGCTGGACCGCGCCGCGCTGCGCCGCCGGATCACCGCCGACCTCGACCGGCTCGGCTTCACCGGCGTCCTCGACCCCGACCTCCCCGGCTCCCGGCTCACCGCCGCCCAGCGCCAACTCGTCGAGATCATGCGCGCGTTGACCGGCGAGGCCAAACTCATCGCCTTCGACGAGCCCACCTCCTCGCTCTCCGAGCACGAGGCCGACGCCCTCTTCGCGCTCATCGGCCGGCTGCGCGCCGAGGGCGTCGCGGTGGTCTACGTCTCGCACCGGATGCGGGAGATCCTCCGGCTCGCCGACCGGATCGCCGTACTGCGCGACGGCGCGCTCGTCGGCGTCCAGGACGCGCGCGACACCACCGAGGCCGACCTGGTGCGGCAGATGGTCGGCCGCGACCTGTCCGCCCTGTCCGTGCGCGGCGGCGTCGCCACCGACCGGGTCGTGCTGCGGGCCCGCGGCCTCACCACCGACCATGTGCGCGACGTCGACCTGACCGTCCGGGCCGGGGAGGTGGTCGGCCTGGCCGGGCTGATCGGCGCCGGGCGCTCGGAACTCGCCCTCGCGCTCGCCGGGGACCTGCCGGTCCGCTCCGGCACCGTCACCCTCGACGGGCAGCCGCTGCCCGCCGGCCACCCCGGCCGGGTGATCCGGGCCGGACTCGGCCTCGCCCCCGAGGAACGCAAGGCCCAAGCCCTCTTCCTGCACCGGTCGATCCGCGACAACACCTCGATCGCCGTCCTGGACCGGCTGCGCCGCGCCCGCTTCGTGCGGCGCGCGGCCGAACGCGAACTGGCCCGCGCCCACACGGACCGGCTGCGGGTGCGCGCCCCGTCGATCGAGCACGAGGTCCGCAAGCTCTCCGGCGGCAACCAGCAGAAGGTGGTGCTCGCCCGCTGGCTGGCCCGCCGGCCCAAGCTGCTGATCCTCGACGAGCCGACCCGGGGCATCGACGTCGGCGCCAAGGCCGAGATCCACCGGATCGTCGCCGACCTGGCCGAGGAGGGCGTCGCCCTGCTGGTGATCTCCTCCGAACTGCCCGAACTCCTGGGCCTGGCCGACCGGATCGTCGTCCTGCAGAACGGGCGGGTCACCGGTGAACTCGACCGCGCCGACGCCACCGAGGAGGCCGTCCTGCAGCTCGCCATGGCCGACGACTTCACCGCGGCCGGCGCCCCCGCCCGCCCGACCTCCCCGGGAGCACCCTCATGACCAGCGCCACCGACCCGTCCGCCGTCGACCGCCCCGACCCCGGCCGCGCGCGGCGCGGGGGCGGCCGCCCGCTCGCCCTGCTCGCCGCCGTCGGCGGCCAGAACCTCAGCCTGCTCGGCGCGCTCGCCCTGGTCCTCACCGTCTTCGGGCTGCTCGACGACAACTACCTCGGCTGGACCAACATCCAGGTGATCGCCGAGGCCGCGACCATCACCGGCCTGCTCGCCGTCGTGCAGACCGTGGTGATCATCTGCGGCGGCCTGGACATCTCGGTCGGCTCCCAGGCCGGTCTGGCCTCCGTGGTCAGCGCCATGGCGTACACCTCGGCCGGCTCCAACGCCCTCGCCGGCACGGCCGCCGCGGTGGCGGTCGGCGTCCTCGTCGGCACCGTCAACGGCGTCGTCATCGTGCACGGCCGGGTCAACGCGACCATCGCCACCCTGGCCGGCCTCGCCGCCTACAAGGGCATCGCCCAACTCGTCTCGGACGGCCGGGCCCAGGGCTACGTCCTCGGCGACCCGGTGTTCGTCTTCCTCGGCCGCGGCCGGATCGCCGGACTGCCCGTCATGGTCTGGATCCTGATCCTCGTCGCGCTCGCCGTGCACGTCCTGCTCACCTACACCGACCTCGGCCGCAACCTCTACGCGATCGGCGGCAACGACACCGCCGCCCGGCTGGCCGGCATCGCGATCAACAGGTACCTGGTCGCCGTCTACGCCCTGATCGGCGCGGTCGCCGCCCTCGCCGGCATCCTGCTCACCGCCCGCACCGGCTCCGGCCAGCCGGTCTCCGGCAGCGAGGGCCTGGAACTCAAGGCCATCACCGCCGCCGCCCTCGGCGGCTGCGCCCTCAAGGGCGGCCGCGGCGGCATCGCCGGCACCCTCCTCGCCGTCGCCCTCCTCGGCGCCCTCGAGAACGGCCTCACGGTCGAGGGCGTCAACGCCTTCTGGCAGAACGTCGCCCAGGGCTCCCTCCTCATCGCCGCGGTCGTCGTCCAGCAATCCCGCACCGGCGACCGCCCCGTCGGCCTCCCCGGCTAGAGAGAGGCGCCTCGACGTCGCCACCGGACGCCGGCGGTTAGCCCGGCCAGGCAGGGCCTTTCCGCCGCCCGGGTAACCGGGGGGTCGGGCGGGGGAGGAGTGTGGTGGTTCGGGTACGGATCGGGCCGGCGCGGGGAACCGTCCCCGCCGAGGAACCGACCCCCCAGGAGGCCGACATGGCCCGTACCAAGCCCCTGCTCCTGACCGCTCTCGCCCTTCTCGGTGTCCTGTCCGCGAGCACCGCGGCCGCCGCCGACGACCGGCCCGCCGACAAGCCCGCCTCGGTCAAGCCGGCCTTCACCGCGCCCCAGGCCCAGGCCGCCGCCGACCCCGCGCTGCTGGCCGCGCACGACCAGGTCGTCGGTGACTGGGTCGATGTCGCCCCGGGCGGCAACGGGCTCGCCTACGTGGCCTGTCCGGCCGGCGAGGTGCCCACCGGCGGTGGCGGCCAGACCAGCGCCTTCCGGATCTTCTTCACCGACTCCTACCCGAGCGGCGGCTACTGGGTCGTGCGCGGCACCAACACCGGTACCGCGACGGAGTCCATCCGGGCGACCGCCGTCTGCACCACTCCGTGATCCGCGACTGAACGCCCCGGCCCCGGTCGGCCCGGCTCGTGAGCCGACCGGCCGGGGTGTCCGGGCTCAGACCGGCGGGACCGGTGCGACGAGCAGTTCGCCGACGGTCTCCGCGAGGGTGGCGCGGGCCTGGGGGTCGAGGCCGGTGTCGGTGACGAAGACGTCGATCTCGTCGAGGGCGGCGAACCCGCTGAGGGCGACCACGCCCCACTTGGTGTGGTCGGCCACCACCGCGACCCGGCGGGCGGAGGCGATCAGCGCCCGGTTGGTCTGCGCCTCCGCGAGGTTCGGGGTGGTCAGACCGGCCTTCTCGCAGACCCCGTGGGCCCCGAGGATCAGCAGGTCGACGTGGAGCGAGCGGACCGCCTGGTCGGCCAGCGGGCCGACGAGTGCCGCCGAGGGGGTGGGCGAGCCGCCGGTCAGCAGCAGGGTGGGCGCGCTCGCGAGAGGCTCGTCGCCGGTGGAGCGGATCAGCTCGGCGACCGGCAGCGAGTTGGTGACCACGGTCAGGCGCGGGACGTGCAGCAGCCGGGCGGCGACCGCGTACGCCGTGGTGCCCGCCGCGACGGCGACCACGCTGCCCGGCTCGACCAGGGTGGCGGCGGCCTCCGCCACGGCGGCCTTCGCGGCCGACTCCAGCGCCGACTTCGCCTCGAAGCCCGGCTCGTCGATGGCCGTGCCCGCGGCGGAGACGGCCCCGCCGTGCACCTTCTTCAGCACGCCCGAGCGCTCCAGGGCGTCGAGGTCGCGGCGCACCGTCATGTCGGAGACGCCCAGCTGCTCGACCAGCTCGGCGACGCGCACGGCCCCGCTGCGGCGCACCATCTCGGCGATCATCGCCTGCCGCTGATGGGCCAGCAGCCCGTTGTCGGCCAAGGCCCTCTCCCCTCACACGCCGGTACGCCCTCAGGATACTGGCCGGGCGCGCGGGGCCGGCCGCCGAGGCGTGGCGGGCGTCCCGAATGCCGGAAACCGATCTCCCGGCGGGCCGTCCGGAGTCAGAATCCTCCTATGGGAAAAACCTACGAGAAGATCGACGATCGCCTGCGCGCGTTCATCGAGGCCCAGCCCGTCTTCTTCGTGGCGACCGCGCCGCTCGCCGCCGACGGGCACGTCAACCTCTCGCCCAAGGGACGCTCCGGGACGCTCGCCGTCCTCGGTGAACACGCCCTCGCCTACCTGGACTTCGGCGGTTCGGGGGCGGAGACGGTGGCCCATGTGCGGGAGAACGGGCGGATCACCCTGATGTGGTGCGCCTTCGAGGGGCCGCCGAAGATCCTTCGGGTGCACGGCCAGGGCGAGGCGGTGTTCCGCGACGACCCGCGTTTCGCCGAACTGCTCGCCCGCTTCGACCCGGCCGTCGACGGGCCCTCGCTGCGCGCGATCGTCCTGGTGCGGGCCGAGCGCGTCAGCGACTCCTGCGGCTTCGCCGTCCCGCTGATGGACTTCCGGGAGGACCGGGACCTGCACGCGCAGTACTTCGGCCGGCAGACGGACGAGGAGTTCAGTGACTACTGCGGGCGGAAGCCGCACGTGGCCACCAGCCTCGACGGCCTGCCGGCGATCCCGCTGCCGCTGCCGGCCCGCCCCGGACCCGCCGGGTAGGGGGCCCGGTGCGCAACGCACGACGCCGCTGGACTCCGGCCGGCCCTTCGCGGGCCCGGCCGAGTGCAGCGGCGTGGTCGTGGCGCTCCCCGGGAGGGGGAGGCGGGGGTCCTACTTGGTCAGACCGGCCTTGACGGAGCAGACCGGCCAGGCGCCGGGGCCCTGCGCGGCGAGGACCTTCTCGCCGACGGCGATCTGCTGCGCCTTGGTGGCCTGGTGGGCCTGCGGGGCGTAGGCGGTGCCACCGAAGGCGGCCCAGGTGCTGGAGGTGAACTGCAGGCCGCCGTAGAAGCCGTTGCCCGAGTTGATGGCCCAGTTGCCGGTGGCCTCGCACGCCGCGACCTTGTCCCACACGGAGACCGGAGCGGCGGAGGCGCTGTTGGCCGCGACGAGGCCGGCCACCGGCAGGGCGGTGAGCGCCCCGGCCATCAGAGCCATCCGGACGCGGTTGCGACGCTTGGTGGCGGTGGTGGTGGTGGCAGCGGTGGTCTCGTTACGGAAGGTCATGGGTTTCCTTTCGGAGAGGGTTTGCGAGCGCGCGGAACCAGGCCCTCGGAAGGCCGTCGGTTTCGGGGACACGTCGTTCGCGTGGTTCGGCACCGCATTCGCTCCCGGGCGGTGAGGCCCTGGTGAGCGGCTTGCTCGGTGCAACGCATTCGAAGTTACGGGGGCTGGGGGGTCGTTTCAAGGAATCGCAGGTTTAGCCACGTCAGAGCGGGGTTACTGGTAGTAAGGATCAAGAAAATGGGCTGATTTGAAGGCAAATGTCCCTATTTTCAAGATCAAACCTCTGGCGAAAGTGGCCTGGGCCACGTCCGGGGCCCTGTGAGGCCGCGCACACGGTCGACGGCGAGTGACGGCCCCCCGTCGCGCCGTGCACGAATCGGCCCCTCCGGCGGACCGGCGCGGGCGGTCCGGGTGGCCCGGACCACAGGCCTCACCCGCCGTGCCCCGTGCCGTCACCCGGCGTGTCCGGCATAGCCTCGGCGCATGAGCAACGAGAGCGATGCGGAGCGGGACGAGGCGGCCTTCGACGGCGGGGAGCGGGAGGCGGCGGTCGCCCCGGCCGGGTTCGAGCTGGGCACCGACGGTCCCAGGATGATCCTGGCGGGCCTGGACGGCTCGGACTCCTCCTGGCGGGCCACCGCCTACGCGGCCGGGCTGGCCCGGCGGCAGAACGCCACCCTGGCGATCGCCTACATCCAGCCGGTCCTGGGCGCGGCCACCGCCCTGGCCGGCGCGGCCGTCGAGGAGACCACCCGGGAGATCGCCGAGGAGCTGCTCACCGCGCTCCGCGAGGCCGAGCACCGGCTGCGCGACGTCTGGCAGGTGGACTGGCGGTTCCTGACCGTGCGCGGCGACCCGTACACGGGGCTGGCGCGGCTGGCGGACGAGCTGCGGGCGGACGGCGTGGTGGTCGGCGCCTCCGAGCAGGCCGGGCACCGGGTGATCGGCTCGGTCGCGGTGCGGCTGGTCAAGGCGGGCCGCTGGCCGGTCACGGTGGTCCCGTAGGCGCGCGGGGAACAAAAGGAGAGGGCTGCGGCCCCGGGTTTCCGGGACCGCAGCCCTTGACGGTGCGGAGGGGGAGCGCCGGCTCGGCGCCGGCGCGCGGGCGGCCGTCGGTCAGAGGATGGACAGGCCGTTGCCGCAGACGTTGATCGGGATGCTGATCGGGATCTGGATCTGGTTGCCGGACAGCACGCCCGGTGAGTTGGCCACCACGCCGCTGGCGTAGGCCCCGCCCTCGTTGATACAGGTGGTGCCGCCACCCTGGAAGGACGTGGGGGAGTGGTGCCCGGACTCGTGGTGCCCGGACTCGTGGTGCCCAGGGGAGTGGTGCACGGGGGCGTGGTGCCCGGACTCGTCGCAGTCGCCCGCGAAGGCGGGGCCGGCGGAGAGGACCGCCAGCGCGGTGCTGAGACCGGCGGCGAGCAGGTACTTCCTGGTGTTGGTCATGCCGAAGGAATAGCCAGCCGACACGCTGATGACGACACGATCCGACCATCGGATCACCCGAACACAGTCGTGAACGCACACCGATGCAGGAACGCCGCCACCCGTCCGGCGCACCCGTGCGGCGCACCCGCCCGGGTGTCCCGCCCCGGAACCGGGTCGGACCCGGGCCGGAACGGGACCCCGGCCCCGTGCGCCCGGGACCACCGCTCCCCGACCCTCGATGCACGGCGACGGCACCGGGCCGAACGACCCCGGCCGCCCCGCCGCCACCACGGCACGAACGGGAGACCCGTATGTACGCACACTGGGGCACCTTCACCAAGAACGACACCCTCGCCGACTGCCTCGGCCTGGCGCAGACCGCGCTGCTGCGCCAGGGCTTCCAGGTCTGGGACCTCGCCGGCGACGGCGACTACCAGGTGATCGGCGGCACCGCGGACGTCATCGCGACCATCGTCTGCGTCCCGCAGTCCGGCAACATCTGGCTGTCCGTTAGCGCCTACTCCACCGACTCGGCGCTCGCCGAGCGCACCCGCAACGACGTGCGCTCCTACATCGTCGACTCGGTCCGCATCGACTGAGCCCCGGCCGAGCAGCCGCCGAACACCGGCCGAGCGGGCGACCGGCCGTGTCCGGCGGACCGCGGGCCCCGGGGCGGCAGGCCCGGCCCCGGGACCCGCACGGGCCCGGCGATAGGGTGCGTGACCATGACGGACACCTCGGTCGATCCGCCCCGGACATCCCGCCGCCGTCCCGCCGGAGCGGACGAGGCGGCGCGTTCCGCCGCCCGGCCGGCCCACCGGCCCGGCTGCCGGACGGACGGCGTGAGCGCCACCGCCGCCGCCACCCGCTGCGACGCGGGCCCGTCCGGCACCGACCTGCACCTCGACCTGCCCGCCGCCGGCAGCCGCCGGTCCGCCCTGATGACCGCCCTGCGCGAGGCGATCCGCAGCGGACGGCTCGCCCCCGGTACCCGGCTGCCGCCGTACCGCACGCTCGCCGCCGACCTCGGCATCGCCCGCAACACCGCCGCCGACGCCTACGCCGAACTGGTCGCCGAGGGCTGGCTCACCGCCCGCCAGGGCTCGGGCACCGCCGTCGCCGAACGGGCCGAACCCGTCGCCGCGAACCGCGCCCGCCGCTCCTCCCGCCCGCCGCGCCCCGACCACGACCTGCGGCAGGGTCAGCCCGACGCCGCCGCCTTCCCGCGCACCGCCTGGCTCGCCGCCGGGCGCCGGGCGCTCACCGCCGCGCCCAACGAGGCGTTCGGGCCCGGCGACCCGCAGGGCCGGCGCGAACTGCGCGACGTCCTCGCCGACTACCTCGCCCGGGCCCGCGGGGTGCGCACCGACCCGGACCGGATCGTGATCTGCTCCGGCTTCGCCCACGCGCTGCGGCTGCTGTTCGACGGCCCACGCGCCGTGCTGCCCGCCCGGAGCACCGGCCCGCTCGCCGTCGAGGGCTACGGGCTGGCCTTCCACCGCGGCCTGCTGGCCGCCGCCGGGGTCACCGCCGTCCCGCTCCCGCTGGACGAACACGGCGCCCGCGTCGGCGCGTTGGCCCTCCACGACGAGGTCCGCACGGCGCTGCTCACCCCGGCCCACCAGTTCCCGACCGGAGGACCGCTGCACGCGGGCCGCCGGGCGGCGGTGATCGACTGGGCGCGGGGCCGCGGCGGGCTCGTCCTGGAGGACGACTACGACGGCGAGTTCCGCTACGACCGGCAGCCGGTCGGCGCGGTGCAGGGCCTGGACCCGGAGCGGGTGGTCTACCTCGGCACGGCCGGCAAGAGCCTCAGCCCCGCGCTGCGGCTCGGCTGGATGGTGCTGCCCGACCACCTGGTGGACCGGGTGCTCGCCGCCAAGGGGGAGCGCGAGGGCTGGGCGAGCGCGCTGGACCAGCTGACCCTGGCGGAGTTCATCGACTCGGGCGGCTACGACCGGCACGTGCGGCGGATGCGCCGCCGCTACCGCGACCGCCGCGACCGGCTGGTCGGCGCGCTGGCCGAGCGGGCCCCGCACATCGAGGTCACCGGGATCGCGGCCGGACTGCACGCGGTGCTCCGGCTCGCGCCCGGCACCGAGCGCTCGGTCCTCAAGGCGGCCGCCTACCGGGGGCTGGCCGTGGACGGGCTGGCGGACTTCCGGCACCCGCTGCTCGCCCCGGAGGCGATGCCGGCGGTGGACGGCCTGGTGGTCGGCTACGCGACCCCGCCCGACCACGCCTACCAGGCGGCGCTGGAGGCCCTCTGTGCGATCCTGCCGCCACCGCTCTGACGGGCCGGCCTCCCGGCGCGGGCGGACGTGAAGGGGAGGGTAGGGGGCCGGCCGCCCGGCGGCGGGGGAACCGGAGGGTAGTGGTCCCGGCGTCCGCTCGCCGGTCATCCGCCGGTACGGACCGGTGCGGAGGGGACCACCGGCGCCCCGGACGGCCGCCTACGCTCCTTGGGCATGCGCACATCACTGCTGAGCCGCTTCGGCCTCCCCGCCGTCCTCGCCTTCCTCGTCGCCCTGCTGCTGTCGGCGACCCCCGCCCAGGCCGGCACCCCGGTGCTGTCCGTCTCCGTCGACAGGGCGACCGCCACCCCGGGCTCCGACGTCACCCTGACGCTGACCCTGACCAATCCGCACGACACGGACGCCCAGTTCGTCTACGAGTCCAT
Organism: Kitasatospora sp. NPDC097605; assembly: GCF_040302725.1. Lineage (NCBI taxonomy): Bacteria > Bacillati > Actinomycetota > Actinomycetes > Kitasatosporales > Streptomycetaceae > Kitasatospora > Kitasatospora sp. NPDC097605. The sequence goes on along the minus strand of NZ_JBEOSF010000029.1, from coordinate 88,696 downwards.
CCAGCCGACCTACGGCACCACCCTGAACACCGGGCTGAAGTACGCCTTCTCCGCCTGCGGCGGCAATGTCACCGGCTGTGACACCGGTGCCACCAGCGGCCTGGTCCACCACTCCGTGCCGGTCGCCGCCGGCGCCACCACCACGGTCACGCTGACGTACTCGATCGGCACCGACTCGGTCTGCGGCAACGGCGCGCGGATCGACTTCTACACCTACCTCTACTACGAGTACGCGAACGGCACGGCCAACGATTCCGGCATCTTCTCCGTCCCCGGCAACGAGGTCGTCTGCGCCTGACCTGCCCGGCCCTTCGCCCCGCCATGACCCCCCGTCAGGCGCCGGTCGCCCCCGTAGCGGCGCCTGACGGGGCCTTCGCCGTCGCCGGGCCGGGACATTCACCCGGCGTTGTCGGACCCCCGTGAAAGGCTTGGCGCATGGCCGAACTCGTGACGACCGACACCCGCGCGACCGCCCCCGGCGAGGGCGTGCCGCCGATTCCCGGCGAGGTCGCGGAGCTGATCCGTGCCCGGGCCGGCGAGCGGCTGGCGCCCCTGGTCCACGGGCTGTTCCGCTCCTCCCTCGCCCTCGAACCGGCGCCGGAGGCGGACGCGGACGGGGGCGGCACGGACACGGACGTCGCGGACGGGGAGGCCGTCGGACGGCTCGGCGGGCTGCCCGCGCTACCGGAGGACACGGCCTGGCCGGAGTTCGCCGGCCGCCCGATGCAGCTGCTCGCCGAGCTCGACTGCGCCGCGCTCGCCGCGGCCTTCGCGGCCCCCGGAACGGGCCCCGGCCCGGACGCCGAATCGGACGCCGGCGACTGGCCGCTGCCCGCCGACGGGCTGCTGCTGTTCTTCCACGACGAGTGGCTCGCCGACTTCACCGGCCGCGGCTGCCGCGTCCTGCACGTGCCCGCCGGAGCGCCGCCGCGGCCCGCGCCGGCCGCCGAGCACGGCACGCCCGCCGTCCCGGCCGTCCCGGTCCGGGCCACCCGGGCGCTGTCCGCCCCGTCCTACCAGGACCGCGAGCTGGAGCGGCTGTTCCCCGACGACTTCCTGATCGCCCTCGACCTCGCCCAGGACCTCGCCGAGCAGCTGCCCCGCCCCACCGCCCGGGTGCTCGGCTGGTGCGACACCGACACCGGCCGCCCCGAGGGCCACCGCCCGCTGCTCCAGCTGGAGAGCGCGGTGCTGGACGCCGACTGGGGCGAGTGCGTCAACGTCTCCTTCTGGATCACCCCCGACGACCTCGCGGCCGCCCGCTTCGACCGGGTCCGCCACGGCTTCGAGATCGCCTGACAGGCGGGACCTCCGAGGCCACGCCTACGCTGGGAGAAGGCCCGGGCGCGGCCGGAGCGCGCGGCGGAGCGGTGGGACGGACGTGGCCCCGACAACAGACCCGGACCCCGGGGACCCGGTACAGCCCGGCCGCCCGGAGCGGCCCGAGGGCGCCGAGGGTGCCCCCCTGGCCGAGCTGATGCGCTCGATGCGCGCCCATCCGGCCCGGATGCCGGAGCTGCTCGCCGTCTTCGGCGTGCGCCACCGCGGGCCGCGCGCCGCCCGCCGGGTGGCGGCGCTCCGGGAGGCCCGCCCGGACGTCCCGGAGCGCGACCTCGCCCAGCGCTCCGTCGACCATGCCCGGCGGGTCAGCCAGAGCGAGGGCGCGTTCGTCGCCGGCCCGTTCCTCTGGATGGCCCCGTTCGCCTTCTGCACCGCGCTGCTGGCCCAGGGGCAGATGCTGCTGGAGATCGCCGCCCTGTCGGGCAAGGACCCCACCGACCGGGCCCGCGCCCCCGAACTGCTCGTCCTCCAGGGGGCCCATCCGGACCTCGCCTCCGCCGAACGGGCCCTCGCGGCCGGCCCGCCGCCCCAGGAGGGGCGGAGCGGCCGGTTGCGGGGGTTCGGTTCGCTGCTGTGGCGGATGGCCCGCCTGCTCGGCCTCACCAGTGAGGACGTCGTCCCGCCGCCGTCCCGGTGGCGGACCGCGGGGGAGTGGGGGCTGCTCGCCCTGGTGCTCCTGGTGGGCATGGTCGCCCCGCTGATCTGGATCCCCTACATGGCGTTCTCCTACAACCGGGCCACCGACCGGCTGGCCGCCCGCGGGCTCGCCTTCCACTTCGGCGGGGAGCCGGCCGACTGGCCCGCCGTCCGCCCGGCCCGGGCCGACGCCGGGATGGTGGCGGGCGCGGTCCGGGTCCTGGTGGCGCTGTTCGTCCCGCTCGCGGCGATCGGGGTCCTGCTGGTCGCCGACATCCGGCTCGCCGACAGCCGCTGGCCGGTCCTGGCCCTGGTCCTGATCGCGCTCTCGGTCCTGGTGAGCGGGCTGTGGTGGATCGCGCACCGGCGCGAACTGCACCCGCGCCGGGGTCGCTCCGCCCGCGCCGACCGGGGCGCGACGGACCTGCCTCCGACTCCCCCTGACGGGCCGCCACGACACCGAGGGTAGCCTGCCCGCGGGTCCGCGGGGAGCGGCCACCGGCTTGCCGTTCGAGCAAGATCTCCGCGCTGCCCGCGCTGGTCCGAGCCGGGACCGTCGCGGAAGGTGTTCGATTATCGTTCGATCCTCGAACGGGTGTGCGACGAGTCCGCGCCCCGCGGGCTGGGGCGCGGACCTTCACGCCCCTCCGTTCGGGTGGGGTGAATCGTTCCTACGTCTGGGTGATTCGCATGCGCAGAGACTGGCGGCGCCGGTCAGGCGCGGTCTCCGGATTCAAACCTTCCGATCGGAGAGATTCACCCTATCGGGGGGCGCTCGGTTGCGGTGCGGGGTTGCCCGGGCCTTGGTGATCTAGGGTTCCGATGGATCGCCCGAGCGGGGCGCACCGCATCGCGAAGGCCGCCAAAACTCCCACCGATACGCGTATCTGATGATCCGTCGAAACAGACCCACCGGCTGTCGCCGGCCGTCCGACGGGTCGGCGTGACCCGATCACACGAAGGAGATCCCTGCCGATGTCCGTGGAGACGACCACCCCGGAGACACCGCAGGTGGCCCAGCAGTCCAGCCTGACGACGGCCGCTGCCCGCAACCTTGCGACGACCACCAAGTCCGCACCGCAGATGCAGGAGATCACCTCCCGCTGGCTGCTCAAGGTGCTGCCCTGGGTGCAGGCCGCCGGTGGCGCCTACCGGGTCAACCGTCGCCTGACCTACACCGTCGGCGACGGCCGGGTCGAGTTCATCAAGACCGGTTCCGAGGTCCGGGTCATCCCGCAGGAGCTCGGCGAGCTCGCCCTGCTGCGCGGCTTCGAGGACGACGAGGTGCTCACCGCGCTGGCCGACCGCTGCGAGCAGCGCGACTTCGGTCCCGGCGAGGTGCTCGCCGAGCGCGGCGAGCCCGCGGACCGGATCTACCTGATCGCGCACGGCAAGATCAACCAGATCGGCACCGGCAAGTACGGTGACGAGACGGTGGTCAGCGTCCTCGGTGACGGCGACCGCTTCGGCGAGCACGCGGTGCTCGACCCGGGCGCCGTCTGGGAGTTCACCGCCAAGACGGTGACCGCCGGTACCGTGCTGTCGCTGCCGCGCCGGGACTTCGAGCAGATCCGCGACAACTCGCCCGCCCTGCAGCAGCACCTGGAGGCCTTCCTCGCGCTGCCGCTCCAGGCCCAGAACGAGCGCGGCGAGGCCGAGATCGCGATGTCGGCCGGCCACCACGGCGAGTACCAGCTCCCCGGCGCCTTCGTGGACTACGAGCTCAAGCCGCGCGAGTACGAGCTGAGCGTCGCCCAGACCGTGCTCAAGGTGCACACCCGGGTCGCCGACCTCTACAACCAGCCGATGAACCAGACCGAGCACCAGCTGCGGCTGACCATCGAGGCGCTGCGCGAGCGCCAGGAGCACGAGCTGGTCAACAACCCGGAGTTCGGTCTGCTCAACAACGCCGACTTCGACCAGCGGATCCAGACCCACTCCGGCCCGCCCACCCCGGACGACCTGGACGAGCTGCTCAACCGCCGCCGTGACCCCGACTACCTGCTCGCCCACCCGCGGACCATCGCCGCGATCGGCCGCGAGCTGAACGCGCGCGGGCTCTACCCGCACCACGTCGACCTCGGCGGGCAGCAGGTGCCGGCGTGGCGCGGTGTTCCGATCCTGCCGTGCAACAAGATCCCGATCAGCAAGGAGAACACCAGCTCGATCCTGGTCATCCGTACCGGCGAGGACAACCAGGGCGTCATCGGCCTGCACCAGACCGGCATCCCGGACGAGTACCAGCCGAGCCTCTCCGTCCGGTTCATGGGGATCGACGAGAAGGCGATCATCTCCTACCTTGTGAGTGCCTACTACTCCGCCGCGATCCTGGTTCCGGACGCGGTGGGTGTGCTGGAGAACGTCGAGATCGCGCACGGGCGCCGCTAGGCGCCGCTCGGGCGGGCCGTCCCCGGAGGGCTCGCCCCGGGCCGGGCGTAACCGGTCCACCGCATGATCGTTCAACCGGATACCGGACGGCCCGCCCCTGCGGCGGGCCGTCCGGTGTCGGCCCCCTCCCGGCGCGGCCGACCTCCTGCCGACACGAGAGGTGCACGGAGCCCATGCCGCAGCCCCAGCCGCCCCGGCGGATACCGATGGACGGGTCGTCGTGACGGCGGGCCGGAGCCGGGCGACCGTCGCCGCCGGGCCCGGTGTCCCCGGCCCGCGCGCGCGGCGGATCCGGCTGGCCGGCGCGGCCGCCGGGGTGGCGGCGCTCTGCGCGCTGGTGAGCGGCTCGGCCGCGGCCCGTCCCACCGGGGCCCAGCACGGCGGCGGGTGGCCGCCCGGGCCGGTCGTCGAGACCTGCGTCCACACCGGGGCGGGCGTCGCGGTCGGGGTCGGGCGGGACGGCGTGGACGTCGAGGTGGACGTGGACGTGGCGGTCGGCGTGGGCGTCGACCTCTCCGGCATCCTGCACCACCCGCACCCGCCGACGAAGCCCCCGAAGCCGTGGCCCACCAAGCCCTGGCCGCCCAAGCCGACGCACCACCACCCCTGCCCGTCGCCGAGCCCGTCGCCGAGCCCCACGCCGAAGCCGACGCCGACGCCCACCGCGACGCCGACTCCCACGCCTACGCCGACGCCCACCCCGAGCACCACCGTGACGCCGACGCCGACGCCCACCCCCACCGCCGCGCCGGTGCCGACGCCGCCACCGAGTCCGGCTCCCGTGCCGCCGGCGCCGCCCGCTCCGCCGTCGCCCACGCCACGGCCCACCCCGCCGCCCGCGTCGCCCCGGCCGCCGGCCCCCGCTCCCACCCCGACGCCGCCGCCGAGACCGGCGACCCCGCAGCCCGCGCCGGTGGTCCCGCCGCCCCCGGTGCCCGCGCCCGAACCGCCCGCGCCGACGCCGCCGCCCAGCGCGGTGCCGACGCCCCCGGCGCCCGGCCCGGTGCGCCCGGCCCCGACGCTGCGGCCCGTCCCGCAGGCCCCGCCCGTCCAAGCACCGGAGCGGCACCACGGCGGCTCGCAGACCCGGACCATGCTGGTCGTCACCGTGCCCGCCGTGCTCGCGGCGGCGGCCCTGCGGCCACGCGGCCGGGCCGGTCGCGCCGGCGGCGGCTCCCGTGGATCGAGCGGGTCCGTCGGGTCCAGCGGCTCCTGACGCCGTCTCCCTTGTCTTCCCTTCCCCTTCCCGTTCCCCCTTCCCGTTCCCCCTTCGCTTCCCGTTCGTCGGACCGCACCCGGCCCGACGAACGGTCCCGACTGTTTTCGATCGACCCTGTCGATCCCCGACCGAGAAAGGAGTTCCCATGTCCGAGTGGTTGGCGCTGGCCATCGCCATGCTGGCGGCCGGCGCCGTCGTGGTGGCGGTGGTGCTGCTGAGGCACCGCCGCGCCGGTGCGGACGAGGACACCGACGAGACGCCCGACGTCATCGAGTACATGACGATGATGATCGGGGTGGTCTACGCGATCGTGCTCGGCCTCGCCATCGCCGGTGTCTGGGAGGCGCGCGGCGTGGCGCAGGACGACGTCTTCCGCGAGGCGCAGTCGCTGCACGAGGTGAGCGAGCGGGCGCAGATCTACCCGGTGGAGTTCCGGGAGCAGGTCCGCGCCGACGTCGACGCCTACGTCTCCTACGTGGTGGACGTGGAGTGGACGTACATGCGCGAGCACGGCGAGATCTCCGAGCGGGGCACCGAGTTGCTGGAGAAGCTGCGCACCGACGTCGCGACCCGCGCCCCGGTCTCCGACCTGGAGGCCCAGGCCTACCAGCCGATCATGGACCGGATCAGCATCGCCGACGACGCCCGCAACGCGCGCGGGCAGAACGCCGGCCCGACCATGCCGGGGGTGGTCTGGTTCGGCCTGATCGTGGGGGCGGTGGTGACGGTCGGCATGGTGTTCGCCCTGCAGATCCGGCGCTCCCGGCGGGAGTTGCTGCTGGCCGGTGCGTTCAGCGCGCTGATCGCCTTCCTGCTGTTCCTCATCTGGGACTTCGACGACCCCTTCGGCCGCAGCGTCTCGGTCACCACCCAGACGTTCACCGACCTGTTCCCGCACCTGGGTGGCGGGAGCGACTGAGCGCCTGAACGTTCCTCCCGGGGCTGGTCCCCGCGGCCTCCGATAGTCTGATCGAGCCGCTGGGGGTCGGCCCCGGCGTGCGTGCGCCGAGAGGAACCGCCAGCGTTGTCCCGTCAAGAGCCCTCCCAGGGCGAACAGTTCCCGACCACCCAGGACCCTGGACGCGCCTGGTGGTGGCTGCCGGCCGAGGAACGGCGCCGGCGCAAGCGCCGGCAGCAGGAGTGGAAGGCGTACCTGCGCAGGCACGGGCAGCAGAAGAAGAAGGACAACGACCCGGAGGACTGCCTCCCGTCCGGCTGCAGCGGCGGCGGCGGTGGTGGCGGCTGCGGTGGTGGCGGTGGCGGCGGGTGCGACGGCCCCTGCCTGCTCGCCCTCTTCCCGGTGATGATGGCCGCCGGCCTCCGGTTCGCCCTCGGCGGCGGCCGGACGCGGCGCGTGGCGGCGCAGCGCACGGACCCGGCCGCGCCCCCGCCGCGCGGCCTGGCCGCCGGGGTGCTGTACGGCGCGGTGCACCACTACCGGACCGAGATCAGCCCCGGGCGTCCGGCCTGCTGCCCGTACACCCCGACCTGCTCGACCTACGCCGTCCAGGCGCTGCACCGGCACGGCGCGCTGCGCGGCGCCCGCCTCACCGCGGGCCGGCTGCTGCGCTGCCGCCCGGGCGCGGCCCGGCGCGGCGGCGGCGTCGACCCGGTGCCGGAGCACTGAGCCGACGCCGTGGATCCGTGGGCCGCGCAGGCCCCGCAGGCCCCGCAGAACCTCCTTGGCCCCGGTGGGCCGGCCGGTGCACCACCACCGGCCGGCCCACCGGGGCCGTTGACGCGGGCGTCAGGGCGTCAGTTCAGGCTGCTGCTCATCGCGTTGAGCATGGTGCCGGAGGCGTCGTCGTTCTCCAGGGAGAAGGCGAACATCCCGGCCAGGCCCTTGCTCTTGGCGTACGCGCCGCGGGCCTGGACGGCCTGCGGGGTGTCACCGGTCCAGAAGTTGGTGCCGTCGTACACCCAGGAGGACTCGGTCACCGGGTCCCAGTGGGTGTTGGCGGCGGTCGCGTTGAGCTCCTTCCAGGCGGCCAGGCCGGCCTCCGCGCTCAGCGGCTTGGCCGGGGTCGGGCCGGTCGCGCTCTGGTACAGGCCGAAGTTGTTCCCGGCCGGGACACCTGTCCAGCCGCGCCAGTAGAACGGCACGCCCAGCACGATCTTGTTGGCCGGGAAGCCGCCCGAGATGCCGTACTCCGGCAGGCCGGTGGTGTACGCCGCCAGCGTGGTGTCGACGTTGTACTTGCGGTTGCCCGGGGTGATCGGCGTGGTCGGGTCGGCCGGGCTGTCGTGCAGCGGGTCCTGGTGGTTGGTCGGGCCCTTGGCGTCCCAGGCGCCGTGCATGTCGTAGGTCATGATGTCGGCGTAGTCCAGGTAGGCGCCGATCTTGTCGGTCTCCAGCTGCGCGATCTTGTCCTGGCCGCTGGGCAGCGCCGCGGTCAGCAGGAACTTCTTGCCCTGGGCGTTGCCGAGGGCGTCCAGCTGGGTGCGGAACTCCTTCAGCAGCAGGGTGAAGTTCTGCTTGTCGGCGGGGGAGTAGTGGTTGCCGGTGTGGCCGCCGGCCGAGCCCGGGTACTCCCAGTCGATGTCGACGCCGTCGAAGAGGCCGGCCGCCGAGGCCGCGCCGCCCGCCGGGTCACCGGCGACGTTGGCCGGCAGGTTCCCCTTGAGGAACATGTCGACGCAGGAGGAGACGAACTTCTTGCGCGAGGCGTCGGTGGCGGCCGCGTCCGAGAAGTACTTGGAGTACGTCCAGCCGCCGAGCGAGATGGTGAACCGCAGGTTCGGGTACTTCGCCTTCAGCTGGCGCAGCTGGTTGAAGTTGCCCTTGACCGGCTGCTCCCAGGTGTCGGCGGTGCCGTCCACACTGGTGGCGGCGTTGTAGTCGGCCTGGTAGTCGGCGTAGGCGTCACCGGCGCCGTCACCGGCGTTCGGGTTGTTCTCGTTCGCCGAGTCCGAGGCCTTGACCGCCTGGAAGCAGGTCAGGTTGGTCGGGTGGATGTTGGCGAACGCGTAGTTGATGACGTCCAGCTTGCCGGCCGCGCCGCTGGTGTCGACGTTCTTCGCGTGGTACGCGTTCTCGTAGACGCCCCACTGGTCGAAGTAGGCCGCCCGGAACGGGCTGTTGGCGGGCGCCGCGGCGGTGGTGGTGTTCACCGGGGCGGACTGGGCCGAGGCGTGGGTGCCGGAGTAGCCCTGGACGGTGAAGGTGTACCCGCGGGTGGGCAGCAGCGAGCTGACCGCCACCGAGGTGCCCATCGAGGTGGCCACCAGCTGGTCGCCCGCGTACACCTTGTAGGCGACCGGGGCGTCGCCGGCGGTCGCGGTGGACGGCTGCCACTTGAGGACCACGGCGTTGTGGGTGACCTTGGTGACGGTCACGCCGGTCGGGGTGGTGACCTTGCCGTCCCCGGTGGGGCCGGTCCCGGTCGAGGTGGCGGTGGGCGTCACGGTCGGGCTGTTGGTCGCCGTCGGGCTGTTGGTCGCGGTGGGGCTGTTGGTGGCCGTCGGGCTGTTGGTGGCCGTGGGGCTGTTCGTCGCGGTCGGGCTGCTGGTCGCGGTGGGGCTGTTGGTCGCCGTCGGGCTGGCCGTGCCGGTCGGGCCGGCCGGGCCGGTCAGGCTGAGGTCGTCGGCCTGGTACGCGCCGGTGCCGTACCAGCCGTGGGTGTAGACGTTCACCGAGGTGGTGTTCGCGCCCGTGGTGAAGGTGGTGCTCAGCTGCGTCCAGCCGGTGGCGTTGGGCGCCCAGGTCTGGGCGTTGACGCCGGTTCCGGTCGCGCCCAGGTAGACGTAGCTGCCGCGGACCCAGCCGGCCAGGGTGTAGGTGGTGTTCGGCTGGACGGCGACGGTCTGCTGGCACTGCGCGGTGTCGGACGCCGAGGCGGCGCCGTTGAGCGCGTAACTCCCGCCGTGCACCGGGGTGGTGACGACCGATCCGTTGGCACAGGTCCAGCCGGCCAGGGTGCCGGTCTCGAGGTCGGCGTTGCCGAGCAGGTTGACGGCGGCGGCCGAGGCGCTGTTGAAGGAGAGCGCCAGGGCGGCGCTGCCGGTGCTGAGGGTGGCGGCCAGGGCGAGCGCGAGCGCCCGGCGGCGCGGAGCTACGCTCCGGCGCTCGGCGGGGCGCGCGGACATGACACGGTCGTGCATGCGGTGGTCCTCCGGAGGAGTGGGGGTTCCGGCGGTGCGATGGCCCGGGGTGGGCCGGGGGAGCCGGACCGGGCGCTGTGGGGGCGCGCGGTCGGGTGTACACGTGCGGCAGGGCAGGATGCGGCAGGGCGTGCGGATGTGCGGCGCCGGCCGGCCCGGAGGCCGTCGCGGTCACGACATCACAGATTGGACTGGACCAATATTCGCCGTCAAGGGTGTCCGGTGGGCGGACCGTCGGCGGCCGCACGACCGGTGCGACGCGCGCCGGACCGGTACGGTGGCCTCCCGAGAGGTCCCGCGTCGAACGGAGAACGGGTCATGGACAGCCGCGCCTGGGACGACCGCTACGCCGCGAGCGAGCTGGTCTGGGGCACCGAGCCCAACCGCTGGGTGGTCCGCGAACTGGCCGGGCTCGCCCCCGGACGCGCCCTGGACCTCGCCGCCGGCGAGGGCCGCAACAGCATGTGGCTCGCCGAGCGGGGCTGGGAGGTCACCGGCCTGGACTTCTCCACCGTCGCCCTCGGCCGCGCCGAACGGCTCACCGCCGCGCTGCCCGACGAGGTCGCCGACCGCCTCACCTGGCGGCACGGCGACGCCCGCGCCGTCGAGGCCCCGCCGGAGGGCTACGACCTGGTCCTCGTCGCCTACCTCCAGCTCCCCGCCGAGGACCGCCGGGCCGCGCTGCGCCGCGCCGCCGGGGCCCTCGCCCCCGGCGGCACCCTGCTGGTGGTCGGCCACGACTCCGGCAACCTGACCGAGGGCACCGGCGGCCCCCAGGACCCGGCCGTGCTCTTCACCCCCGAGGACGTCCTGGCTGACCTGGCCGGCGCCGGGCTGCGCACCGTGCGCGCCGAGCGGGTCCGCCGTCCGGTGGGCGACGCCGAGGCCGTCGACGCGCTGGTCCGTCTGGAGCGGTCGGTCTGAGCCACGGCGGCGGGGGATCCGCTTCCCGGGCGCGCCCGCGGGGTATGCAGGTGTCCCGGGACGAGGGCGTACGCGGGGCGCGGGAAAGATCTACAGTGCTGTAGATTCGAGGCGCGCAGGTGAGCAACGAGGAGGGCGCGATGAGCGTTTCGCTGGCGAAGGGTCAGAAGCTGAGCCTGGAGAAGCCGGGCGGAGGCCGACTGGGCGTGGTGCGGATGGGCCTGGGCTGGCGCGCCGTGCAGAAGAAGGGCTTCCTCGCGAAGCTGTTCGCCGGTCAGGACATCGACCTGGATGCCTCGGCGGTGCTGTTCGCCGCGGGCAAGCCGGTCGACGTGGTCTTCTTCCAGCACCTCACCAGCAACGACGGCTCGGTGCGGCACAGCGGTGACAACCTGACCGGCGGCGCCGGGGACGCGACGGACGACGAGACCATCACCGTCGACCTCGCCTCCGTACCGGCCGAGGTGGACCAGATCCTCTTCACCGTCAACTCGTTCACCGGGCAGACCTTCCAGGAGGTCGAGAACGCCTTCTGCCGGCTGGTCGACACCCAGACCGGCACCGAGCTGGCCCGCTACACGCTCACCGGCGGCGGCGCGTACACCGCGCAGATCATGGCCAAGGTGCAGCGCTCGGCGGGCGGCTGGCAGATGACCGCGATCGGGCAGCCGGCCAGCGGACGCACCTTCCAGGACCTCATGCCGGAGCTGGTCAAGCACCTCTGACGGCGTCCCGGACCGGCCGGCCGGCACCCCGGCCGGCCGGTCCGGGAAGCGGTTCTGCCCGGTCGGGTGGAGTTCCGCGATTACCCTGCGGCGCTCTTCGCGGGTCCGCTACCACTGGCCGCATGGACGATGACTCCGCGCAGTTGCCCGAACACCTCACGATCCGGGTCACCCACACCGACGACCCGGTGGCGGCGGTGGCCGGCCTGGAGGCCTGGGCAGCCCGGGAGAAGTACCCGGACCTGATGATGATGCCGCCGGTCTTCGGCAGCCTGGAGCGGACCGGGACGGGCGCCTGGCGGATCCTCCACTTCCACGCCACCACCCCGCAGGCGGCCCGGGACGACCTCGGCCACACCTTCCGGGCCTGGGCCCTGGCCGAGCCCGGCACGCCACTCGCCGCCCCCCGGACCCTCGGCGACGCGGAGCGCGCCGCCTACACCGCGGCCTACGAGCGGTTGGAGTGGGAGGCGCTGGACGAGATCTCGGTGGCCGGCCGGGACTACCGGGTCTTCCGCGCCGAGCAGGTGCTGCGCTCGGGCCCGGACGGCATCGAGCCGCCCCGCCCCACCGACCCGGACCCGGCCCCCGTCGGCCAGGCCCACCGGCTGCCCTCCCGGGTGGCGGGCTTCGTGATCGACCCGGCGGCCGGCGTCACGCTGGTCGACGGGATCCTGCGGCTGGACATGACGGCGCTGGTGCCGACCGGGCGGTTCATCCCGGAGGACGTCCGGGCCGAGGCCCGGCTCGCCTCGCACCTCTACCCCAATGTGATGGTCCTGCCGGCCCACTGCGCCGTCGCGGAGCACCGGGACGGCCGCTGGGGGCCGATGACCGGCGCCTGCGAGACCCCGCAGGGCGCGCGGGACAGCCTGGCCGCCTATCTGCGGGAGTTCGCGCCCCGCCTGGACCCGGACCTCGGCGCGGAGGAGCTGGCCCGGTACGCGGAGGCCGCCGACCGGCTGGACGCCGAGCGGGCCGTCGAGGTGCGGGCCGCCCACCGCCGCTTCCGGCTGGTCCGGGTCGAGCCGGTGGTCCGCCTCGGGCCGGACGGGCCGGAGCTGCCCCGCACCTCGGACTGGGACCCGGACGTGCCGCTGCGGGTGCAGGAGCAGCGCGACCGCGCGGCCGGCATCGTCTACGGGGAGGACGGCGAGGACCTCGGGGACGGCGAGCCGGAGGGCGGCTGACGGGCGGTCGCCCGCGCATGCGTCGGCCCGTCTCCCGGACGAACCGGGGACGGGCCGAGCCGTGCCGAGGGTGGCCGCCGGGGCAGGTCAGCGCGCCGAGGGGGCGGCGGCCGAGGGGGAGAGCGAGGAGCTCGGGCCGGCGGTCTCGGACGGAGCCGCCGACGGCGCGCCCGAAGGCGTCGTGGCCGGCGTCGGGCAGCCGGGGCCGGTCGGGGTGGCCGTCGCGCTCGGGGTGGCCGACGGGCTCGCGCTCGCGGACGGGCTCGCGCTCGCGCTCGGGGTCCCGGTCGGGGCGCCCGTCGGCGTGGCGCAGCCGGTGGGCGTCTCCGTGGGCGTCTCCGTCGGCGTGGCGCTCGGGGTGCCGGTCGGGTTCGTCGACGGGGTCCCGGTCGGGGTGCCCGACGGCGTCGTGGTCGGCGTCGTGGGCGTGCCGGTCGGGGTCGCGGTCGCGCTGGGGCTCGCGCTGCCGGACGGCGTGGTGCTCGGCTGCTCCGACGGCGAGGCGCTCGCGGACGGGGATGCGGAGGGCGAGGCGGAGGGCGAGGGCGAGCCGGAGGGCGTCGGGCTCGGCGACGGGGCGCCGCTCGGGGTGCCGGTGGGCGTGGTGGACGGGGTTCCGGACGGCGTCGTGGTGGTCGGGCCGGTGCCCGCGCCCGGCGTCACCGGCGCGAGCGGGCTCGGCGGCGTGACCGGCAGCAGCGGGGCGAGCGGGGTCGGGGTGCCCGGCCGGTCCGGGGTGGTGACCGGGCTGCCGTTGCCGAAGTGCGCCATCCAGTTCCGGACCGTGCGCAGGTACTCGGAGGAGTGGTTGTAGCCGAGCACCGCCCGGTCCAGCTGGGCCTGGTCGGACAGGTCGCGCCCGCCCGCGCACAGGTACCGGCCGGCCGCCTCGGCGGCGTCGAAGATGTTGTTCGGGTCGGCCTTGCCGTCCCCGTTGGCGTCCACGCCGTAGGAGGCCCAGGTGGAGGGGATGAACTGCATCGGCCCGACGGCGCGGTCCCAGCCGGCGTCGCCGTCGTAGCGGCCGCCGTCGGTGTCGGCGATCGCGGCGAAGCCGGCGCCGTTCAGCACTGGGCCGAGGATCGGGCGGTAGGTGGTGCCGGCGGCGTCGACCGCGCCCCGGCCGGCCTGGCCGGACTCGACCTCGCCGATCGCGGCGAGCAGCTGCCAGGGGAGGTGGCAGCCGGGCGAGCGCAGCGCGAGCGCCGCCTCGGCCTTGCGGTAGGCGGCGAAGACCGTCTGCGGCAGGGCGGGGCCGCCGCGCAGCGGGTCGGCGAACGGCGAGGTGAGCGGGGCGAGCGGCGGCTGGGCCAGCGGCAGGGTGCCGCCGCCGTCGACCGGCGCGATGCCGAGCGTGCCGGGGACACCGGGAATGCCGTCGGTGCGGGGGAGGAGGGGCGAGGCGGTGCTGCCGTCGGCCGCGCCGCCCACCGAGGCCCGGCCGGGCAGGGTGTCCGCGGTGCCCGCCGCAGCGACCGGGGAGAAGCCGAGGCCGGTCTGCGAACCCGTCAGCGCCGCGAGGGCGGTGAACACCGCCAGCATCCCGGTCACCCGCTTGCCGAGCCGCAGCCGGCGGCCGGCCGGCCGGCCCCCCTGCCGTGCCCCGGCCGCGGCGGGTTTCCCGCCGTCCCGCGTGGCCTCGCTGTTCCTGCTCACCATGCCGTGCCCCTCCCGTCACCGTCCGGTCCCCGGGGGAACGGACGGGCTGTCACCATCGTGCCTGCCGGTGCGTGACTGTTCTTTTATCGGAATGATTAGTATCACGACGATCCGACACGCCCCTGGTGGCGAAGGGCGGTACCGGGCGCCACCGTTCGGTGAACGGACGGTGGACGGGTTCGACCGGACACGGTCAGCCGGGCGGGGCGGGGCGGGGCGGGGCGGGCCCGGGCCCGGGGAGGCGTCAGAGTTCCAGCAGCGTCCCGTCCTCGGCGACGGCCGCGCCCGCCGCCGCCAGCGCCGGTGCCAGGGCGGCGGCCTCCGGCGAACCCCGGTGGGCGAGCGGGTTGGTGTTGTTGAGGTGGGTGTAGAGGTAGCGCGGGCCCGGCCGGCGGGCCAGGTGGGGGAGCGAGTCGGCGACCGCCAGGTGGCCCATGCCGCGCGAGGTGCGGGCGCCGCCGGTGCGTTCGGCGAGTTCGTCGTCGGTGGCGAAGGTGCCGTCCAGGATCACCACGTCGGCGTCGGCCACCGCCCGGTCCAGGGCGGGCGTCCAGGCGGCGAGGCCGGGTGCGTAGACCGCGCGGGCCCGGCCGCCCGCCTCGGTGAAGCGGTAGCCGACCACCCAGTCCGCCCGTTCGCCGGCCGGGTCGCCCGCCGGGAGGCCGGCCGGGTCGGCGGCGTACCGGGGGCGCTTGCCGCCGAGCGCCAGCGCCTCGGCGACCAGCCCGCCGGCCAGTTCGACGGGCCGGCCCGCGGTGACGGTGTGCCAGTGCGCCTTGGTGTAGGGGGCCAGCAGCGGGGCGACCGGGAACGCCTCGTGGAGCGCGGTGCGGACCGGCGCGGTGGCGTGCACGGTCAGCTCGGCAGCCTCCCGCAGGGTCACCAGGCCCAGGGCGTGGTCCAGTTCGCCGCTGGTGAGCAGGACGCCGCGCAGCGGGGTGGCCCGGGTGCCCGGCGGGGGTGCCAGTTCGGGGGCGGCGAGCAGCTGGGAGCGCAGGTCGGGGGAGGCGTTGACCAGGTACCAGGCGGCGCCGTCGGCGCTGATCGCCAGGCAGTCCTGGGCGCGGACGGCGCCGGTGCGGCGGGCGGTGGCGCAGCCCGTGCAGCCGCAGTTCCACTGGGGCAGGCCGCCGCCGGCGGCGGTGCCGAGGATCCGGATCTTCAGCGCGGGCTCCTCACGCCGGGTCGGGGACGGGCGGCACGGGTGGCACGGGCGGGAGTGGCGGCACGGCTGCCGTGAACCGGCGCGGAACCGGCTCCGCTGTCGGCTCCGGCGACGGCTCCGCCGCCTCCCGCACCAGGTGGTGGTGCGGCGAGAACCGGCACGCCGGGTCGGTGACGCCCGGGTCGCCGGTGAACTGGTAGGCCTGGCAGCGGCAGCCGCCGAAGTCCTGCTCGCGCAGTTCGCAGCTGCGGCACGGCTCGGGCATCCAGTCGGTGCCGCGGTACCGGTTGAAGGCGGGCGAGTCGTGCCAGCTCGCCGCCAGCCCGTCGGTGACCGCGTTCGGCACCGTCAGGCCCGGCAGCTGGGCGGCGGCCAGGCAGGGCAGCACGGCGCCGTCCGGTGCGACGACCAGCTGTTCGTTCCCCCAGCCGTTCATGCACGGCTTGGCGGTGCCGCCGTGGTGGTCGGCGACCACATGGGTGATCTCGATCCGGTCGCCGTGCCGCGCCCGGGCCTCGGCGACGTCCCGCTCGGCCCGTCGGACCTGCTCGTCGCCGGGCGCGAGCCGGGCCCGGTTGACCCAGGCCCAGCCGTAGAACTGGGTGTGCGCCAGTTCGACCCGGTCGGCGCCCAGGTCGACGGCGAGGTCGGCGATGGCGCCGAGCCGGGCGAGGTTGCCGCGGTGCAGCACCGCGTTGACGGTGAGCGGCAGGCCGGCGCCGGTGAGCAGGGCGGCCGCGGCGAGCTTGCGGGCGTGGCCGGTGGGGCCGGTCAGCCGGGTCAGCCCGGCGACGGCGTCGGCCCGCAGCGGATCGGCGTCCTGGACGGAGAGCTGGACGTGGTCCAGGCCCGCCGCGGCGAGCTCGGCGGCCCGCTCGGCGTCCAGCGGCAGTCCGCTGGTGATCAGGTTGGTGTAGAGGCCCAGCTCGCGGGCGTGCGCCACGATGGTGGCCAGGTCGCGGCGGAGCAGCGGTTCGCCGCCGGTGAGGTGCACCTGCAGCACCCCCAGGCCGCGTGCCTGGTCCAGGACGCGAAGCCACTGCTCGGTGTCCAACTCGTCGCGCTGCCGGATCAGTTCCACCGGGTTCGCGCAGTAGGAGCACTGCAGCGGGCAGCGGTGGGTGAGTTCGGCGACCAGGCCGAGCGGGGCCGGCGCCCGCTTCCCGGCGGCGGCGCCGGGCAGTCCGGCGGCCGGGTACGGGTCGGCCGGCGATCCGGTGCCGTCGAGGGTGAGCAGCCGGCGTTCGGCGAGGTCGGCCAGCAGCGCCAGCACCTGGCCGGCGTCCACGCCCTCGTACTCCTCGGCGAGCCGGGCGGTGATCCGGGCGGCGTCGCGCCCGCCGTCGCAGTGCCGCAGCACGGCGGCGGCGGTCGGGTTGAGCAGCAGCACGCCCTCCGGGTAGAGCAGGGCGGCCTGCTGCCGGACCGGGTCCTCGACCAGCCGCACCCCGCGTCGCAGCCCGGGGGCCGCGGCGGCGGGTGCGGCGTTCACCGGGCGGTCCCGGCGGGAACCGCGGTCCCCACCGGTGCGGCGGTGCCGGCGGTGGCCGCGGTCTCCGGCCCGTAGTCGACGGCGTCGAGCATCGCGCGCAGCACCTCGCACTTGAACGCGAGCGCGTCCACGGCGGCCCGCTGCTGCTCGGCCGTCACGCAGTGGTCCAGCACCAGGTCCAGGGTCCGCGCGCTGTCCCGGCGGGCGTCGGGGATCCGGTGCTCGAAGTAGGCGTAGCCGGCCGGGTCGATCCAGTCGTAGTGCTTCCGCCAGGCGACCACGCGCTCCGCCATGTGGTCGGGCGAGAACATCTCGGTCAGCGCCGCCGCCACCCCCTCGGTCCACGGGCGGGTCTGGCAGAAGCGCAGGTAGCCGTCGACGGCGAAGCGCACGCCGCGCGCCACGTGCCGCTCGTCCAGCACCTCGGCCCGGGTCAGGCCGACGGCCTCGGCGAGCACCAGCCAGTCGGCCAGCCCGCCCTCGCCCTCGTGCGGGCCGTCCTGCTGGCCGAGCCGCCGGGTCCACTCCCGACGGACCTCCGGCAGCGGGCAGTTGGCGATGATCGCGGCGTTCTTCCGGGTCAGCACCAGCTGGTAGTACCAGCGGTTGGCGACCCAGCGCCGCAGCTCCGGCGGCGTGCAGCCGCCGGAGTGCAGGCGCAGATGGAACGGGTGGGTGTCCCAGTACCGTCCCCGCAGGCCGTACAGCCTGGCCGCGAACTCCTCGCGGCTCGACGCGCTGGTGGGGGCGTGGGTCACCGAGTGGTCCGCGCGGCGTACGCGGTGACCTCGGCGCCGGTGCGGTGGCACTCCACCGCCGGAGCGGACCAGACGGGCTTGGCCGGGGCCGCCGGAGCGGACGGCGCGGCGCCGGCGGTGGTGGCGGGGAGCTGGGGAGCGAGCGTGGACTTCATGGGAGTTGCCCTCCTCGGTGAAGTGGGGGTTCGGGGGGTTCCGGGGCCCGGCGGCCCCTGGAGCAGGACGCTACGAGCCGCCCGGCCCGCCCGCCGGTCCAACCCGCGCGATCGCGTGACAATCGCGCTCGAACGAGTGACGCGACGGGCCCGCGCGGGCCGGACCCGCGCGGGAAGACCGGTGTCGAGTGTGCCGGTCGGGCCATACCGTGTCGAGTGGGCCGTGCGGGGTCTGTCAGGTGTACGCCGGGGACGGCCGCGGTGTCAGGCGGAGCGGCCGAACGCCAGCAGGTGGCCGTCCTTGGTGCCGACGAACACCCGCCCGCCGTCCGTCGCGGGCACCGAGAACCTGGTCACCGTGCCGAGCGCGAAGCTGCGCCGCAGCTTGAGCGCGCCGTTGACCGGAAGCGCGTCGTAGACCCGCAGTTCGCCGTTCTGGCCGCCCGGGCCGGTGCCCGAGTAGACCGTCCACACCAGGGCCGAGCCGGTGGCCGTCCCGTCGGAGGTGACGACGGGGGAGCCGGAGGCGTAGCCGAAGCCCTCGGGGCTGGTCGCGGCACTGGTCAACTGCGGGTTCCCGGCGGCGTTCACCGAGTACTTGAGGGCACGCAGTGAGCCGTAGTTCTCGACCAGGTAGACGTAGCCGCCGTCGCCGCCCCAGACGCCCGGGTGGCCCCAGACGCCCTTGAACGGGCCGGTGGTGCCGACCACGGCGTCGGTGCCGTTCGGGCCCTGCCCCATGCCGCCGAGGCGGTCGCGGTCGAGCAGGAAGATCCGGCCGTCCTTGCCGGCCTGCACCATCAGGCGCGGGTGCGCGGCCGTGCCGAAGCCGGCCGGCAGGGCGGCCGGGCCGCCGGAGCCGAGGTCGATGTCGCCGTGGTCCATCGCCCGGTTGTCGCTGGGGCTGAAGAAGTCCCGCGGGGCGAGGCTGCCGTCGCTGTTGACGCCCAGCCGGACGACGGACTCGGCGAAGTGGCCGCCGGGCCGCTCGCCCGGGCCCTTCAGCGGGGAGGAGCCCTCGCCGGCGCCGTTCCCGGTCGCCAGGAAGATCCGCCCGGGGCCGTCCGAGACCAGGCCGCCGCCGCTCATCCAGACGCCCGCGTTCTGCGAGGCGGAGCCGGACTCGGTGGACCAGAGGGTGAGTTCGCGGGTACCGGTGTCGACGCCCGCGACCGTGCCGACGTAGGTGCCGGCGCCGCAGTCCGAGGCGAAGCCGAAGTAGACCGCGCCGTCCAGCAGCAGCAGTCCGGCCCGCTGGGCGGAGGTGGCCGGGTCGAACGGCACGCCGGGGCTGTTCACCGGCGAGCCCTGGACGGCGACCGGCCAGCCGGCGCGCTCGGCGCCCGAACCGGCGTCCAGGGCGTGCACCGAGAAGTGCGCGCCCCTCTCGTCGGACTTCGAGACCAGGTAGACGGTCCCGCTCGCCTTGTCGTAGACCGGCGTCGAGACGACACCGGTGGCGGGGGAGAGGCAGGCGGTGGAGGAGGCCACCGGGGTGCCGAGCGCGCGCTGCCAGCGGATCCGTCCGTCGGCCGCGTCGACGCCGTAGACGTGGTTGGTCGTGGTGGCGACCACCACGGTCGAACCGGCCACCAGCGGTTGGGCGTACACCGCGCCGTCCACGGCGGTGGACCAGCGGCGGCCGAAGTCCGCGGAGGACACCTTGGCCGGGGCGAGTCCGGGCTCGGCGGCGTCCCAGGCGGTGCGCAGGGCGTTGCCGGAGACGGTCGGATTGTCGGCCCGGGCGGGCGTGGAACCGCCGAGCGCGCCGGCGGCGAGCGCCGGGGCGAGCAGGGTCAGCCCGGAGAGCAGGGCCGCCGCGGTCCGCGAGGTCCGGGCTCGCCGGGCGGACGTGGTGGTGACCGGGGATCGTTCGGCGGAGCCCGGCGCCGAGGCCGGTCCGGTGGGGCGCGCGGGTGGGTGAGATCGGCTCATGCGATCCGCCTTGGCTGTCGGGGGAGTACGGGAGAACGGCGCCGTGGCGTCATTGTGCGAACGACCGTCTCGCACCCGCATCCGCCCGGCACCATCGTGCCCGTTCCGTTCACGCCCCGGGGGGAACCGGCTGCGCCGGGCGGCGGCGCGGCCCGGTGTCAGATCTTCTTGGAGAGCAGGAGCGCGAGCTCGGTGGCGGCCCCCGCCTCGGCCTCGGCGTTGACGTCGTCGCCCGGGCCGCGGTCCTTGACCACCTCGACGGAGTACGCGCGGCCGTCGGCGGCGAGGAAGTTCACCTCGGGACGGGTGCCGTCCTTGCGGCGGAGCAGGTAGGCGTCCTGACCGTTGCTGGGGACCCGGGCGGCGGTGAACTCGGGGTCGGTCCGCAGCGAGGTGAACAGGGCGGGGTCGATCTCCCGGATGTCGGCGTAGGACTGCCGGGAGCCCCAGGTGCAGCCCCAGACCGGCTTGCCGTCCTTCGGGGAGAAGTGGGTGCCGGTGAACGGCCCGCCGGTGCCGACGATGCCGATCACCTGGGGGGAGTCCAGCAGGGTGCAGGCGTCCTCGGGCCGGTTGCCGGCGGTGGTCGGCGCGGTGGTGGCGGTCGGGACGGGTGCGGGCGGCGCGGTGGTGGCCGGTTTGGTGGTGGCCGGTGCGGGGCTGCTCGCGGCGGGGCTGCCCGGGGTGCTGCTCGCGGTGCTCGGCGGCGCGGAGGCGGCCGTCGTCGAGCCCCCGCCCGAGGAGGAGCAGCCGGCCACCGCGACGGCCGCGAGGGCGAGCGCGGACAGCCGGCCGTACCGGCGGACGGACGTGAGCGGAGACCTGCGGTCCATGGAACCCCCTCCGATGGCGTCCGCCGGTGCGGCGGACGGCGGCGTGGCAGGATCCTACGGTCCGGGGCGGTTCGGTACTTCCCGTTCACGCTACGGGAGTTGGACAGCCAGGTCACGGGCGGCGGGTCGCGGGACCGGCGCGCCCGGGCGCCCGGGACGGCGGTCCGGGGCACGGGGGTGGTACGCGCACGTGCGGCCGGGCTCCCGGCGGCGCCCGGGGCGGGCCGAGCTGACCTGCCCGGATGCGGAGGACCTCGCAATACCAGTGGCGCCGGGCCGGTGTCGAGCACGGGACGGCGTCTTCCCCGGACGGGTGACGTTCTGGTGAAAGTGGTCATGCCAGGAACGGCGGCCCGGCATCCTGAGCCGTGATCATGCGGATCCCGGACGGGGCGGGGCGCGCGACCAAGGGGATGCCAGAGGGACGGAGGCCCTGAGAATGAGCACCAACCTGCCGGAGACCGTGGTGGAGGCCCCGGCCGTGCTGCCCGCGCCGCCCCGGGTGGTCGACGACCTCGCCCGTGACCTGACCCGGGCGGCCGCCGCCGTCCGGTCCGCCTCCCGGGACGGCCGGGGCGGCGGCGACCTCTCGGTGGCCGCGTACACCGCGGTGGTCTGCACCGGGCGGTCGGCGGCCCGCGCCCTGGAGGAGGCCGCCGCCTGGTGCCGGCAGGCGCCCGAGGCGGAAGTGCACTCCCTGGCCTGGGCACGGGTCCCAGGCCACCGCGACGACGTCTTCGAGTACCGGGTCACCCTCGCCGTCAGCTTCCCCGACCACGAGACCGGCGAGCACGTCGGCGACACCCACCACGCCCGGCGCTGACCCGGCGCTGACCCGGCCCGCCGAAGCGGCCGATCGGCGGGGTCCGCCCGGGGGCGTCTCCGACCTGCGACTCGCCGCCATGGACACGCGGGGGACGAACGATCCGGCCGTGGCGGAGCACGAACTGCCCATCCGCGCGGCCGTGGTGGTCACGGTGCTGGTCGGGCGCTGCGGCGGCGTGGTGCTGCTGGCCGTGCTCCACGGGCGGGGCTGGACGGTCCCCGGCCTCGGCCGGCTGGTCGCCGAGGGCGCCGCGGAGCTCGGGGTCGGCGGCGCGGTCGGTCCGACGGCCGCCGTCGCCCGGTTGCGGGTCCGCCGGGCGGGCCGGGGCGCCGACGCGTCCTGAGCGGCCGGCGGGCCGGCCTCAGGACTGCGTGGCCGCGCACTCCAGGTGGCCCCAGCTGCTGCCGACCTTGGTGATCTTGTCGCCCTTGGCGTACGGGCGGGAGCACGGGCAGGTGCCGGGGAAGCGGGCGGCGAGCGTCGGCGCCTTGCCGGAACCGCCGGAACCGCCGGCGGGGCGGCGCTTGGCGGCCGCCGCGGCGGGGGCGCGCCGGGTCCGGGCCGGGGAGCTCGCCACCGGGTCCGGTACCGGCAGGTCGGCGGCGGTCCCGCCGGCCGCCTCCTGGGTGCGCGCGGCGTCACTGGCGGCCTTGTCGGCGATGGCGTTCAGCGGATCGCCGTCCACCTGGTGGGCGGGCACGTAGACGAACTCGACCTCCCGGCCCTCCAGCAGCCCGTCGATCCGCTGGATCAGCTCCTGGTTGGCCACCGGCTTGCCCGCGGCGGTCTTCCAGCCGTTGCGCTTCCAGCCCTTCAGCCACTTGGTCACCGCGTCGCGGGTGTACGTGCTGTCCAGCCGGACCTCCAGCGGCACGGCGGGATCCGTGGCGGTCAGCAGCCGCTCCAGGGCGGTGAGCTCGCCCACGTTGTTGGTGCTGTGCCCGAGCGGACCGGCCTGCCAGCGCTGCGGCGCGCCCGTACCGTCGGCCACCACGTAGGCCCAGGCCGCCGGGCCCGGGTTCCCCTTGGCCGCCCCGTCACAGGCGGCGATGATTCGGTCGTTCATCCTGCGATCATGCCAGGCCACCGAGGCCCGGCGGACCACGCGCTCGGCTCAGGGCACCAGGACCAGCCGCCCGCGCAGACCGCCCCGGGCCAGCCGGCGGTGCGCGGACCCGGCGTGCTCCAGCGGCAGGGTGTCCGCCACCCGCAGGGCCAGCTCCCCGTGCGCGGCCAGCGCCGCGAGCCCGGCGAGCGCCGCGCCGTCGGCCGCCACCCAGACGTGGGCCACCCGGATGCCGCGCAGCCCGGGCGGCGCCGCGCCCGCCGACACCGCGACGAAGGACCCCCGGTTGCGCACCGCGCCGAGCGCCGCCACCCCGAGCAGCGCCGTGTCCAGCGCGCCGTCCACCCCGCCGGGCACCAGCGCGCGCACCTCGGCGGCCGGATCGGCGGCGCCGCGCGGGACGTGCCACTCGGCGCCCAGCTCCCGCAGCGCCGCGGCGTCCCGCTCGTCCGCCGTCGCGACCACCCGCAGTCCGCGCCGCGCCGCCAGCTGCACGGCGAAGCCGCCGACCGCGCCCGCCGCGCCGGTGACCAGCAGCGTCGCCCCGGCCGGCAGGTCCAGCAGGTCCAGCGCCTGGACGGCGGTGAGCCCGTTGAGCGGCAGGGTCGCCGCCGCGACGGCCGGCACGCCCGGCGGCGCGGGGGCGAGCGCGGCGGCGTCCAGCACCAGGGCGTCGGCGTAGGCGCCGAGCGGGACGTCCAGCCGGTCGCGCAGCCCGATCACCGCGTCCCCGACCGCGAACCCGGACACCCCGGGGCCGAGCCGCTCCACCGTGCCGGCCACGTCCCAGCCGATCCCGACCGTCTTCCGCGGCGCCATCAGCCCCGCCTGCGCGAGCACCCCGGCACGGGTCACCGCGTCCACCGGGTTGACCCCGGCGGCGGCCACCCGCACCCGTACCTGGCCCGGGCCGGGCTCGGGGACGGGTACCTCGACCAGCTCCAGCACCTCCGGACCGCCGAACCGGCGGACGACCACGGCGCGCATCGCGCTCTCCTTCCAGCGGGGCCCGCCTCCAACGCGGGCGGGGCTTGCCAACGGCCCCCAACCTAAGGAGAGTTGCTCTCCGGAAGGAAGGACGCACCCGGGAGTGCGTACCGCACCGAGAGGAGAGCCGATGGCGACCACGACCGCCGCCCAGCGCCGCTCGGCCGCCCGGGCCGACTACGACGCCTACCTCGCCGAGTGCCCCGCCCGGCAGCTGCTGGAACGGATCGGCGACAAGTGGGTCAGTCTGATCGTCAACGCCCTGGCCGACGGCCCGCAGCGCTACAGCGACCTGCGCCGCCGCCTCGCCGGGGTCAGCGAGAAGATGCTCACCCAGACCCTGCGCGGCCTGGAGCGCGACGGCCTGCTGACCCGCACGGTCACCGCCTCCGTCCCGGCCCGGGTGGACTACGCCCTCACCCCGCTCGGCGCCGGGCTGCTGCCGTTGCTGCGGGCGATCAAGGACTGGGCCGAGCAGAACATGCCGGAGGTGCTGGCCCACCGGGAGGCCCACGACGGACGGGCCGGCTGACCGCGCGGACACCGAGGGGCTCCGGGGGCTCCGAGCCGTCGCAGGAACGCCGAAGGCCCGTGCGGCCGCCCGCCGTTGAGACGGGGGCGGCCGCACGGGCCGGGGGCAGGGACGGGCCGGCGGCGTCACAGGGCGCCGCACTGACCGCCCTTCGGGCCGCTCACGGTGTTGCCGTGGCCGCCGTTGCCGGGCGCCGGGGTGTTGCCGGAGCAGTCCAGCGGACCGCGCACCGTGCTGCCGGCGACGGCGGTGCCACCGGTGTTGAGCGCCAGGTGGGCCGGGCCGTCGACGGTCGACCAGAGCAGGGCGACCTGCCCGGTGGAGCCGCTCACCGAGACCGGGCCGGAGACCTGGGTGTCGGTCAGCACGAAGGCCGCCGCGCCGCGCGCCGAGACCGGGCCCTTGATGGTCGCGCCGTGGGCGACCAGCGCCGCGCCCGGCTGGACCAGCACCGGGCCGGTGACCGTCGCGCCGTCCAGGCAGGTGACGCCGGAGGTGACGGCGAGCTTCTTCTGGGCGCCGCGCAGCGTGGTGGTGCACGCCGGGACGGAGCCGACGGTGAGCTTGCGCTCCGCCGTCACGCCGCCGACGGTGACGGTCAGCGTCGCGCCGCCCGGGCGCAGGCCGGTGAGCGTGCGGGTGGCCGGGTCGTACGCGGCGACGGCGCCGTGCGGGGCCTTGGCGGCCGGGCCGATGTGCACGCCCTGGCCGCCCCACTGGGCGGTGACCGGCCAGGCGACCGGCACCGTCCGCTCGCCGTCCTGGGTGAAGGTCGCGCTGACCGGCACGGTGTCCAGCAGGCCGAGCGACTCGGGGGCGGTCAGCTGCACCGCGTCGGCGCGGGCCCGGACCTCGGCGCGCAGCCAGGCCGAGGCGTCGTCCGGCACCGCGTACGGGTCGGTGACCTTGCCGGCGGCCGGGTCGATGCCGAGCATCGTCCAGCCGGTGAAGCCGCCGCGGTCCGGCTCGGCGGCCGGGCCCTTGCCGGAGTTGCCGTTGATCAGGTACGGGACGCCGTCGACGCTGCTCGCGTGGAAGGCGCCGACGTGGCCGCTGACCATGGCGGCGGACTTGCCGCCCGCGCGGAAGCCGGCCAGCCACTGCTCGACCAGGGCGGCCTCCTTGCGGTCACCGAGCTGGCTGCCCTGGTCGGGCAGCGGGTCGCGGGTCGGGTGGTGGTCGAACAGCAGCAGACCGGTGACCGACGGGTCCTTGGCGGCGTCGTCCAGGGTGCTGCGCAGCTTGGCGATCTGGTCGAAGCCGCCGGCCCGGAAGGAGCCGAGCGAGCTGTTCAGGGTGATGAAGCGGGTGCCCTTGACGTCGAAGACCTCGCTGGTCTCGCCGAAGGCGGCCTTGAAGTTGTCGATGGTGCCGGGGCCCATCACCTCGTGGTTGCCGGGCACGTAGTGCCAGGGGATGCTGCGGCCGGTGAGCCGGTCGAACTCGTCCAGCACCTTGCGGGCGAGGGCGAAGTCGGCCGGGCTCGCCTCGTCGACCAGGTCGCCGGCGATGACCAGCAGGTCGGGCTTGGCGGCGGCGATGTCGCGCAGCGTGCGGCGGGCGGCCTGGACGATGTCGCTCTCCGGGGCCCGGGCGATGAACTGGGCGTCGGACATCACGGCGACCCGCAGCGGCTTGCCGTCCACGGTGCCGTGGGTGAGCACCACCGGGTCGGTGACCCGCGGGCGCACCGGCAGTTCGACGTCCGGCGCCACCTCGACCCGCAGGTCGGCCAGGGTGAGCGCGCCGCTGTAGGACCGGGCCGCGCCGGTCTCCATCAGCCGGAACCGCTGGAAGGTCAGCGGGTACTGCACACCGGCCGGGATCGGGAACTCGACCTTCTGCCAGCCGGTCCAGGTGACCATCGGCGCGTCCAGGTTGGCGGTGACGCCGGCGGCGGTGCGGTACTGGATGCGCGGCCAGGCGCCCTTGCCGTCGCCCTCGATCCACATGGAGATCGAGCGCGGCTGGCCGGGCAGCACGATGCCCTCGGGGGCGATGGCATACTGGCCGCGGGTGCCGGTCGACTGGGTGAAGTCGTAGCTCAGCCGCAGGCCCTTGCCGCCGTCGTGGCCCGCGGCCGGGGCGACGCCGCCGCCGGGCGCGCGGTCGTTGCCGGACTTCCAGGCGGCCGCGTCGGAGAAGTCGGCGAACGGCTTCTCGGTCATGCCGACGGTGACGGCGACGGCGCTCTCCAGGCCGCCCACGGTCAGCTTGAGGGTGGCGGAGGTGCCGTCGGCGAGCGCCTTGAGGGCGATCGAGCCGTCCTCGGCGGTGGAGGTCTCGACCACGCCCGCGCCGCCGGTGACGGTGATGTCCGCGGCCTCGACCGGGGCGGCGTGGCCCTGGGCGTCGTAGCCGGTCACGGCGATCTTCGCGGTGGCGCCGGCGCTCTCCAGGCCGATCGGGTCGGTGCCGGCGGTGATCCGCACCGGCGCGCCGAGCACGGTCAGCGGCAGGGTGCCGCTCCGGGCGCCGTCGGCGGCGGCGGTGACGGCGGCCGGCCCGGAGACGCGGCCGGTGACGACGGCCTCGGTGCCCTTGCCGGAGACCTCGACGGTGCCGCTGCCCGCCGCGCCGTCCTTGGACGCGTCCTTGGCGGCGTCCTCGGCCGTGTCCTTGGCCGTGTCCTTGCCGGCCGACCAGCGGACCGGCGGAGTGGCGCCGGTCACCGGGCCGAAGGCCTCGTCGTGCGGCAGCGCGCGGACCGTGCGGTGCAGGCCGGGGAAGACCCGGGTCGCGGTGTCCACGGACTCCGCCGGGCGGACCCGGAAGCCCTTGACCTGGCCGGAGCCCGGCGCGGAGAACAGGCCGAGCCCGTTGGCGACGGCGCGCTCCCCGCCGTTGTCGGACGGGCTGCTGACGGTGCCCGCCTGCGCGGTGCCGGGCAGCCGGGCGGCCATCGCGGCCGAGCCGCCGCCGTCCATGTTGAGCGCGTTGCGCGCGCCCATGTCGCGCATCAGCACCGCCAGGTCGGGCAGGCTGATGCCGGGGCTGTCGGCCTGCCGGCCGTCCACGCTGACCAGGTACATCCGCTTGCTGTCGGCCGAGAAGCCCACCGCGGTGCGGGCGTTGAGCTCGTTGCCGTCGTTCTCGCCGGGCCGCATGGCGACGCCGTCGCGGACCAGCACCTGGTAGCCGCCGACCGCCACCGCGACCTCGCCGAAGGAGGCGCGCGGCCGGTAGCCGGTGGAGACCTGGTCGCCGGGCTTGAGCTCGCGCAGCGCGCGGGCGCCGGCCTCCCGGCCGACCAGCACGGTGGCGCCCTCGGGCACGGCGCCGCCCAGCTGGTCGCGGACGGCGGTGACCCGGCCGTCGCGCAGCTCCACCTCGACGACCTCCGAGGAGCCGTCGGCGACCTTGGCCCGGGAGGCCTTGCCCCAGGCCGGGGTGAACAGGCCGACGCCGTCGGCGGGCAGGCCGTAGGTGTTGACGCCGTTGAGCGTCAGCTCGCGTCCGCCGGGCAGGGCGGCATGGCCCTCCAGGAACACCTCGGCCATCCGGGCCAGGCCGTCGGTGCCGACGGTCACGGCCTGGTTCCAGCCCTCGATGGGGGCGTGGATCAGGCCGTCCTCGCGGGAGACGCCGACGCCGAGCGGGGCCTCGGAGGCGTTCATGTCGAAGTAGTCGCCGTTGATGGCGGCGACCGCGCCGGCGCCCCGGGCCATCTCGGTGACGGTCTGGCGGGTCGTCACCTGGCCGGACGACAGGTAGTCGACGCTCAGGCCCTCGGTGGCGAGGTCGGCGACCAGCACCTTGCCGCGGATCCAGCCGCTCCTGCCGAGCCGGTCGAAGGCGGTCATGGTCAGCCCCGGGGCGATCGGGGTGACGTCGCGCCGGGTGACGACCGACTCGCCGGGGCGGTCGAGCACCAGGCCGGGGTCGGCGGCGGTGCCGCCCGCGCCGGGAGCCGCCGGTCCGCCGGGCGCGGCCCAGGCGGTGGCGGGGGCGAGCGCGGGCAGGCCGGCGGCGACGAGCGCGCAGAGCGCGAGCGCCGCGGCGGGGCGCCGGCGCCGGCGGGGGGTGGTGGCGGGGGTGGTCGTCGTGGGGGTGACGGGCGGTGACATCGGTGGTTCAGCTCCTCGTACTGCTACGGGATGTGCGTGCCGCCGGTGCGAGCGCAGGACGCGGTCGGCGGCGTGGGGTGCCGTGAACGGCGCGGCCCGGGCACATGATCACCAGGCCGTTGGCAGCCAATCGTCCACGATCGACCGTCACACCACGCGATGGTGAACCGGCCCGTTCGGCCACGCGAACAAAAGCCCCATTCATCACGGGAACATGACACAACAGGCTGCCCGGACAAGGCCGGTGAGGATCGCCGTTTCCCGTCCTGCTGCCGATTGCGGAGCGCGCCGAGGGCGCACAGTGGAGCGCGCACGACCTCGTCCTCGTCAACGCGCTCCACCGGAGGGGAACACCACCATGAGCATCCGCACCGCGGCCGCGGCCGTCGTCGCCACCGCCGCCCTCGCCGTCCCGGTCCTCGCCGCCGTCCCGGCCTCGGCCGCGCCCGCCCGGGTGGCGGCCTGCTCGACGTACAGCAACTACGTCAGCTACGGCGCCTCCTGCGACGGCACCCGCAGCTACTACGCCTGGGCCGTCTGTGCCAACAACCAGGTGGTCTACGGGCCGACCCGGTCGGGCGGGGTCTGGTCCTACGCCTACTGCAGCAACGTCGGCTCGACCTTCCGCAGCGGCGGTTACACGCTGATCTGACCGCCGGCGGCGCCGGCCGTCTCCAGCGCGCGGTCCAGCCGGTCGGCGAGCGTGGCCCACGGGCGGCAGTCGACCACCGGGAGGGCGTGCCGGCGGGCCCCGGCGGCGAGCCAGCGCGAGTACCGGGCGCTGACCTCGGCGCGGTCCGCCTGCACGCCGCTCCCCGGCTCGCGGGCCGCGTAGTTGGCGGTGATCCGGCCGGCGTCGCCCTCGTGCAGGAAGACCGCCCGGACGTCCCGCCCGGCCGCCCGCCCCAGCGCGACCGCGCGGGCGCAGGCGGCCGGGGTGAGGTAGTCGCCCTCGACGACGGCGGGAACGGGGACGGTCAGCCGGTTGCGCACCACGCCGAGCAGGGCCGGCTCCAGTGCCTCGGCGGTGGCGATCTGGAGGTCCAGCACGCGCTCCGGCGGCAGGTCCTGTGCCGGGGTGGCGCCGACGCCGCTTCCGTCGCGGACGTTGCTTCCGTCGCGGACGTCGCTTCCGTCGCCGACGTCGCTTCCGTCGTCGAAGAGGTGCAGGTCGGGGTGGTGCGCCGGGGTGGTCAGCTCCTGGACGGCGGCGACCACGTCGTCGAACTCGACGACGAAGGCGCCCGTGTCGGCCGCGAGCCGCGCGGCGGCCAGGCTCTTGCCGACGCCGGAGGCGCCACCGAGCAGGAGGAGATCCCAGGTCCGATTCGTCACCCGGCGACGCTATCGTGCGGGAACCGGTGGGATCATCCGGTTTTCCCTGCCGGGCCCGCCCGGTGCTCCGCCCCGTGGTCGAGGCGCTGCTGCCAGGCCGTCAGCAGGCCCTCCAGCGTGGTCGCCTCCTCGGCGGTGAGCAGGTCCAGCAGGCGGTGCTCATTGCGCATGTGGGCGGTGAACGCCTCGTCGATCAGCCGGTGGCCCGCCTCGGTGAGGGCGACCACCCGGCCGCGCCCGTCCGCCTCGCTGCGGCGTCGGGTGACCAGGCCCGCCCGCTCCAGCCGGTCGATCCGCTTGGTCATGGCGCCCGTGGTGACCATGGTGTGGGCGGCCAGTTCCCCGGGAGCCCGTTCGAACGGCGCGCCCGCCCGGCGCAGCGCGGCCAGCACGTCGAACTCGCCCTCGCCGAGACCGTAGCGCCCGTAGACCAGGCAGAGCTCCTCGGTGAGCCGGCCGGCCAGCCGGTGCAGCCGGCCGATCACCGCCTGCGGGGAGACGTCGAGGTCGGGCCGCTCGCGGCGCCACTCGGCCTGGATGAGGGCGACGTGGTCTCGGCTGTGCTCCATGCGCCCATCGTAGCCCAGTAGCTTCCTGGGAAGTTATATTGTCTTCCATGGAAGCCAGTTTTCGGTGGGTCGTGCTGACCGCCGTCGCGCCGGTGGCATGGGGCGCCAACTACTACGTCACCCGCGAGTTCCTCCCGGCCGACCGTCCGCTCTGGGGCGCCGCCCTACGGGCCCTGCCCGCCGGCCTGCTCCTGCTGGCGCTGCGCCCGCGCCGTCCGCGCGGCGCCTGGTGGTGGCGCTCGGCCCTGCTCGGGCTGCTCAACACCGCGGGGTTCTTCGTCCTGCTCTACATCGCCTCGCAGTCGCTGGCCACCAGCGTCGCCTCCACCGTGATGGCGGCCTCCCCGCTCGCCATGCTGCTGCTCGCCTGGGCGCTGACCGCTGCCCGCCCCGCCCGGGCCCATCTGCTCGGCGCGCTGGTCGGCCTCGGCGGGGTCGCGCTGATGCTGCTGACCCGGGCCGAACCGGTCAGCCTGCCCGGCCTGGCCGCCTCGGCGGCGGCGATGCTGCTCTCCTCGCTGGGCTATGTGCTCGCCGCCCGCTGGCGGGACGGCGCGGACGTGCTGGCCACCACCGCCTGGCAACTGGTGGCCGGCGGACTGGTCCTGCTGCCTGCGGCCGCCGCTTTCGAGGGCGCGCCCCCGGAGCCCACCGGGCGGGAGCTGCTCGCCTTCGGCTACGTCGCGGTGGTGGCCACCGCGCTGGCCTTCACGGCCTGGTTCGCCGGCCTGCGCCGCCTCCCGCCCGGGACGGTCGGCCTGGTGGGGCTGCTCAACCCGCTCACCGGCGTCCTGCTCGGCACGGCGCTGGCCGGCGAGGCCCTCGGCCCGCTCCAGCTCGCCGGCCTGCTGCTGGTCCTGACCGGCGTCGCCCTCGGCCGCCCGTCCCGGGGCGTCACCCGCGCGCGGGCCGCGCCGGCTCCGGAGGCGCGCAGGCCGGTGGCCGGCGTTCGGCAGACCCCTGCTCCGACCGGCTCGCCCTGCCGGACGAACCCTCGCGCCGACGGCTGAGACGGCCCATGGGCCGCCCACTTGACCGGCGGACCGCCGGGGGCCCGCCCCCTCGCCGGCCGCGCCGTTGGTGCTGGGCCGACTCCGCGAGACGCGGTGGACACCGTGCCCACCGGCGTTGCTGACGGGCGGTGGGAAAACCGGGTGACCCGGGGGCGGGGCGGTTCCTACACTCGGCGCCCAGAGGCGCGCCGCCCCGGGGTTCCGGGGGCGGCGCGCGCCGTGATGAGTCGAGGGAGGGCCGGTCGTGCGTCACCGCCGTGTTGCCGTCGTTCCCTCGTCCCGGTTCGAGGTGATCCTGGTGTCCTCGTCCTTCCGGTGCCCGCTGCGCGGCCGGCACCGGGGACGTGCGACGACCTGACGCGGGCCCGGAACGCCGGGCGTCGTCGTCGCCGCAATCGCGCTGCCCTCTACTTCCCGAGAGCTTCGAAAGGCACCGGGCCATGCGCAGCACCGACATCCGTAGCACGACCACCATGACCGGGGCCGCCGGCATCGCCGCGGTCCGCAACCTGGGCATCCTCGCCCACGTGGACGCGGGCAAGACCACCGTCACCGAGCGGATCCTCCACCTGACCGGCGAGACCCACCGGCGCGGCGAGGTCCACGAGGGCACCACCGTCACCGACTGCCGCCCGCAGGAACGCGAGCGCGGCATCACCATCTCCGCGGCGGCGGTCAGCTGCGTCTGGGGCGATCACCGGATCAACCTCATCGACACCCCCGGCCACGTCGACTTCGCCGACGAGGTCGAGCGGTCGCTGCGGGTACTGGACGGGGCGGTCGCGGTGTTCGACGCCGTCGCGGGCGTGGAACCGCAGAGCGAGAGCGTCTGGCGCCAGGCCGACCGGTACGGCGTGCCGCGGATCGCCTTCGTCAACAAGCTGGACCGGGCCGGCGCCGATCTGGACGCGGCCGTCGCCTCGATCCGCGAGCGGTTGCATCCGGCCCCGCTGGCCGTCCAGCTGCCCATCGGGCGGGAGGGCGGCTTCACCGGCGTCGTCGACCTGCTGACGATGCGTGCCCTGACCTGGGACGACGGCCCCGGCGGCATCGGCGGCGGCAGTGGCGACGGCTTCCGGGAGGGACCGCTGCCGGACGGGCTGCGGGCCGAGGCCGAGCGGCGGCGCGGGCAGCTGGACGAGGCGGTGGCCGGGCTCCATCCGGCCGCCCTGGAGGAGTACGTCGAACACGCGGCGCTCTCCACCGCGACCCTGGCCGCCGCCCTGCGGGACCTCACCCGCAGCGGCGAGGCGGTGGTGGTGCTGTGCGGCTCGGCCTACCGCAACCGCGGGATCGAGCCGCTGCTGGACGCCGTCGCGGCCTACCTGCCGTCGCCGCTGGACGTTCCGCCGGTGCGCGGCACGGCGGACACCGGGGAGGTGGAGCGGGCCGCCGATCCCGACGGGCCGCTCACCGCGCTGGTGTTCAAGGTCAACGTCACCGCCTCCGGCCGGCTCAGCCATCTGCGCCTGTACGCGGGCACGCTGCGCAAGGGGGACACCGTGCTGGACGCCGGGACCGGCCGCACCGAACGGATCGCCCGGATCATGCGGGTGGCCGCCCACCACCTCGAATCGGACACGGCCGTCGCCGGCGACATCGTCGCGGTGGTCGGTCTCAAGGCCGCGCGCACCGGGACGACGCTCTGCGCCCCCGGCGCGCCGCTGGTCCTGGAGCCGGCCGTCAACGCCGCGCCGGTGGTGACGGTGGCCGTCGAGGCGCGGCGCTCGCTCGACACCGAGCGGCTGGCCGTCGCGCTCGCCCGGCTCACCGAGGAGGACCCGTCGCTGGTCGTCCGCACCGATCCGGAGACCGGGCAGCGGGTGCTGTCAGGGCTGGGCGAACTGCACCTGGAGGTGGCGGTGGAGCAGCTCCGGCGGGAGAACGGGATCGAGGTGACCGTCGGCCGTCCGCAGGTCGCCCACCGGGAGACCGTGGAGCGCGGGGTCACCGGCCACGTCCACCGGCACGTCAAACAGGACGGCGGCGCCGGCCAGTTCGCCCACGTGGTGCTCGACGTGGCGCCGCTGGACGGCCCCGGGGACGAGGGAAGGGGGTTCGCTTTCGCGTCCACCGTCACCGGTGGGCGGGTGCCGAAGGAGTACGTCCAGGCGGTCGAGGCGGGTTGTCAGGACGCGCTCGCCGAGGGCCCGCTGGGCGGCCACCCGGTCACCGGCCTGCGGGTCGTCCTGGCCGACGGGGCCACCCACCCGAGGGACTCCTCGGAGCTCGCGTTCCGCACCGCCGGCCGGCTGGCGCTGCGCGAGGCCCTGCGGGCCTGCCGGATGGTGCTCCTGGAACCGGTCGCCGAGGTGACGGTGACCGTGCCGCAGGAGGCGGTGGGCGGAGTCCTCGGTGACCTCGCCGCCCGCCGGGGCCGCGTCCAGGGCTCGGACCCGCGCGGCGGGACGGCGGTGGTGACGGCGGTCGTACCGGTCGCCGAGCTGTTCGGCTACGCCACCGCGCTGCGCAGCCGCACCCAGGGCCGGGGCACGTTCACCACCCGGCCGGCCGGCTACGCCCCGGCACCGGCCGGAGCCGCCGCCCGCTGAGGCCGAGTGGCCGCCGCACCGGTGCGGCGGCCACCGGCTGGCAACGGTGGCGGCGATGTCAGTGGTGTCAGTGGTGGCGTCGGTGGCGGCGGGCCAGGTCGGGGTAGTCGAGGACCAGACCGTGCCGGTCGAGCAGCAGGTCGCTGCTGAAGTCCCCGGACTCGTACCGGACCGTGGCCGCCGCCGCCGCGTCGCCGCCGCCGTCGTCGCCGGCCGGCCCCAGGTGGGTGTACGTCTGGCGCGACGGGTGCACCGTCAGGTCGGGCACCCGGACCCACGCCATCAGGAACTCGTGCCGCCCCGGCTCCCGGTGGAGCCGGTGGCGGAGCACCGGCATGGCGTTGGTCAGCGGCGAGAGGCCGAGGTCGCAGTCGAGCGCCCCGTCCAGCTCCGGCCGGTGGCGCCCGTCGACGGTCCACCGTCCGCCGTCGTTCAGCAGCTCCAGCTCCCGGGTGCCCTCCGCCGAGGCGGCGCGGACCGCCAGCCGCCGGGTGGTCCAGGCGGGCCCGGTGTCGAGTTCGTAGTCGATCCAGTAAGGCGCCGGCACCAGGCCGGCCACCCGTCCATGGGCGCGCAGCGTGCCGTCGCCGAGTTCGATCCAGGCGGTCTCGACGCCCCCGCTCGCCGAAACCTCCCAGGTGGGGACCAGATGAGTGATCATGCCCGCCACCGTAGCCCCCGGCGCGGACGCTACCGCGCACCCACGTCGTGGGCCGTCCGCACCGACGGCCGGAGCGGCCGCGCCGGCCCGCCCCTCCCACCGGTCGACGGGCCCGAGCCCGTCCGGCAGGACCACCGGGCCGGGATCCGGGGTGCCGCCGGTTGCGGTGCTCCGGGCGACCGGACGGGACACCTCGCTGCACTCGAAGGCGCCCGGTGGTCCGAGCCGGGCGAGGGTGCCACGCGGCTGGTCGCGACCGTTCACGCGCTGCGCCGCCGGCCGCTCGCCGGTCTGGGCGTCGAGGAGCTGCGGCTGCTCATCGGGCAGGACGTCGGGCTGCCGCACCTGCTGCCGCTCGCCGTCGACCTGCTCTGCCGTGACCCGCCGGCCGAGGGCGACCTCCACCCCGGCGACCTCCCGTCCGCGGTGCTCGGCCGCGCACCGGAGGTCTGGGCGGCCCGGCCCGATCGCGCAGCCCGGCTCGCCGCCGCGCTCCGCGGGGCGGCGACCGCCTCGGCGCCGGACCTCCCGGAGGAGGCGCGGGGCAGGGCCGTGGCGTTCCCGGCTGCGCCCGGGCCGGCCCTCGGCGCGGAGTGACGGGCCCGCGACCGCCGGTCACGGGCGACGTCAGGTCCCGGGAAACCGCCTCTGACCTGCGCGTCCCTGTCCGGCGGCGGAGTGCGCAGCGGCTACCGTGGCCGGGCGGCCGGCGTCGGCCGCCCGGCGCCCCGGCGTCGGCAGCACACAGGGACGGACCGGCATGCAGTTCGACGACCAGGGCGACCTCGACACCTCGCAGGTGGACGACCGGCGCGGCATTCCCGGCGGGAAGGTCGCCATCGGCGGTGGCGCGGCCGGTCTGATCGCCGTCCTGATCGCGGTGCTCTTCGGTGTCGACCCGAGCATCCTCGGGTTCTCCGACGGCGGGGGCGGGTCGGGCGACGGGGCCGGCCGGACCACCACCGCGGGGGAGGTCCAGCAGGCCTGCAGGACCGGCGCCGACGCCAACCGCCGCCAGGACTGCCGGATCGTCGCCGTCACCAACAGCCTGCAGGAGTACTGGGGCGGCCAGCTGCCCCGGTCCGGTGTCGCCTACCGGCCCGCCGAGACGGTCCTGTTCACCGGCCGGGTCTCCACCGCCTGCGGCGCGGCGAGCTCCGCCGTCGGCCCGTTCTACTGCTCCGGCGACCGGCGCGCCTACTTCGACCTCGGCTTCTTCGACGAGCTGTCCACCCGCTTCGGCGCGCGCGGCGGCCCGTTCGCCGAGGCCTATGTCGTCGCCCATGAGTACGGCCACCACCTCCAGAACCTCACCGGCGCCATGCAGAAGGTCGGGCAGGACCGGCAGGGGCAGAACAGCGCCTCGGTGAAGCTGGAGCTCCAGGCCGACTGCTACGCCGGGGTCTGGGCCCACCACGCCACCACCACGCCCCAGGCCTCCACCGGACGGCCGCTGATCAGCACCCTCACCGACCAGGACATCGCCCAGGGCCTGGACGCGGCGGCGGCCGTCGGCGACGACCGGATCCAGAAGCAGGCCACCGGCCGGATCGACCCGGACACCTGGACCCACGGTTCCTCCGATCAGCGCAAGGCCTGGTTCACCACCGGCTACCGCAGTGGCGACCCGGCCCGCTGCGACACCTTCGCGGCGCAGCGCTGACCGCCGCCGGGCCCGGGCACCGGACCCGGCTCGGCTCGGATCGGCTCGGCTGGGTACCCCGGTGGCACCCTGTCATCCGTCAGGGACCGCTGCGGGCGGCTCCTTCCTACGCTGCTGAGCACCGGCCGGACAGGGGCCGGACCAGCACCTGAGGGAGCACCACCATGCGCAAGATCCTGAACACCGCCGCCGCGCTCGCCCTCGCGGCCGCCGCCTTCACCACGATGGGGACCTCCGGCGCCGAGGCCGCCGACGGCCCCTGGGACGGCTGCCCGTACGGGGCCGTCTGCATCTACCCGCAGGACGCCGACACCAGCCGGCCGCCGACCGACGTCTTCTGGAGCTACGGCGCCCACAACCTCCGCAACCAGAACGGCTGGCACTGGGTGCTCAACAACCAGTCCGGCGGCGCCCACGCCCACCTCTGCACCGGCTCCAACGGCACCGGCTGCGGCGAGGACCTCCCCGCCCAGACCGGTGTCTACGCCGACCTGACGCCGATCAACTCCATCACCCTGGACCGCCCCTGACCTCCTGACCCCCTGACGACGGTGTGACCGTCGGCCGACACCGCCCGTGGTGGGGTCCTCCGGGGGGAGGATCCCGCCACGGGCGACCGCGTTCGGCGCCGGGAGCGTCAGTCGGCCTTGCGGGCGGGTGGTGCGCAGGCGCGAGGTCACGGTGTCGGGTGGGGGTCGGGCCGTGCCCGGCGCGCCGCTCATGCCGCTTCCGGGGACGGGCAGGTGAGGTCGCCGGGCGGCACCGTGCCGGCGAGCAGGTAGGACTCCACGGCGGAGCGCACGCAGGCGTTCGGCCCGGGGTACTGGCCGTGGTCACCGTTCCCGGCGACCGTCACCAGGCGCGAGCCGCGCAGCGCCTGGTGCGCGGAGAGCGCGGACTCGATGGGCGTGGCGGGGTCGTGCACCGAGTTGAGCATCAGGGTGGGCGGCAGGCCCGCGCCGGTGACCCGCACCCGGGGCGCGGCGGACTTCGGCCAGGAGGCGCAGACGGCGGAGAAGGCGAGCGTGCGGGCCCCGGCCAGCGGCCGGCGCGCGGTGCTCTCGGCGCCCCGCTCCGCCCAGACGGACAGGTCACGGGTCCAGGGGGTGTCGTTGCAGGTGACCGCGAAGTACTCGGCGAGGAACTCCGGGTCGAGGTACTCGCCGAAGACCCGGTGGGCGTTGGCGCGGGCGTCCGGATCGGCGTTCGGCAGGTCGTCGAGCGCGGCCAGTGCGCCGGCCAGCTGGGTGAAGCCCTTGTTCGTGCGGTAGACGCCCTGGATCGCGCCGTTGTCGAACTGGTTGGGCCCGATGGTGAGCGCGCCGTCGACGACCGGGTGCTCGTGCAGGGCCGCCCGGCGCGCCTCCCAGCGGGCCTTGGCCTCGGCGGCGGTCGTGCCGTAGTGGTAGGTGGAGTCCCGGGCGGCCAGCCAGGGCAGGAAGTCCTCCTCGAACCGCCGCTGGAAGCTCATCGGCAGCCGCTGCTGGAACCGCTCCCAGGTGCCGTCGAAGCCGATGACGCTGTCCAGCACCATCCGCTCGACGCGCTGCGGGAAGAGCGTCGCGTAGTACGCGCCGACCATGGTGGCGTAGGACGGCCCGTAGTAGCTGACCCGGCGCTCGCCGAGCAGGGCGCGCAGCAGGTCGAGGTCCCGGGCGGTCTGCTCGGTCGTCAGGTGGGGCAGCAGGCCGTCGCTGCGCCGCTCGCAGTCGGCGGCGAAACCGCGGGAGGCGGCGATCACCCGGGCCCGGTCGGCCGGGGTGTCGTCGCGGAAGTCCCCGGCGAAGAACGCCTGGAACTCCTCGGGCGTCTGGCAGACGGCCCGGGTGCTCCGGCCGACGCCGCGCTGGTCGAAGCCCACCACGTCGTAGGCGGCGCCGAGCTCGGGCGCGTACTTGACGAACTCCACCGGGCGTTCCAGGCCCTTGCCGCCGGGGCCGCCGGCGGCCGTGAGCAGGGTGCCGATCCGCCGGGCGGGGTCGCCGGCGCGGTGCCGC
Source organism: Kitasatospora sp. NPDC097605 (assembly GCF_040302725.1). Classification (NCBI taxonomy): domain Bacteria; kingdom Bacillati; phylum Actinomycetota; class Actinomycetes; order Kitasatosporales; family Streptomycetaceae; genus Kitasatospora; species Kitasatospora sp. NPDC097605. Next base: position 50,907 of record NZ_JBEOSF010000029.1, on the reverse strand, counting down.
GAGACCGCGATGGTGAGGTCGGCCCCCTTCCCGGGGTGGTGCCAGTCGCGCGGCACGGTCATGGTGGCGCACTCCAGCACGGCCGGCTGCGCACAGGGCTGCCAGTCGAGTCGCTGGTGGGCGTAGCGGGCGGGCACCGCCGGGGCGGCCGGTCCGGCGGGCGTCGCGACGGCGCCCGCCGTGCCCGCGGTCTGGGCCAGGGTGAGGACGGCGAGCAGGGCCGCCGTGCGCCGGCCGAGGACGGAGAGCCGGCGGCGCCGGGTGCGGTCGGTGGGTCGGATCGTGGTTCGTGTGGTCATGGCGTCGATCCTGGCCGCTGGAAAGATCGTGGTCGATCCGGCGGACACCCGTCTTCCCCCTGGTGCCCGGACCACCCTTTGACGGGAAGTCAGGTCCAGGTGGTCCCTCGCCGGGGTGAGTTTCGGGCGAGATGGTTGACGGCGGCTGCACCCTTTCCCGGGTGGGGTCCGTCGATGGGGGTGAGCGGCCGTCGCGGCGGCGCGGCGGTGGGGCCGGTGGACGGCCGCCCGGACCTGGTGGACCACGAGGAGGGAGTGCGGAGATGCGCAACGGCAAGGTGAGGGCGGGGGCGCCCGCGGGAGCGGGAGTGGGAGCGGGGCCGCGGAGCGGGTGGCGGGCTGGCGTCGGGCGCCGGGCGCCGAGGACGCCCGGGGCGGCGGGAATGCCCAGGGCGTCGGACGGTCGGAGGCTGCGGGCGCCGTGCCGGCCGGGGAAGGGGGTCAGTAGGCGACGGTGAAGCGGACACGGCGGTGGGCGGGGTGCTCGGCCTCGTCGAGGAGGGCGACGGCGAGGTCCTCCATGGAGATGGCCGAGGCGCCGTCCGGGTCGACCAGGAGCTCGTCGCGGCCCAGTCGGTAGCGGCCGGTCCGCTCACCCGGTTCGAGCAGGGCGGCCGGGCTGAGGTAGGTCCAGTCGACCTCGGCGTCCGCGCGGTACAGGGCGAGCTGCTCGCCGCAGGCGTCGGCGATCGGGCGCAGGGCGGCCGGGAAGTCCGGGGCGTCCACCAGGGTGACGCCGTCCCCGCCGGGCAGGGTGAGGCTGCCGGCGCCGCCGACGGCCAGCAGCCGCACGCCGGTTCCGGCCAGGCCGGCCAGCAGGCCCTTGGTCGCGGTGGCCAGTTCGTCCTCGCGGCCGGGGGCCGGGCGGGTGGCCGTGACCAGCAGGTCCTGGCCGGCGGCGAGGCGGCGGACGTCGGCCGGGTCGCGGGCGTCACCGGTGGCGATCCCGACCGACGGCGGGAGCCGGTGCGGGCGGGAGGGGTCGCGCAGGACGGCGGTGACCTGGTGGCCGCGGGCGGTGGCCTCGGCGACGACCCGGCTGCCGACGTTGCCGCTCGCGCCGAACACGGTGATGCGCATGGGGAGTTCTCCTGGATGTCGATCGGGAAGGAAGGAGGTGCCTGAAGGCCGGACGGTCAGCGGTCAGGCGGTGATGCGGTCAGGCGTGGTGCGGTCAGGCGCTCTGGCGGGCCCGGGTGCCGGTGCGGTCGGCGGCGGCACCGTCGGAGGGAGCGGCGGCGGGCGCCCCGGCGACGACCTTCGACGGGGTGCGCGGTCGCTGGGTCTGTGCGGCGACGAGCGAGCCGAGCACGATCAGCGCGCCGACGGCCTGGACGGGCGCGAGGTCCTGGCCGAGCACCAGCCAGCCGAGCGCGGTGGCGACCACGGGGCTGAGCAGTCCGAGGAAGGTGACCGAGGTGGGCGGCAGCGCGCGGATGCCGCGGAACCAGAGCGCGTACGCGACGGCCGCGCCGATCAGGCTCAGGTAGCCGTAGCCGAGCAGGTTGGCACCGGTGAGGTGGGACGGCGGCGGGCCCTCGACCAGCAGGGCGACCGGAAGGAGGAGCAGACCGCCCGCGGTGAGCTGCCAGCCGGTGGTGGCGAGCAGCGGGGCCGGCGAGGTCCAGCGCTTGGAGAGGACGACGCCGGTGGCCATCACCACCGCGCCGCCGAGCGCGGCCACGATGCCGAGGGCGTCCAGCTGGGCGTTGGCACGCAGGACGAGCAGGCTGACGCCGGCCACGCCGGCGATGCCGGAGAGGAGGGTGCGCAGGGAGAGGCGGTCGCCCAGGAGCGCGGCCGAGAGGCCGGCGGCGATCAGCGGCTGGACGGCGCCGACGGTGGCGGCGACCCCGCCGGGCAGGCGGTAGGCGGCGACGAAGAGGAGGGCGAAGAAGGCGCCGATGTTCAGGGCACCGAGGACGAGCGAGCGCCACCACCAGCTGCCCTTCGGCAGGCGGCGGGTGAGGGCGATCAGCAGCAGTCCGGCGGGCAGGGCGCGCAGCACGCCGGCGAGCAGGGGGCGTCCGGGCGGCAGCAGCTCGGTGGTGACGAGGTAGGTGGAGCCCCAGATGGCGGGGGCGAGGGCGGTGATCAGCACGATGGCGAGTCGATTCCTTAGCACTAAGCCAATGTATCTCAGTGCTAAGGAATCTGGGCAGGGGGTGGTGGATCGAATGCTGTGAGGTACCTCACCGCTAAGGCATCGTTTAGGCTGGAGGGCATGGCAGAACACGAAGATCATGTGGACCGGGTGGTCCGGCAGTGGGGCGCGGAGCGACCCGACCTCGACGTCTCCCCGATGGAGGTGATCGGCCGCCTGAAGCGGCTGAGCCGGCTGGTCGACGCCGAGCTGAAGGAGACCTTCGCCCGGCACGACCTCGACTTCGCCTCCTTCGACGTGCTCGCCACCCTCCGCCGCAGCGGCCCGCCCTACCGGCTCACCCCGACCGGCCTGATGCGGTCCGCGATGGTCACCTCCGGGGCGATCAGCCAGCGCCTCGACCGGTTGGAGGCCCGCGGCCTGGTCACCCGCACCCCCAGCGGCTCCGACGGCCGCAGCCGCGATGTCGAGCTCACCGAGGCGGGGTACGCCCTGATGGACCGTGCCCTGCCCGACCACCTCGCCACCGAGCGCCGCATCCTGGCCGGGCTGGACAAGGCGCAGACCGCCGCGTTCATCGACGTCCTGCGCGTCGTGCTCGACACCCTGGGGGACAGCCCGGACTGACCGGACGGTCCGCGGTGACCCGGTGCGCCGGGGGCCTGGTCACCGCGGGCCGGTCAGGGGTTGACCGCGACCGCCTTGAAGAAGGTGTAGTGGAAGGTCCCGCCCGGCTCCGCCGCGCGGCGCAGCTCGGTGACGCCCCGGTCGAACGCCTCGGCCGTGGTGAGGCCGGCCGCCACCGCATCGGCCCGCACCGCCTCGACCATCGCGACGAAGGTGCGCCGGGTGAACCGCTCGACCAGCGCGGGCCGGCCGTCGTCGGCGGACATCGTGCGCGGGCCCACCGCGACGTCCCGGAAACCGGCGTCGAGGAGCAGCGGGTACAGCCGCCGCCCGATCAGGCCGTCCCCGCCGCCGTCCGCCTGGAGCCGGACCAGGTGGTCGACGACCCGCTGCGCGGCCTCGCCGTGCGGGTGGAAGCACGCCGTGCCGTGGTCGCCCTCGATCACGGTGACGGTGCCGCCGGGCCGCAGTACCCGGCGCAGCGCGGCCAGCGCCGCCGCCGGGTCGGCGAGGTGCTCCAGCACGAAGCAGACGAAGAGGTGGTCGAAGGAGTCGTCGGGGAAGGGCAGCCGGTGCAGGTCGCCGTGGTGCCAGCGGACCCGCGCGTCGGGAGCGTGCGCCGCGACCCGGGCCCGGGCCTGCGCGAGCGAGTCCGCCGAGATGTCGGCGGCCGTCAGCAGCACGCCGGGGCTGGCGGCCAGCAGGTGCACCGTCTGCGCGCCGACGCCGCAGCCGGCCTCCAGGACCCGGCTGCCCGGTGGGTAGAAGGTGTCGGCGTGCAGGAGGCCGGCCAGTGTGTCGGCCTGGTCGCCGAGGCGCCGGGCCTCGGTGGGGGAGTAGCCGTGGACGTAGCCGTGGTCGACGTCGACGTCGGCGCCGGTGGCCGGCTCGGGACGGAGCGCGGCGGAGTGCGGGGTGCTCGTGGTCATGCCCCCACCCTCCCGGCACAATGGACCGGTGCACAGGTCCAATGACCGGCCAGTCGACAGGTCCACAACCGCCGGTGCCGACTTCCTCCAGCTCGACCCCGGCGAGGCCCCCGCCGGCGGACTCGCGGACTGGCTGGCCCGGCGCCTGCGGCAGGCCATCGCCGACGGCCGGCTGCCGGTCGGCAGCCGCCTGCCCGCCACCCGGCTGCTCGCCGCCGACCTGCGGGTCTCCCGCGGCGTGGTCACCGACGCCTACCGCCGGCTCGCCGAGGAGGGCCGGATCGCGGGCCGGGGCAGGGGCGGCACCGTCGTGGTCGACCCGTTCGCCCGGACCCTCACCCCGACCCCGCTCCCGACCCAGACCCCGCACCGGGCGCACCCGACGCCGCCGTCACCACCCCCGGCACCGCCGACGGCACCCCCGGCACCCCGGCCCGGTGCACCCTTCGACGGCACCCCCGTCCCGGCCAGCTTCGACACCCTGCGCAACGCCCCCGCCCGGATCGACCTCTCACCCGGAGTCCCCGACCTCGCCGCCTTCCCCCGCACCGCCTGGCTGCGCGCCGAACGTGCCGTCCTCCACGACCTCGCCGCCCAGGACTTCGGCTACGGTGACCCGCGCGGAACCCCCGCCCTGCGCCGCGCCGTCGCCGACTGGCTCGGCCGCAACCGCGGCATCCGCGCCGACCCCGAGGACGTCCTCGTCGTGGCCGGGGCCGCCCAGGCGCTCGCCCTGGCCGGCGAGGTGCTCCGCGCGACCGGCCTGGACGTCGTCGCCGTGGAGGACCCGGGCTCGCTCGGCACCCGCCAGCACCTCGGCCACCGGATCACCGCCACCCCGCCCGTCCCCGTCGACGCCGAGGGCATCCGGGTCGACGCGCTGCGCGCCACCGGGGCCCGCGCCGTCCTGCTCACACCCGCCCACCAGTTCCCGACCGGCGTGGTCCTCGGCGGCGCCCGGCGGCGCGAACTGCTCCAGTGGGCGGCCGACGGCGGGCTCGTCATCGAGGACGACTACGACGCCGAACACCGCTACGACCGCCCGCCGGTGCCCGCGCTGCGCGGCGTCCTCCCCGAACAGGTCCTCTACCTCGGCAGCGTCTCCAAACTCCTCGCCCCCGCCCTGCGCACCGGCTGGATGCTCGCCCCGGCCCGCTACCGGGACCTCCTGCTCGACGCCAAACGGCTCAGCGACCTCGGCAACGCCGCCCTGCCGCAGCTCGTCCTCGCCCGGCTGATGGACTGCGGCGCGCTGGACCGCCACCTGCGGCAGCTGCGCCCGCGCCACCGGCGCCGCCGCGACGCGATGACCGCCGCCATCGCCGCCCACCTGCCCGGCGCCGTCGTGCACGGCGCGGCGGCCGGGCTGCACCTGATGGTCACCTTCCCCGGCGGTCTGACCTGCACGGACACCGAACTCGCCGCAGCCGCGCTGGCCCACGGCGTCAAGGTGCAGCCGCTGTCCTGGCACGCCCGGCTGCCGCACCCGCCCGGTCTCGTCCTCGGCTACGCGGCCGGCGCGCCCGGCGAGATCGAGGAGGGCGTCGCCGTCCTCGGACGGCTGCTCCGGGAGGCGGGACGACCGCTCCCGGGGTGAGGCTGCTGGTGTCACCGCGCGCACCGCGCGGGTGACGTCCCGGGGACCCGACCGACCAAGGGAGGCCGGATGCCGATACCCCGACGAACGATCCGTGTCGCACTCCTCGCCCTGCTGCTCTCCGCCCTGGCCCCGTCCGCCCCGTCCGCAACGCTCGGCCCGTCCGCAGCGCTCGGCCCGTCCGCCCGGCCCGGCCCCGCCCGACCCGAGCCGACGGCCCCGACGCACCCCACCCCCACCCCCACGGAGAGGACGACCCCCGTGCCCACCACCGATTCACTCCAGCTCGCCGGCCGCCGGGTCATCTACTCCTACGCCGGCGACACCCCGCCGACCGAGCTGCTCACCACCATCCGCGCGGGCCGCGCCGCCGGCGTCATCTTCTTCAAGGACAACGTCCCCACGCTGCCCAAGCTCCAGGCGGCCGTCGCCCAGCTGCGGCAGGCCGCGGCCGAGGCCCCGACCGGCGCGCCGCTCCTGCTGATGACCGACCAGGAGGGCGGCAAGGTCCACCGGCTGGAGGGCGCCCCGCTTCTCTCGGCCAAGCAGACCGGCCTGGCCGCGAACCCGGCCGGAGCGGCCGCCGACGCCGGCGCCGGAGCGGCCCGCACCCTGAGCGAGGCGGGCCTCAACGTCAACCTCGCACCCGTGCTCGACGTCTTCGACACGCCCGACAACTTCATCGACCACTTCGAGCGCTCCTACAGCCAGAAGCCGGAGGTGGTGGCCGAGCTGGGCTCCGCCTTCCTCACGGCCCAGCAGAGCCTCGGCGTGGCCGCGACGGCCAAGCACTTCCCCGGCCTCGGCGCCGCCGCGGCCGGGGAGAACACCGACGCGAGCGCCGTCGTCCTCCCCGTCCCGCTCGCCGACCTCCGGGCCCGCGGCGAGGAGCCGTACCGCGCCGCCATCGCCGCCGGCGTCCGGCTGGTCATGGCCTCCTGGGCGGTCTACCCGGCCCTCGACGCCTACCGCCCGGCCGGCCTCTCGCGCACCATCGTCCACGGCGAACTGCGCGAACGCCTCGGCTTCCGCGGCGTGACCGTCACCGACGCCCTCGAAGCCGGAGCCCTCGCCGCCTTCGGCGACGCCGGCGAGCGGGCCGTGGCCGCCGCCGACGCCGGCATGGACCTGGTGCTCTGCTCCGCCCGCGACGTCCACCAGGGCGACGCCGCCGTCGAGGCCCTCGCCGCCGCCCTCGACAGCGGCCGCCTCGACACCGCCGGTTTCACCGAGGCCGTGCACCGCGTCGACGCCCTGCGCGGCTCCCTGGCGACGACCTCCTGACGGACGCCCCGCGCCCCGGACCCGGTCCGCCGGGCCCGGGGCGCGGGCGGGCCGGGTCAGTAGGCTGGCGCCCTTGGTGACGGCGACGATCGGGTGGGGCATGGGGACGGACACCGGGGCGGACGCGGCCGGCGGTACCTGGAACAGCGTGGCCGGTGCCGCGAGGGTCGGCGTGGTGATCCAGGGCGGTCGGGTCACCGTCCACCACCACGGGGACCCCGGGAACCCCGGCACCGCTCCGACGCCCCCCGCCGACCCCTGGGTGCGGGCGGTGCTCGAATCGAGGGTGTGGGACCACGTCCCCGACGACCGCGCCCCGCAGCGCAGCAGGGCCGAGGCAGCCGAGGCCGCGCGCCGGCTGGCGGTCCTGCGCGACGAGGCGGCGCCGGCCCTGGCCGAGGATCCCTGGCACGACCCGGGACTCGCGGAGCGGTTCCTGGAACGCGTCGAATGGCTCCTCGGGGACGAGCCCCTGGACCTCCACCCGGCGGAGGCGGGCCTCTTCCTCCTGGTGCCGCTGATCGACCAGGTCCACCGGTTGCGCCTGGCCGCCCGGCTGACCGCCGTCGGCCCCGACCTGCTCGCACCCCGGCACGGCGACGGCGGCCCCGAACGCGCCGACTACGAACGGCACCTGGCCGAGCACGACCTGCTGGCCGGCCGGGCCCGCCGCCGCCCCGCGGCCGAACGCCCCATCGGCTGGTGGCTGTTCCACCGCTGGACGGCCGGCCGCGCCGAACTCGTCGAGCCCGCCCTGCTGGAGCGACTCGCCGAGGGCTGCGAGGGGTTGGCCGACGCGCTGCGCCACGACCGGGTGGCCCGGCTGGTACACGGCCTGCGCCGCGGTCCCGGCGTCTGCAACCGCGAGTACCTCGACACCCTCGCCGTCGACGACGCGCTGCGCGGCCCGGGCCGCCAGCGGATCCGCGAACAGCGGCTGGTCCTCCTGCTCGCCCTCGCCCACGGTCTGACGATCGACCCCACCGGACTGCCCGACATCGTGGTCGAACACGTCGGCATCCCGGACCCGGTCGACCCGGCGGACCTGCGCGCCACCGTCACCGACGCGGTCTGGGGCGACCTGCGCCACCTGCCCGTCCTGCGCGCCGACTGCCGGCACGAGGCCGTCGTCGAGGCCCTGCGCGAGTACACGGACCGGGCCGACGACCTCCTGCACGCCGTTCGCCGCACCACCGCCCGCAGCATCACCGTCCCCATGCCCCGGCTGCCCGAACGACTCTCCGCCGACGGCCTTCGGCTCGCCGACGCCGCCGTGGTCGGCTCCGCCCGGTTCCGCCTGGGCGAACGGCGGGTGCGCGAGCTGCTGATGGGCGACCAGCTCTACAAGGACCGCGACCTGGCCGTTCGCGAGCTGTACCAGAACGCCCTGGACGCCTGCCGCTACCGCCGTGCCCGCACCGAGCACCTGGAGCGCACGGGCGTTCCCGTGCACCCCTTCGAGGGCGCCCTCGTCCTCGAACAGGGCGTCGACGAGGACGGCCGCGCCTACCTGGAGTGCCGCGACAACGGCGTCGGCATGGGCGAGGCCGAACTCGCCGGCGTCTTCTCGCACGCGGGCGAGCGTTTCGCCGAACAGCCGGAGTTCCTGCTGGAGCGCACCGAGTGGGAGAAGCTCGACCCGCCGGTGAAGCTCTACCCCAACAGCCGTTTCGGTATCGGCGTGTTCAGCTACTTCATGCTCGCCGACGAGATCCGTGTCACCAGCTGCCGCATGGACCGCGGCGGCCTCCCGGGCCCCGTCGTCGAAGCGGCGATCTGCGGCCCGGGCCACCTCTTCCGGATCGTGGAACGGGAGAAGCGGGGCAGGGCACCGGGAACGACCGTCCGCCTGTACCTCAGGGAGGGCCTGGGCGACGGCCGCGTCTGGTCGAGCGTCGACGTACTGCAACGCCTGCTCGGCATCGCGGAGTTCGCGACGACGGCCGTGCACGGTCAGCGGAGCGTGACCTGGGAGCCGGGGGTGCTGCGGGCGAGGGCTCGGGACGACGGGGGACGGGCGGGCCTGCACGCCGCCGGATGGCTCCGCGACTGGCCGGGAGCGCCGGAGGGCGCCAGGGTGATCTGGTGCGAGGAGGGCGGCACCCTCCTGGTGGACGGCCTCGTGGTGCGACCGGGTGTCCGGCGCGGGGTGCTGAGCAGCGCGGGCAGCGGTCTGGTCGGCGCGGTGGTGAATCTCAGCGGACCGCATGCTCCGTCGCAGCTCTCCATCGACCGGGCGGAGGTCCTCAGTGACGTCTCCGCCGACGTCGAGCGGCTTCTGGCGGCGGCGGTGTCGAGCCTCCCATGGGACGGCGACTCACCGGAGACCTGGGAATGGGTCAGCAGCCAGGCCGAGGAAGCCCCGTGCGTGGCGGACGTCGTCGTGGCGCGGGCCTCCGCGCTCGGTTGGTCCTTGGATGTCCTGGGAGTCCCCTATGACCTGGCGCGGGCCGGATTCTTCCCTTCGGACGACTACGTGGTGGGCCGTCACTTCGGGGTCAGGGTTTCGTATGCGGATTACCGGGACTGGTGGGACCATCGCTTCGGCGAACTGAACGAGGTCCCGGACCACATCCTGATCTGGCGCCTCCTTGCGCTCGGCCCGAGCAAGCTCAGGGAACAGTTGGCGGTCCTGGTCCCGGAGCTGGCCGGTGCGGCCCCGGGGATGCCGGCTCTGCCCACGGACTATCTGCTGCTGTCCCGCAGCTACCGGGACAGGTACTTCTGGCGCGGCCCTGGCGATTGGCCGGGCTTCCTGTTGGAGGTGGCCGACCTGACCGGCCGGTCACCTCGCGAGATCGCGGAGCGGGCGGTGCGACTGGGGTGTGCCTCGGTGGATCCCCGGGGTTTCGCGGAGACCGACCACGGCTCCTGGGAGGCCAGGGTGCTGCTGTCGGACCGGGTGCCGTGGCGGTTGAAGGATTCCGTCGTCCGGCTCGACGATCTGCTGATCATGTGCGACCAGACGGGTCTCGCCCTCCAGCAGGCGGTCGAGCGTCTCCGGGCGCTGGGACTGGAGGTCGCGGTCCCCGAACTGCCGCCGGGCTTCCCGGCACGGGGCGACCTCGTGCTGCTGCGGACCTTCGATGGTGAGTACCTCGACGCCACGGAGACTGTCCCGCTCGGTCATCTGCTCTCGGTGGCGGAGGCCTCGGGGCTGCCGTCGGCGGAGGTGCGGGAGCGTCTGGAGGCCTGGGGGCTGGTGGTCGAGAGCCGGGAGGTGCCCGCCTCGGCGGAGGTCGGCAGCAGCGATCTCCTCAGAGACTGGAGCATGGAGTTCCCGGGCTGGCTCAGCATGCGCACGCCGGTCCCCTTCCCGCACCTCGTCGCCGTGTGCGCGGAGCGCGGCTGGACGTACGGGCGGGCCGCGGACTGGTACGACGCCATGGGTTTCACCGTGGCGCCGATCCCGTCCCGGATGACGTTGGCGGAGCTGTCGGCCCTGGTGGGTGAACCCTTCGGGGCCGGGTTCACTGCGGGAACCTCCCCGAGCTATGACTCGATCTTCGACCGGGGGTGCAAGGAGGGTGCTTCCCTCTCGGCTCTCGTCGAACGGCTCGAGGAACTGGGGATCCCGATCGGTCTGCGGATCCCGGAGCGCTTCGACGCGCTGGACCGGGAGCTTCTCCCCTCGGGGCGGGAGGACGAAGCGGAAACGAGCTGGTGGCGGGGCCGGACCGCGGGCGAGGTCGTGCCGTTCGCCGTGGCCGTGCTGCTGGCGCGGGACCTGGGCCGGGAGCCGAAGGAGGTCGCGGTGCGGCTGGCTTCGTACGGGGTCCGGATGAGCGCGCTGGACCTGCCCGACGGGCTCGGCTTCCCCGACGCGGTGCGCCTCCTGGTGGCGGACGGGCTCGCCGAGGACCTGCCGGCGCCGTCGGCCGAACCGATGCGCCTCTACCAGCTCATCCGCATCGCCGGTCGCACCGGCTTCTCCCTCACCCAGGTCGCCGACTGGCTCCGCGCCATGGGCGCCCACGTCCCCGATCCGGCGGACGCGATCAGGGCCGCGCTGGCGCGGGTGCCCAGGGAGGGGTGAGGTGGGCGGCTGGCGCGGGGGTGGCGCGAAAAGGGGTGAGGGTGGCGCGAAGAGGGTGCACGGGCGACCAACACGCGCCGATCCGTAGCGGAAACGAGCGGACACGGAGGGTCATCCGGATGGCAGGCTTTCCGCCGTGACTGTGCACCCTCTCGTACGTGAGATCGCCGATGCCTACCTGACCCTGGTCGACGCCGCCGCGCCCGGGCTGGTCGAGGGCCTGTACGCGGTCGGTTCGACGGCCCTGGACGACTTCCATCCGGCGCGGAGCGACATCGACTTCGTGGCCGTGACCGCGGATCCGGTGACGGCGGAGCAGCTCGTCGGGCTGGAGCGCGCGCACGCCCGGCTCGCGGTCCGCTATCCGAGCCCTGTGTTCGACGGTCCCTATCTCACCTGGCACGAACTGGCGGGCTCGCCGGCGCAGGCGGCCCCGGGGCCGCACGTGTTCGGGGGGACGGTCCGGCACCGGGTGCGGTCCGACCGCACGCCGGTGCTCTGGCACACGCTGGCGCGGCACGGGGTCACGCTCTGCGGGCCGCGGGCCCAGGAGCTGATGATCGACACGGACCCGGCGGAGCTGGCCGCCTGGACGGTCGCCGACCTGGAGGAGTACTGGCGCCCGTGGTGGCGGCGCTCGTCGCGGTTGGCATCGCGGGCGGGGCTCGCCTGTCTGAACGGGTGGGGGCCGGTCCGGGGGGTGCTCGGGGTGAGCCGGCTGCACTACACGCTGGCCACCGGGCGGATCGCCTCCAAGCGCGGGGCCGGCGAGTACGCCCGGGCGGTGTTCGACGAGCGGTGGCACCGGATCGTGGACGAGTGCCTGCGGATCCGTGACGGCGGGCGGGGGCGCTCGTCCTACCCGAACCCGTTCGTCCGGCGGTCCGACGCGCTGGCGTTCATGGACATGGCGATCGAGAGCGCCCGCTCGCTGGGGGCGGAGCGCTTGTCCCTCGGCGACTAGCGGGGCGCGGCGTCGCTGGTCAAGGCCGTGATCGCGCCATCCAAGGAACAGTTTCCAGTCTGATCATCAACTGTTTGGATCTTGGTCCTTTCCAGCCTCCGATCCAGCTGTCAGAGTTTCGTCATGCCACATGTGACATGTCACATGTGGCAGTGCAGATGCCCTGAGAAGAACGAAGAGAAGAAAGAGGAGGAGTGGGATCATGCGGATGAACCGACTCGCCCTGACCGCTGCCGGGATCGCCGGAGCGGCGGCTCTGCTGGCCGTGCCCGCCCAGGCGAACGCGGCGCAGACCACCACCACCGGCACCACCGTGACCTGTGGCGCGTCCGGCCTGCAGGCCGGCAAGTCGACCCAGCTGTGCGCCGAGGTCACCGGCGACAGCGTCAGGCTGTTCGGCCGGATCAGCCTGGCCGGCCCGCCGACCCCGGGCTCGGAGCCGCAGACCGTCGACCTGCTCACCAGCATCTCCGGCCAGGTCGTCGGTGGCGCCTCGCTCGGGACGGCCAGCGGCCAGACCCGCTTCACCGCCAGCACCGTGGAGGTGCCCGGTGTCAGCGGGACCGTGCCGTGCGGCTCCACCGTGCACGGCAGCTTCAGCGTCGCCACCTTCCCGTGGTCGCCGGTTCCGGTGACCGTCGACGTCGTGGTGCCGTGCTGATGACGCGATCCTGAGGGATCGACGGGGGCGGGCGGGCCCGGGGTGCGAGTCACCCCGGGCCCGTCCGGCTTCCCGCCCGCGGGCCCGGGGTCCACGAGGCCGGCCGACCGTGATGACTTGAAGAAATCTTCATCTGCAAGGGATGATGCTTCCCGCCGACGGCCGAACCGGCCGGGCAGGCCGAACCGGCCGAGCAGGCCGGGCAGGCCGATCGGGAGCCCATCCAGCGACGCGCAGGGAGAGACGGACGATGCCGGTCCCGCTGTACCAGGCGAAGGCGGAGTTCTTCCGCACGCTCGGACACCCGGTGCGCATCCGGGTCCTGGAGCTGCTCCAGGACGGTCCGCGCCCGGTGCGCGAGCTGCTGGCCGCCATCGAGATCGAGCCCTCGAACCTGTCCCAGCAGCTCGCGGTGCTGCGCCGCACCCAGCTGGTCACCGCGACCCGCGAGGGCAACACCGTCGTCTACGCCCTGAGCACGCCCGACGTCGCCGAGCTGCTGCGGGCCGCCCGGCGGATCCTGACCGAGCTGATCACCGACCAGGGCGCGCTGCTCACCGAGCTGCGGGCACCGGGGTCCGATGCCGGCGCCGGTGCCGGCACCACGCGCACGGGCAACCGATGACCGGCCCGTCGACCGAAGGAGTCCCCGGCCATGAGTGAGAGCACCGGTGAGCGCGGCCGGGAGGCCGAGGCCACCCGGGAGGAGAAGGCGCGGCGCAAGGCCATGCTGGTCCGGGCGGGCATCTACATCTTCGCCACCCACCTGTTCGCGGGGTTCGTGCTGCTGCTGTTCGCCCTCGGCGGCCGGAAGTGACCGGCTGACGGCCGCTCCCCGGCTCGGGGCAGCCCGAGCGGTCCCGGCCGGGGAGCGGCCGGGACCGGTTCCGCCGCGGTCCGACGGCCGTAACACCGGGATCAGTGCGGGGCGTCCTCCGCGCTGTACCGGGGGCTGGTGCTGGTCCAGGCGTGGACGCCCTCGACCAGTTCCCGGGTGCCGTCGAGGTACCAGCGCTCCGCGGGATGCCGGAGCAGCAGGCTGTGGCGCAGTGTCTCGCTCTCCTCGGTCAGCCGGTCGATCCGGGCCCCGACCGCGCGGGCGGCCCGGCTGCGGGTGCAGCCGCGGATCCGTTGCAGGGTGAGCACGGTGTTGAAGGCCGCGACGTTCTGGCGTTCCTCGCGGTCGGCCGAGTAGAGGTCGTTGATCAGCGTCGCGGCGTCGGCCGTGTTCGCGCGCAGCCGGCGCAGGGCGGGGTCGGCGTGCAGGCCGGCCGGCGCCTCGTCGCCGTGGACGTGCTCCAGTATGTCCATGAAGGGGTAGAGGCAGCTGGCATGGCGCCGCAGCCGCACGGTCTCGGCGAGGTCGGGCTGGGTCCGGGCGGCCCGGTGGGCGGTCTCGGCGAGGAAGGTCTCCAGACAGGAGCGCCACTCGGCGGCGGCGCGCCGGCGCCAGCCCGGCGGCATGGGGGCGGTCTGGCGCTGCCAGAGCTCCCGCCAGGCGTCGAGCAGGTGGGGTTGGGACGTGCCCGCGGGGACCGGCCGCCCGGCCAGGACGGCGAGCAGCGGTTCGACGATGGCGCGCGCCTCGGCGGGGTCGCGGCCGGGTGGGCCGTCGAAGCGGTCGTCGAGGATGGTGAACCAGCCGAGGATGTCGACCAGCAGGTCCAGCTCGCTGCCGCGGGCCTGCGGATACGAATGGCCGATCAGCTCGGGCAAGGCGTAGGTGTGGTAGCGGGCGAGGTCCTCCGGGGCGAGCAGACCGTGGGCCAGGGCCCAGTCGCTGTGCCGGGCCGTGGCGGCGCACAGCTCGCCGGGAGCGCGCGGTTCGCCCTGGGGGCGCAGCGCGTCGGGCGCGCGCCGGGCGGCCGGGGGAGCGGCCGGGGCGAGCACGGCCTCGGTGCGGGCCGGCAGCGCCGGCCGGGGGAGGGTGGTGAGCTGCCGGACGGTGGTGATCGGCCGGACGGTGGTGAGCGGTCCGAGGGTGGTGACCGGGACGATCGTGGTGAGCGGCCCCGGACAGCCGGCCGGGCGCACGGTGCGGACCGGGTCGGCGGTGATCGTCCGGGTGGTGGTGGATTCGGTCCGTGGCGCGCCGGTGCGTGACGCGGTGCGCGCGACCGCGCGCGGCGCGGTCCGCAGGGCGCTCGCGCGCGGGCCGTCGGCGGCGGCGGACCGGCGGGTGGCGAGCGAGGACTGGGCGGGGAGCACGACGGAGCCGGCGAAGCGGGTCGGACCGGAGGAGCCGGACGAGCCGGAGGAGCCGGCGGCGGACCCGGCGGAACCGTAGGCGCCTGAGGACCCGGAAGACCCGGAGACGGCGCCCGGCCGTGACCCGCGCGGTCCGCGTGGCGCGTGCGCACCGGAGTCGGACTGGCGCGGGCGGATGATCGGGAGGCACTGGCCCGGTGTGTCGTCGCGGCCCGCCGACGGCGTGCGGCGCGGGCCGACGGCGTGCGGGGCGCGACCGCCGCGCGGGGTGAGCCGTACCCGCAGGCCCTGCGCCTGGACGGTCGTCCACACCACCTCGCGGGCCCGGATCCCGGGGATGGCCGTCGGGCGCCAGCGGCGCAGGATGGCGGCGGCCGCGACGGTCAGCTCGGCCCAGGCGAAGGCCTCGCCGATGCACTTGTGCTTGCCGGCGCCGAACGGCAGGAACGCCTGCCGGGCGACGCCTCCGCCGCCGGCGGGGCCCTGCGCCGGGCCGCCCGCCGGGCCCTGCTCCTGACCGGCGCCGTGCCAGCGGCCGGGGTGGAAGCGCAGTGGCTCCGGGTACAGCGCGGGGTCGCGGTGGATCGCGGTGAGGCTGTAGAGCAGCTCGGTGCCGGCCGGGATGCGGTACCGGCCCAGGTCGACCGGCACGCGCGCGGTGCGCATCAGGAAGGCGTTCGGCGCGTGCAGCCGGACGACCTCCTGGGTGACGGCCCGGGTGTAGGTGAGGCGGGCGAGCGCCTCCGGGGTGGGCACGGTGCCGGCCGGGAGGTGCTCGTCGAGCTCGGCCAGGACGCGTGCCTCGACCCGGGGGTGCCGGACCAGCTCGTCGATCAGCCAGGTGAGCGTGGTGGAGACGGTCTCGGTGCCGGCGCCGAACATGGTGATCGCCTCGGAACGGACGTCCGCCTCGGTGAGCGGGCGTCCGGTGGCGGGGTCGACGGCGGCGCGCAGCAGCGCGGGCAGGGTGGCGCCGCGCCGGTCGCCGGTCACCGGGCACCCGCCGGCCGGCGCGGCGCCGAACGGGCCGTCGGGCGCGGTGCCGGGCGCGGTGCCGTTGACCGCCTCGTCGACGACCTGGTTGAGCACCCGGACCGCCGCGTCGAAGCGCCGGTTGACCGGCAGCGGCAGCCGGGCGAAGGCCCGGTGCGGGTAGAGCGACTGGACGATCTGGCCCTTCACCATGTCCGGCAGGGCGCGGTGGAAGGCGACCGTGGCGTCCTCGCTCAGCCGGGCGTCGAACAGCGCGCGGGTGACGATCTCCAGCGCGAGGTGGTTCATCTCCTTGGCCACGTCGAGGATCTGGCCGGGACGCCAGCGATCGGCCCGCTCCTCGGTGACCCGGTGCATGACGGCGAGGTACTCCGCCATCCGGTCCGGGCCGAACGAGGGCTGGATGATCCGCCGGCGGTCGCGGTGGGCGCGGCCCTCGGACATCAGCAGGCCGTCCCCGAAGGCGGTCTTGAGGGTGTCCTGGACGGCGCCGCGCGGGCAGTCGTGGGCGAGCGCCACCAGCAGGGTGTGGACCAGCCCCGCGTCGGTGACCACGCAGACCGTGCGCGGTCCGAGCCGGATCCGGACCACTTCGCCGTGTCGGGAGAGCGAGCCGAGGAAGCCGAGCGGGTCGCGCAGCAGGGCCGGGGCGTGGCCGAGGCCGGGCACGGCGCCGGGGGCGAACGGGGGGAGGGCCGGGCTGCTCTCCGCCGGGGCGGTTCTGGGCGGGGCGGACGGTCTGTGGGTCTCGTTCGTCAGGATCATGACATCACCTCTCACCAGATGGACCGGGGGGACGGACCGGTGGGACGGTCCGGCGAGACCGGCCGGTGCCGGACCGGTCGACCGGCCCGGCACCGCGGTACCGCCGGAGCCGCCGCCGCGACAGCCGGGATCCGGAGGCCTGTCGATGCAGACCCCCGCGCGCGCCCTGGACAGAGGGCGCACGCCATGGGAAACGCGCCGGTCGCGTGAGCGTTGCGCCGTACCCGGATGGATCACTCCATCGGTGGAGTGTCCTCAAGCTGTGTGCGGCGTGTCCCGATGAGGGCGCTCCGGCGGACACCGGCCGCGCCGCCCCGCGGAGCCGCCGGCACGGGTGCCCACCGGGGCCGTCCTGCCTGGCAGGCAGGGCCTTTCGGCCCTCGGCGGGACGGTGCGGGCAGGTCCAGCATGGTGCAGAACCAAGGAGGACCCTCTGATGACCAGTCTGCGCCACCGGCCAGCCCTCGACCTCCGGGTGGAGATCCGGGGCGAACTGCCCCGCGAGGACGCCGAGTACGCCCGGACCCGGTCGCTGGCGCTGATCACGGACCTCGGGCCGGACGCGCACGCCGCGCGGCTGCGGCTCACCCGGCCGCGCGACCGCTCGGTCACCAGGCCCGCCGTCGCGCAGGCCTCCGTGGAGCTGGAGGGTGCCGGGCGGGTGCGGGTGGAACTGGCCACCGTGACGGTGCGCGAGGCGGTCGACCTGGCGCTCGGCACGCTGGAGGGGCGCGCGGTGCGACTGCGCGAGCTGGGCGACATAGGGCTCGCCTCGGCGTTCGAGAGCTCCTACCGGCCCCAGTACACGCCGCGCCCGCCGGCCGAACGGCGGATCGTCCGGCGCAAGTCCGTGCCGCTGGCCCGCCGCACGCCCGAGCAGGCGGTGCGCGAGATGCTGGCGCTGGACTACCGCTTCCACCTCTTCTCGGACGCGCTGACCGGACAGGACAGCCTGGTCCACCGCAGGCCCGGCGACGGCGGGTTCCGGCTGGTCCGGGCGCACTCCTCGGTCCGGCTCGGCGGATCCGGGCTGCCGCTCGTCGAGAGCCCGCACCCGGCGCCCCGGCTGGAGCCGGCCGAGGCCGCTCGCCAACTCTGGCTCACCTGCTGGCCGTTCGTCTTCCACACCGATCCCGCCGACGGTCGCGGCCGGGTGCTCTACCGCCGCTACGACGGCCACTATGGCTTGATCACGCCGATAGCGGGGGCCCACTGACGGGCAGGTAGTGATCGGCACGGGCTGACCGGTACACGACCGACAACGGACGAGCACACCACCACGCTCTGGACGGGAACTGGGACCATGGACTGCGAAGAAGTCATGCTGACCGTCAGAATCACGGCTGCCGAGCGGGCCCTGCTGCGCGAACTCGCGCGCGGCCACGGCACCGATGTGTCGGACGTGGTCGTGGACGGTCTGCTGGACGTCATCCCCTGCCTGCACGTCCTGCCCGCGCTGCCCGTCGGCGCGGTCCTGCCGGTCGCCGCGGCCCTGCCCGGTGGTGGCGCCCTGCCGGTCGCCGAGGCTCCGCCCGTCGGCCGGGTGCTGCCGGTGGAGCCCGCGCTGCCCGTCGTCCCCGGCGACCCGGGGGTGTCCCGGCTGCTGCGCGTGCTGGGCGGGCCCGCCCCGTGCGCGGTGACGCTCTGGCTGCCGGCGCCGGTCGCCGACCTGCTCCCGCTGGTCGGCGAGCGGATCGCCGCCGTCAGCGGGCTGCGGATCGGCCCGGCGAGCGCGGCCCTGGCCGCCGCTCTGCGGTTCTGGCTGACCGGGGACCCCCGGCGGCTCGCCGCGGGACTGGCCGGCCTGCACCGGCACGGCGCTCCCCGGCTCGCGGTCCAGCGGCTCGACGTCGCGGCCTGAGCGCACGCCGGCCGAGCGGGGCACGCCGGCCGAACCGGGCGCGGCGGACGGCGCCGCCGTCGACCGCCCGGATCCGGCCGGTCGGTGCGCGCCGGGCCCGGGGGGCACCTGGGCGCGCGAGGGCGCGTGGGGAGGTGTGCCGGGGGCGGCCGGGCGCTCGTGACGCCTCGTCGGTCCGCCGCGCGGTGCGGGCCGGACGGACACCCGCCCGATGGTCGACGGACCGTCGGGCCGGGCGGGGCCGGAGCGGTTCCTGGGGGTCAAGTGGCATGTCCTGGACGGGAAATTAGCTGGTCAGAGCTCTGGTCACGACCTGCGCGCAGGTCTAGCATTCCGGTCACGGCAACCGGTTTCCGGACCCCCGGACTACCGGTGCGGTGGCCGCCACCACCCCCTGCCGGGGAGCGTACACCCCCCGAGTACGCTCCCCGGCGCCGCTCTGTGCGCGGTGCCCGTCTTCCCGCGCCCGTTCCCGGCGCTGCCGCGGATTGTCCGCCCCGCGCTCGGTAGCTGCATCGCCCGCCGCGCGCCCCCGCCACGTCGGCGCGCGCCCCCATCGGGGCTTGCGCGCCCGCCGCGCGCCACCGGCGCCGCCGTCGAGTCTCCGCGCGGGTGCCGAACGCGGGGCCGACCCCTCGGGCGGGCAGGAGTTCGGCGTCCGGGAGAACCATCGGATGCGAACCGGCGTCCCCCTCCTGCGACGGGTGCCATCGGGCGCCCGCGCGAGGGAAAGGAGCGTCCGGTCATGCGCAAGGTCCTGATCACGGGCGGTGCGGGCTTCATCGGGAGCACCGTGGCGTCGGCCCTGCTGGACGCGGGCATCACCCCGGTCATCCTGGACGACCTCTCCAAGGGGCGGGCCGAGTTCGTCGAGGGCCGGCTCTTCTACCGGGGCGACATCGCGGATCCGGAGCTGGTCGACCGGATCTTCGCCGAGCACCCCGACATCGACGCGGCCCTGCACTGCGCCGCGCGGATCGTCGTCCCCGAGTCGGTCGCCCGGCCGCTGTTCTACTACCGCGAGAACGTCGGCAAGACCGTCGACCTGCTGGAGTCGCTCCAGCGCAACGGCTGCACCCGGGTGGTCTTCAGCAGTTCGGCCTCGATCTACCGGCCCACCCCGACCGGCCGCGTCGACGAGTCCTGCCCGGTCGAGGCGAACAGCCCGTACGCGCGCACCAAGCAGATGATGGAGCAGGTGCTCCAGGACTGGACGCGCGGCGACGGGGCCGATCTGACCCGGGTCATCGCGCTGCGGTACTTCAATCCGATCGGCGCCGATCCGCAGCTGCGCACCGGCTTGCAGGACCTCCACCCGAGCCACGCGCTGGGCAAGTTGATCGAGGCGCACGCCAACGGCACGCCGTTCACCATCACCGGGGTCGCCTGGGAGACCCGGGACGGCTCGGGCATCCGCGACTACATCCACGTCCAGGACGTCGCCGAGGCCCATGTCGCCGCGCTGGTCCGGTTCGACGAGGTGGTCCGGCCCGGGGCCGAGGAGCGCTACCGGGTCGTCAACATCGGGACCGGCGACGGAACCACCGTCCGCGAGCTGGTCACCGCCTTCGAGCAGGTGGTCGGCGCGACGCTGGACGTGCGGGAGGCCGAGCCGCGGCCCGGCGACGTGCTCGGCTGCTACAGCGATGTGACGGCGGCGCGCGAGCTGCTCGGCTGGACGCCGCGCCGGACCATCGCCGAGGGGGTCGCGGACGCGCTCGCCTGGCGCTCGCGGTGGGCGGACCGGATGGCTTCCACGGCCTGACCGGCCTCGCGGGCCGTCGGTTCCCCGCACCCGGCCGGACGGCGGGCCGGGCGCCGGGACGGGGAACCCACGCTCCGCTGCTACTTGGACTCGTCGAGACCGTTGATGAAGTCCTTGGCCTTGTCGGCGGCGGTGTCGATCTGACCGCTGTACTTGCCGTCGGTCTTGTCGTCGATGACGTCGGCGACCTTGTCCAGGCCCTGGCTGATGGCGCCGCTGTGCTCGCGGGCGAGGTCGGTGGCCTTGTCGGCGAGGTTCTTGAGGTTGTCGAACATGATGGTCCTTCTGTTCGTGCGGCGCGGTTCGCGCCCATCCTAACCGCCGCTGACCAGGCCTTTCCTGGGAGCCGGGGGCCGGCGGGATGACTTTGCGGGGGCGGGTTTGTATGCTCCTGACTTGCTCTACAGCATTGTAGAAGTTGGCTGGCGGATGTGCGGAAGGGGTGTGGGGCATGGCCGGGCGGCGAGCGAGAACCTCGGACCGGGAGGCGGGGCCGCGCTCCGACGCGGCGTCCGTGCCGGCCCCGCGGCGCTCCACCGGGCGCCGGGCGGACCGGAGTCGGCGAGCCGGGCAGCGCGCCGGGGCCCGGCGGTCCGCCGGCGCGCTGCCGGTGCTGGCGGCGGCGGTCGGACTTCCGGTGGCCGGTGCGGTGGCCGGCGAACTGACCGGGCCCGGCGGCGGCCCGCTGTTCGCGGCCGGCGCCGTCCTCGGTACCGGCGCCGCGGCGGCGCTCTGCGGCCGGGCCGGGCGCTGGTGGGTCGTCATCGGCGCGCCGCCCGTCGTCCTGGCGACCCGGGCCGGCACCGCCTTCCTCGCCGACCGCGACGGACTGCAGGGCAAGGCGGTCGCCTCGGCGGCGGTGCGCTGGGTGGTCGGCGCGTTCCCGGTGATGGCGGCGGCGGTGGCGGCCGCGCTGCTGGCCGTCGTGGTGCGGGTGCTCCTCGACCGGCGGGCCCGCCCGGACCGGCGGGTGGACGAGCGCCGGGCGACCGACCGGCCCGTGGACCACCGGCATGCGACCGACCGGCATGCGACCGACCGCCGGGCGACCGACCGGCGCCGGCCCGCCGGCACCACGGCCGGCGGGACGCCCACCCCCGAGACCCCGACCCCCGACCGGAGGAGCCACCGTGGCTGAGCCCCGTACCAGGCCGCTGACCGTGGCCGGCCGCGCCCTCGCCGGCACCGTCTCGCTGGCCGTCCTCGGCGCGAGCGGCTTCACCTGGTACGAGTACCGGCAACTCGACGGCGGCATGGTCAAGTCGGCCGCCCTCACCGAGGCCCGGAAGAACGCGCCGCCGCACCTCGACAAGTCCGTCAACCTGCTGCTGATCGGCCTCGACAGCCGCAAGGACATGGACGGCAACGACCTCCCCAAGGAGTTCGTGGAGGAGGAACTGCACGCCGGCTCCAGCGAGATCGGCGGCTACAACACCAACGCGCTGATCGTCCTGCACATACCGGCCAACGGCGGCAGGGTGACGGCGCTGTCCGTCCCGCGCGACGACTACGTGCAGACCGTCGGCGCGGACGGGAAGATGCACAAGATCAAGGAGGCGTACGGGATCGCCAAGGAGGCCGCCGAGCAGAAGCTGGGCGGCAAGGGGCTCTCCAAGGCCGAGCTGGAACGGCAGAGCCGCGAGGCCGGCCGGTCCGCGACCCTCCAGACCGTGCAGGCGTTCCTGGACATCCCCATCGACCACTTCGCCGAGGTGAACCTGATCGGCTTCTACGACATCGCCAAGGCCGTCGAACCGATCCAGGTCTGCCTCAACAACCCGGTCGACGACCCGATCGTGGCCCGGACGGCCAACCACGAGGGCGGCGGCACCGGGCTCAAGCTCCCGGCGGGCGTCAGCTCGCTCGACGCCCGGCAGGCGCTGTCCTTCGTCCGCCAGCGCCACCACCTGAAGAACGGCGATCTGGACCGGACCCACCGGCAGCAGGCCTTCATCTCCTCGGTCGTCTACAAGCTGAAGCAACAGGGCGTGGTCAACGACCTGGGGCAGCTCCAGCGGCTGTTCGACGTGGTGAAGAAGGACGTGGTCATCGACGACCGCTGGAACGTCCTGGACTTCGCCCAGCAGGCGCCCAACCTGACCGGCGGCAACGTCGAGTTCAACACGCTGCCGATCACCGGGTTCAAGAACATCGGCGGCCAGGAGGTCAACACCGTCGACCCGGACCAGATCAAGCGCATCGTCAAGCAGCTCTTCGGGCACGAGCCCCCGCCGCCGGCCGCGACCGACGCACCCGCGCCCGAGCCCGCGGAGCCGACCTCCGCCGCGCCGTCGGCCACCCCGTCCGCGGCGCGCTCCGTCGTGGACGTCCACGGCGCGAGCGCGGAGGCGGCCGCCGCCGAGTCGAAGGCGCTCGCCGGACTCGGCTACCCGGCGGGCAAGGCGACCGGGACGGCGGCCGCCGCGCGGGTACGGGTGACGACGGTCGCCTACGGCACGGGCGCGAAGGCCGACGCGGAACAGCTCGCCGCCCGCTACGGCGTCACGGCCACCCCCTCCACCACGGTCCCGGCCGGCCACGTCCTGATCACCCTCGCCGCCGCCCGCACCCCCACCCCGTCCACCCCGTCCGCCGCCGCCACCACGGCCACGCCGACCGACGAGCCGACCCCGGACCTTCCGATGCAGGGCCCCGCGGTCAAGGCCGGCGGCATCCCCTGCGTGGACTGAGGGGAAGGCCCGGTGGGCGGAACCGTTTCCGCGGAGCGGGCGTCTTCCGGCGGAAGCGTGGTGCCGGAGTGACGGACGGGGGAGCGGGTGGGCCGGGCGGGCTGGTGGGTGTGGGTGCGGCGGGTGTTGGTGGGGGTCTGCTGGGCCGTGCTCGGCGGGTCGGCGGGGCTGGTGGTGGTCCGCCTCGGCGGGTGGGACGACGGGACGTCGCTCGCGCTCGTCGTGGTCGGGCTGCCGTACGCGGCGCTCGCGAGCGTGCTCGCGCTCGGAGTGCTGCTGGCGCTGCGCTCGTGGTGGCCTGCGGGGCTGGCCGGTGTGCTGGTGGCGGTGCAACTCTTCTGGCTGGTGCCGAGGGTGGTGCCGGAGGGCGGTGGCGAGCCTCCGGCGGCCGCGCCGCGGCTGCGGGTCGCGACCAGCAACGCCTATCTGGGCCAGGTCGACGCGGCCGCACTCGTCGGGCTGGTGCGTGAGCAGCGGGTCGACGTGCTGGCGATGGAGGAGTTCGGGCCGGGGGCCGCCGACCGGCTGGACCGGGCGGGGATCGCCGAGGTGCTGCCCTACCGGGAGGCGCGACCGGGCCGGGACACCGCGATCTACTCCCGGTTGCCGCTGACCCCGCTGGACGGTTCGGCGCCGGAGGCGGCCCGGGAGCAGATCGCGGCCGAGGTGGCGGTCGGCGCGCGCACCGTCCGGCTGACGGCCGTGCACACCTACTACCCGATGGGCGACGCCGGCCGCTGGGCGGAGGACTTCGTCGAGCTCCGGGCGGCGGTGGACGGCGCGACCCGCGACGCCGTGCTGCTGGGGGACTTCAACGCGACGCTCGACCACGCGCCGATGCGCGCGCTGCTGGACACCGGCCTCACCGACGCCCACGCCGAGCTCGGGCGCGGCCTCGCGCCGACCTGGCCGGAGTCCAACGCGGACTTCCCCGGGCTCCGGCCGGTGATCCAGATCGACCATGTGCTGCACGGGGAGGCGCTGCGCGCGGTGTCGGTCGCCGAGCACACGGTGCGCGGCACCGACCACCGCGCGGTGGTCGCGGAGCTGGCGGTCATCGGCTGACGGCGCGTCCGCCCGCACCGCGCTCGCCGGCACCGCGCTCGGTGGCCCACCAGAAGGCGAGCGCGAGCAGGCTGACGCCGCCGCCCAGCCGGCAGACCGCCGTCCAGCCGCCGTGCTCGTACACCACGGTGGAGACGATCGCGCCCAGCGCGCTGCCGATCGAGTAGAACAGCATGTACCCGGCCGTCAGCCGGCTCCGTGCCTCGGGGCGGACCTGGTAGAGCAGGTGCTGGTTGACCACGTGTACCGACTGCAGGCCGTAGTCGATCACCACCATGGCGAGCACCAGCCACCACACCGAGTGCGGCAGCAGCGCGGCGAGCGGCCAGGAGACCAGCATCGCGGTGAGCCCGATCCCCAGGGTGCGCCGCGCCCGCCCCCGGTCGGCCTGCCGCCCGGCGTGCCCGGCGCCGAGCGCCCCGGCGGCCCCGGCCAGGCCGAAGAGCCCGATCTCGGTGTGGCTGAGGTGGAACGGCGGGGCGGCGAGCGGTAGCACCATCGGGGTGAGCAGCACGGTGACGGCGGTGAAGACGAGCAGCGCGAGCCCGGCGCGGACCCGGAGCACGGGTTCCTCGGCGAACAGCGTGAACACCGAGCCGACCAGCCGCGGGTAGTGGATCCGTTCCGTCCGGCGGCGGGTCTCGGCCGGGACGACCGAGGCGAGCACGACGGCCGTCGCTCCGGTGGCGACGGCGGAGACGACGTAGACGGCGCGCCAGCCGGCCAGGTCGCCGATGCTTCCGGCGACGGTGCGGGCGAGCAGGATGCCGATCACGATGCCGCTGGTGACGGTGCCGACGACGCGGCCCCGGTCGGTGGGGTCGGCGAGCGAGGCCGCGTGGGCGACCATCACCTGGGCCACCACGGCGAGCACGCCGACCGCCGCCATGGCGAGCAGCATCAGCAGCGCCGAGGGGGCGACGGCCACGGCGGCGAGCGCCACGACGGAGAGCCCGAGTTGGGCGGTGATCAGCAGCCGCCGGTCGAGGTGGTCGCCGAACGGGACCAGCAGCACCAGGCCGACGGCGTAGCCGGTCTGGGTGAGGGTGCCGACCAGGCCGACCGTGGCACGGCCGATGCCGAGGTCGTCGGCGATGAGGTCGAGCAGGGGTTGGGCGTAGTAGACGTTGGCGACGGCCAGGCCGCCGGCCACGGAGAACAGCCAGGCGATGGCGGGCGAGAGCCGGCGGGCGCCCGCGGGGGCGGTGCCGCTGGTGCGGGCGGGCGGGACCACGGGGGTGGGCACGGCGGAGGGACTCCTTCGGGGCAGCGTGGTTGCAAAGTGCTACCGCGTTACCCTCGCACGGCGAGGTTTTATAAAGCAACCACGAGTCCTGGAAGGCCGGAGCGGTAGGGTTGCAAGGTGAAACCCGCTCCCGCCGGAGCGCGGGACCGCAGGTGAGAGGAGAGGGGCGCGTGCCGAAACGCACCTCGCACGAGGAGTCGGCCTGCCCGGTCGCCCGGCCGCTGGACGTGCTCGGCGACGGCTGGACGCTGCTGATCGTCCGTGACGCCTTCGACGGGCTGCGCCGGTTCGGGCAGTTCCAGAAGAACCTCGGCCTGGCGAAGAACATCCTTTCCGCCCGCCTCGCCAACCTGGTCGCCAACGGCGTCTTCGAACTCACCCCGGCCGCCGACGGCAGCCCGTACCAGGAGTACCGGCTCACCGAGAAGGGGCGGGCGCTCTTTCCCGTCGTCACCGCGCTGCGCCAGTGGGGTGAACAGTACTTCTTCACGGGCGACGAGCCGCGCGCCCGCCTGGTCGACCGGGCCGCCGGCGCGCCGGTCGCCCGGGTGGAGGTCAGGGCGTCCGACGGCCGGGTGCTCGGGCCGGACGACACCGAGGTCCTGCTGCCCTGACCGTCGCCCCGACCGTGCGCGGCGCCCCGTCCACCGGGGCGGTGGACGGGGCGCGCGGGAGGAGGGGCGGGGGTGTCAGCAGTTCCGGATCGACCAGACGGGTGTCCAGTCCTGGGTGTGGTTGGCGCCTCCGTCGGGCGTGAAGGACTTCAGCACGCCGCCGTTCGCGCCGTAGAAGTACGACCGCACGCCGCCGGTCTGGTTGTCGGCGTAGAAGCCCTGGCCGTTCCAGCCGCTGAGGCTGTACCGGGCGCAGTCGTACAGGTAGAAGATCTTGTAGTCGGCGGTGGTGGGGTCCCAGACCAGGGCGCAGAGGTTGCCGGGGGCGCACTGGTAGTCACTGTCGGGCGGGACGTGCCCGAACCGCGCCGCCGGTGAGACGGTCGGCGAGACGGCGGCCTGGGCCGGCGCGGCGCCGGCGAACGCCGTCAGCGCGGCGGTGAGGGCGACGGCCGCACCGAGGGCGGCCGAACGCTTGGGGCGAGAGCGGAGCATGGGTCCTCCCAGTGGTCGGATCGGCTCATCCGGTGGTTCCGGTGGCCGTCGCGGGTTCCTCGACGGAGGTGGTGGTCGCGGTGGCCGGACCGGCCGCGGTGGTCGTGCTGGTGGCCGTCTTGGCGGTCGTCGCCGTGGCGGCCGGGGTGCTGGTCACGTTCACCGTCGGCTTCGCGGTCGTGGGCGTGGCGGTGGCGGTCGGGGTCTTCGCGGTCGGCGTCGGGGTGGTGGGCGCCTTGGTGGTCGGAGTGGGGGAGGGCGGCGGGGTGGTGGCGGGGGCCGTGGTGCCCGGCGTGGTCGGCCCCGGTGTGGAGGGCCCCGGTGTGGTGGGCGTCGCCGACTCGCTGTACGGACTCGACGAGCCGCTGGGGGTCGGGCCGTACGGCGACCCCGAGGACGTCGTGGTGCCCGCGGTGGGGGACCAGGACGAGGGGTGGGCCGAGCCCGGCGCGGACGCCGTCGGCGAGACCGGCTTCCAGATCACGGGAGGCGGGACACCGGGCGCCAGCGGGCCGCGCGGTGCCGGCGCCGGCTTGTCGACGACCTGGGCCTTCCCCGTCGCCCGGGTGTACCAACCGCCGGTCGTGACGTCCACCAGCACGATCTCGGCCGCCGGTTTCGGCGCGGGCGCCACGACGACCACCGTGCTCGGCTGGAAGCCCGTCCACGGCTTGCCGGTGTACTTGGCGTCGCTGACCAGCGTCGGCGGCTTCAGCGGGTTGCCACAGCCGCACCGCACCCGCGGCACGCCCTGCGCATCCACCAGCACCGCGGTGCCGGCCTGCAGCACGGCCTGGTAGGCGACGGCCGTGCCGTCCTTGTAGCCGTGCGAGGTGACCCGGGTGTCCACCCGCAGGTAGGCCGAGGTGAGCGAGCGCAGATAGCCCGGGAGGGCGGACTGCTCCATGCCCTCCGCCGACGCCCACGCCCGGCCGGTGTCCCCGGTCGAGGTCATCGAGACCAGCCGCTCGACGTCGCAGCTCGGCTTGTTCATCGTCCCGCCGTACACGCCCGCGGACGTGCCCTCGACGGTGTGGAGGGCGGCGGTCGCGGTGGCGGTGCCGGGCGCGGTGGCCGCGGGCCCGGTGTGCGGCGGGGTGTGGGCCGGGGTCTGGGCCGGGGTGTGGGGCGCGGTCTGGGCCGCGGTCGGGGCCGGGGTGGTGGCCGGGGCCTGCATGGCCTGGGTCTCCACCGACTGGGTGAACGGCGCCGGGCCCGGGTCCTGCGGAGTCTGCAGCGCGACCTCGTTGGCGGTGGGAATGGCCTCCTCGTGCACGCTTCCGCCACCGCCGCCTCCGCCGGCGTTGACGATCACCACGGTCGCCCCCGCCGCCAGCAGGGCCAGGATGATCAGCAGCGCGGCCTTCCGGCGGTCGCGCCACCAGGGCTTCGGCGGCTCCCCGGGGGGCCCGCCGGCCCCGGGCGCCCCACCGCCACCGCCCGAGGGCGGGCCGAACGGCGGTCCGGGCGGACCGGGCGGACCGGGGCGGCCGCCGCCGGACGGCGGACCCGAGAGCGGCCCGGACGGCGGCCCTGAGGGCGGGCCGAGCGGGGGCCCGGAGGAAGGCGGTTGGGAACTCATCGAGGGCTCCGATCGAGGGCGCCGATCCGCGGACGGCGGTCCACCCGGACGGCCGGTCCACCCGGCCGGCGCAGGACGCTCCTGCCACTGGAATCCATTTCTGCCCCCGGTCCCGGCCGGTCGCAACAGCAGCACCCGCCGCCGCGTGGCGGGTCGCGGCCCTCGGAGCCCCGCCACGCGGCGGCGGGCGCTCCGGTCCGATGCCGACGCTCGCCCCCGGCCTGACGACCCGGAGGTGCCCCACCCTCCGGCGCTCCTCGGCCGCTTGTCGCTCGCCCTCCTGCCCGCCATCGGGCAGGAGGGGCCCGGCTCTCGGCATCGGCGCGCCTCCCGCCGCGCGGCGGGGCCGTGCTGCCCGGGCGGACCGGCCCGTCCTGGGTCACCCTGGTGCCAGGCGCCGGGGGCGGGGGCCGTCAGCGGCCGCGCGGGGGACACCGACCCCGACAGGAGGCCCGCATGCAGCAGCAGGCCCGTCCGAGCCGGCCGGCCGGCAGTACGACGGCCGGACCGCCCGGCGCCCTGCGCGGCTGGCTGGACGCGGTGGCGGTCGTCCTGGCCGGCCTCGCCGCGATGGCGGCCGTGGCCGCGCTCGGCCTCTGGGCGGCCGGCGCCGACAACCTGCCCGGCGGCGGCTTCCCGTCCGTGCTCGCCGCCACCCTCGCGCTCGCCGTCGGCGGGTCGGTCGACCTCGACGGCGGCGCCGGCTTCTTCGCCTCCGTCGACGCAGGGATCACCGCGATGCCGCTCTCCGTCGGCCTCGCCGGCGCGCTGGCCGTGGCCGAGGTGTTCCTGCGGCAACTGCGCCACCGCGCGGTGGCCGGCGGCCGCGAACTGCTCGGCCGCGCCGCCCGGACGGCGGTCGTCTGGCTGGCCGCGCTCGCCCTGCTCTGCGCCGCCGCCCGGCGCACCTTCACGGTGCCGCTCGGCGACGGCCTCGCCGAACAGCTCGGCGGCGCCCTCGGGCTCACCCCGGAGGTGGGCTTCCACGCGGAGCCCGCCACCACCCTCGGACTCGGGCTGCTCTGGCTGCTGGTGGTGCTCGCCGCGACCTTCGCCGTCTCCCGCCGGGCGCCGCTGCCGCGCTCCCTGGTGCCCTTCCAGCAGGCCGTCCGCCCGGCCGCGTTCGCGATGCTGGTGGTGCTGCTCGGCTATGTGCTGCTGGGCGTGGTGGCCGCGATCGGCACCGCCCTCGTGCACGGCCAGGCCCGGCAGGTCGCGGCCGTCGCGCTGCTCGCCCTGCCCAACCTGGTCTGGCTGGCCTTCGGCGTCGGCCTCGGCGGTGAGTGGCACGGCCACCTGGTGGGGGCGATCGGCCTTCCGGTGCCCAAACCGCTGGCCGCCGTGCTGCGCACCGGCGAGGGGCAGGACGGCACGGTGAGCCTCGGCACGCTCGCCGAACAGGACGCCCGGGCCTGGTGGCTGCTCCCGCTGGCCGCCGTCCTGATGCTCGCCGCCGGGGTGCTCGCCGCCCACCGCTCACCGCGCGGCGTCCGCCCCTGGCAGCACGCCGTGCGGCTGGCGGCGGCCGCCGCCGTCACCATGCTGCTGGTCGGCGTCTGGACCAGGGTCTCCGCCGACTACGGTCTCTCGGTCCTCGGCGTCGGCCTCGGCGAGGGCGGCCTGGGCGACCTGCTGAGCTCCGTCCTCGGCCCCGCCGTCGGCCCGGCCGGCCCCGCCGCCGCCCTCGCCGGCGGCACCCTCACCCTCGACCCGCGCCTGTGGATCCTGGTCCCCCTCGCCGCCGGCTGGGGCCTCCTCGCCGGAGCCCTCGGCGCCCTCGCCGCCGCCCGCCTGCCCCGCCGCGGCGAGACGGGGTAGCGGGGGCGGTCGGGCATCAACGGGCTCAGGCCGAGGGTGGGTTCAGCGCACGGCGGCAGGGGTGTCGGCGAGTGCGCCGGTGCCGCGCGCGCACCGTGGCAGTACGCCTGCGCCGCTCCGACGCGGGAGCCCGGGTCGGTGCACAGGCGCAGGACCCCGTCGCTCCGGTCGCCGGTGCACGGATCGCACCACGGGCCGATCACCAGGGTCCCTCCCTCGATCCCGGGACTCACGCACCCCCGGGCGAGTCCGTCCTCGTCGATGACGGCCCCGCCTCGGCGAAGGCCGCGGGGACCGGCCGGGTGAGGCCGGGGCAGCCATGACTCCTGCCCGGTCCCCGGTCCGTGCGGGCCGTCTCAGGCCAGGGCGTCGGCGAGGAGGACGGCGGTCGGGGGGAGGGACTGGGCGAGGGCGCCGGGCCAGAGGCGGGGGTCGGAGGCGACGAGGGTGGCGCCGGCGGCGATCAGGAAGGCGCTGAGGTAGATGATCAGGGTGCGGCCGACGACGGGTTCGCCGACGTGCAGGGCGACCAGGCCGGCCACCAGGCCGAGGGCGAGGAAGAGGTTGTAGAAGCCGACGTTGACCCGCCAGAGGCGGACCTGCGGTGCGTCGGCGGTGGAGGCGGTGAGCAGCCGGCGGACCCGGGGGTGGCCGTAGAGGAAGCTCTCCAGCGGCCACACCACGAGGTGGACCGCGGCGGCGATCAGCGCGAAGACCTGGCTGACGGCGTTCATCCGAAGCTCCTGCGCGCGGGCGGGCTGACGACGGGGAGGGCCCAGGCGGGCGGTTCGGGGACGCCGGGGGGCGGGGTGTCGGTGCCGGGGAGGGGAACCGGGACCACCGCGGTGGGCGGGCCGCCGGAGGCCCACGGGCCCTCGGCCGGGGCGGCGGTGCCGGGCTGGGCGGTGGCGGCGGCGCGCAGTTCGGCGACGAACTGGAGGCAGCTCGCGAAGCGTTCCTCGGGCGCCTTGGCGAGGGCGCGGGCGACCACCGTGCCGACGGCGGACGGCAGGTCGGGCCGGTGCTCGCGCAGGACCGGCGGGGGGTCGTTGACGTGGGCCCAGAGCACGGCGAGGTCGCTCTCGCGGTGGAACGGGGGTGCGCCGGTGAGCATCTCGAAGACCACGCAGCCGAGGCCGTACTGGTCGCAGCGGCCGTCGAGCGGGCGGCCGGAGATCTGCTCGGGCGCGGCGTAGTCGAGGGTGCCGACGATCTGGCCGATGCCGGTCAGGCCGCTGAGCGACAGGGACTTCTTGGTGAGGCCGAAGTCGGCGAGGTAGAGGTGCTCGGGGTGCTCGCTGTCGGTGCCGGCGGCGACCAGCACATTGCCGGGCTTGACGTCCCGGTGGACCAGCTCGTGGTCGTGCGCGGCGTCCAGCGCGGAGGCGATCTGCAGGGCGAGTCCGGCCGCCCGGCCGACCGGGAGGGCGCCGCTGCGGGTGATCAGCGCGCGCAGGTCGCCGCCCTCGACGAAGCGCATCGCGATGAACAGGATGCCGTCGGCCTCGCCCGCCTCGAAGACCGGGATGATGTGCGGGTGGTCGATCGCGGCGGCGGCCTGCGACTCGTGGATGAAGCGCTGGCGGAACACCTCGTTGCGGGACAGCTCGGGGGCGAGCAGCTTGACGGCGACGGTGCGGCCGAGCCGCAGGTCCTTGGCCCGGTAGACGACGGCCATGCCGCCGCGGCCGACCTCCGACTCCAGGCGGTAGCCGGCGACCCGGCGCCCGACCATGCCGGCGGGCAGACTGGGCGGCTCGGCGAAGTCGGGCGGCTCGACGGGTCCGGGCGGTTCGGCGAGGTCGGGCGGGCCGACGGCGGCGGCTGGATCGGCGGGGCCGGCGGGGCCGGCGGGACCGGCGTGCTCGGTCGGGCGGTGCGGTGGCCGGTCGCCGGAGCCGCCGGGCGGCGGGATCACGGCTCCGCCACCCGGGTGGGCTCGTCGGTGGCCGGGGTCCGTCCGACGGGCGGGCTCGGCCGGTCGCCGACGGCGTAGGTGTGCAGTTGCAGGCCGTCGCAGTAGCACCAGCGGTCGTGCACCGGGTCGAACACCCAGAGCCGCTCGCCGTCGACGACCAGGCCGATCCGCAGGCCGTGCGCCCGGTCCCGGAAGGTCTCCAGGTCGGCGCCGCCGGCCGCGAGGTCCTCCAGCAGCGAGCGGTAGCGGGCCAGCGTGCCCTCCGCCTCGGCGAGCGCGGGGCGCGGGTCGGCGGTGCGGGCCGGCGGGCCGCCCGCCGTGGGCGGCGTGCCCGGGAGGGAGACCAGCAGCCGGCCGTCCACCCAGGTCGTCCAGCCGTTGGAGCAGAGCACCTGCGCCCAGTCGCCGGCCCGGCCGATCAGCTGGAGCGGCAGCAGCCCGTCCAGCGGGGAGGTGGGCTGCGTCGGGTCCGGGGCGGCCCAGCTGGCCAGGCCGTCCGGCGGCGCGACATGGGTGGGACGGAACGCGGACTCCTCCATGGGCCAGGCCACTTCTCACTTCCGCATGATCGACGGCTCCTGCCGGCGCAGCAGCGCCAGGACCAGCACCGCCAGGGCCACCGCGAGCGCCACCAGCACGGCCAGCGCGAGCAGCCACCCGGCCCGTTCCTGCTGGAACATCGGGTCGTCGGTGATGTCGTTCGGCAGGACGGTGTGCAGGTCGACCGTGCGGGCCATCGCGGACAGGCCCCAGCGGGAGGGCACCAGCCAGGCGAACTGCTCCAGACCGGGTACCCCGTGCAGCTTCAGCATGGCGCCGCTGAACACGATCTGCACCACGGAGAGCAGCACCAGCAGCGGCATGGTGGCCTCCTCCTTGCGGACCAGGGCGGAGACCAGCAGGCCGAGCATCATCGCGGAGAAGGAGAGCAGCGCGACCGCGATGATCAGCTCGGCCAGCGGCGGCAGCAGGACGCCGCTGTGCACCGTGACGCCGTTGGGCAGGGTCGGATCGAGGTCGACGCCGGCCAGGCCGACCACGGTCAGGACGGCCGCCTGGGCGACCGTGATGGTGCCGAGCACCACCACCTTGGAGACCAGATAGGCCGAGCGGGACAGCCCGACCACGCGTTCGCGCTGGTAGATCGGCCGTTCCTTGACGATCTCGCGCACCGCGTTGGCCGAGCCGGTGAGCAGGCCGCCGATGCAGAGCGTGAGCAGGATGTTGAGCGCGTTCTCCGAGGAGAGCCGGCTGCCCGCCATCGCCCGGCACATCACGCCGATCAGGAACGGCAGGGCGATCATCACGGTCAGGAAGAGCTTGTCGGCGGCGAGCACCGCGGTGTAGCGGCGGATCAGCGTGCCGAGCTGGGAGAACCAGCCCTGCGGCTGCTCCGGGCCGATCGGGCCGCCGGGCGCGGCGGGGGTCGGAACGGGCACGGGCCGGGCGGGCGGCAGCGCCTCGGCGGCGACGTACCGCTCGTACTGCGGGGACTCCCGGAACCGGCGCTGCCAGGCCTCGTGGTCCTCGTTCTCGAAGGCCTCGAAGGCCTGTGGCCACTCGGTGAAGCCGAAGAACGGCAGCGCCTCGGCGGGCGGCCCGTAGTAGGCGGTGCGGCCGCCGGGCGCGAGCACCAGCAGCCGGTCGCAGACGTCCAGGCTGAGCACGCTGTGGGTGACCACGACCACGGTGCGCCCGTCGTCGGCCAACCCGCGCAGCATCTGCATCACCGAGCGCTCCATGCCCGGGTCCAGGCCCGAGGTGGGCTCGTCGAGGAAGAGCAGCGAGGGCTTGGTGAGCAGTTCCAGGGCGACGCTGACGCGCTTGCGCTGGCCGCCGGAGAGGCTGGAGATGACCAGGTCGGCCCGGCTGTCCAGGCCGAGTTCCCGGATCACCTCGGAGACCCGGCCCTCCCGCTCCTCCTTGGCGGTGTCGCCGGGGAAGCGTAATTCGGCGGCGTACGACAGGGCGCGCCGGACGGTCAGCTGGGTGTGCAGGATGTCGTCCTGCGGGACGAGGCCGATCCGGCGGCGCAGCTCGGCGTAGTCGCGGTAGAGGTCGCGCCCGTCGTAGAGCACGGTGCCGTCGTCGGCGGGGCGCAGCCCGGTGAGCGCGTTGAGCAGGGTGGACTTGCCGGCGCCGCTGGGGCCGGCGACGGCGAGCAGCGCCTTCTCGGCGAGCGGGAAGGAGACGTCGTCGAGCAGCACCCGCCGGTCGGCGCCGACCCGCACCACCAGGCTCTGCACATTGAGCGAGATCTCGCCGGTGTCGGTGTACTCGACGAGTTCGTCGCCGGAGAGGCAGAGCGCAAAGTGGCCGATGCCCACGATGTCGGCGGGGCCGACCGGCGCCCGCTCGACGGGGCTGCCGTTGAGGTAGGTGCCGTTGTGGCTGCCGAGGTCGGCGATCTCGTGGCCGCCGTCCGGCAGGGTGCGCAGCTCGGCGTGGTGGCGGGAGACCACCAGGTCGTCGAGGACGAGGTCGTTGTCGGGCGCGCGGCCGATCCGCACCGTGCGGCCGGGCAGCCGCAGCACGGCGCTGGGCCGGCGGAAGGTGCCGGACACCCGCGGGGCCACCAGCGAGGGGCGCTCGGCGGCGGCGGGGGCGGGCAGGCCGGCGAAGGTGGCGGACGGGCCGTCGGCGGGGTCGCCGAACCGCAGCCGGGTGCCGGGGCCGATGTCCTCGGAGCGGATCCGGCGGCCGTCGGTGAAGGTGCCGTTGGTGCTGCCGACGTCGTCCAGGTGCCAGTGGCCGGCGGCGGTGCGCAGCACGGCGTGGTGCCAGGAGACCCGGGGGTCGTCGAGGACGATCTCGCTGGTCGGGTCGCGGCCGACGTGGTACGCCCGGCGCGGGTCGATCAGTTGCGAATCCGTGTCGGTGACGAGGACCAGAGGCGGCGCGGCGGGCGCGCCCGGGCGCTCTCCCATGGTTCGGATTCTAGTCCGCCGGCGGCCCGGGGGCGTCCGGACGCCGTTCCCTACCGGTCGTCCGGTCCGATACCACGGAATTGGACTGGACCACTGGATCACTGCCGGGGACTGCCCTATCGTTCGGAGTGATCTGCACGGTCGTCCGGGGCACTCCGCACGACTCCCTCCCACGCCCCGGGACGAATCGATGAGCGTCTGGCCGCAGTTGCGCGACACCCGAACGGTCAGCGTCGGCACCGCCCCCGGGACGGTGCTCCGCTGCGGCCTGGCCGACACCATGTTCGCCGACCTCACCGTCTCGGTCGTCCTCTTCTTCGAGCGCGCGCTGGACGAGGACCGGCTCGCCGCCGGCCTGGCCCGGGCGCTGGAGCGCGTCCCGGTCTTCGCCGGCCGACTGCGCACCGTCGACGGCGTGTTGGAGGCGGTCTGCGACGACTCCGGCGTGCCGATGGTGAGTTACCGCGTCCACGGCACGCTCGCCGAGTCGATGGGGCGGGTCACCGCGCCCGGCGCTCAGCACGTCGACCCGCTGGACGCCCGGTCCGCCCGTACCGGCGAAGGGCCGCTGCTCACCGTCCGGGTGACCCGCACCGGCGACGGCGGCACCGTGCTCGGCTGCACCTGGCACCACGCGATCGGCGACCTGCACAGCTTCGCGCTGCTGCTGCGCGCCTGGTCGGCGGCGGTCGAGGGCGACGAGCTGCCGGAGGTCGAACTCGTCGAGGACCAGGACGCGTTGCTCGACCGGGTGCTGCCCGCCGAGGACTGCGGCCGGCCCGGCTTCCGGGTGCCAGGACCGGCCGAGCGCGCGGTGCTGGACCGCGAGGTGGCGGCCGCCCCGCGCGCCAACCGGACCGTCCAGCTGTACTTCGGCGACGCCGAGATAGCCCGGATGCGCGAGGAGTTCGGCGCGGCGGCCGGCCTCCGGGTCTCCTCCGGCGACGCGGTATGCGCCCATGTCGCGCACACCCTGCGGGAGTTGGACGGCGACCGGGAGACCCGCTGGATCACCGTCCCGGTCAACGTCCGCCGCGCGCTCGGCCTGTCGGACGCCCTGGTCGGCAACCTGCTCGGCGACATCCACCTGCCCCACACGCCGGCGGACGGCCCGGCCGCCCTCGCCGGCGCGCTGCGCACCGCCGTGCAGGGGTACACCGAGGACCACCTCAACCTGCGCTCCAATCTGCGCTTCCTGGCCGAGCTCGGCCGCCCCGGCCTGGGCGCCTGCGTGCCGATCGGCTTCGACCCGCAGCAGCGCCGGTTCGGCTTCTCCAACTGGAGCCGCTTCGGCCTCTACGACATGACCTTCCAGGGCCAGCGGCCGGTGTTCTTCAGCCCGACCGCCAACTACCCGCTGCCGTGGATCTGCTGGGCCGTCGAGGGCTTCGGCGGCAGCGGGACGCTCGCCACGGTGGTGCTGCCCGCCCGGCTGGCCGCGCGGGTGCGCGGGACGGAGGGGCGGGCCGCGCTGCACCGCTACCGGGACCCGGCGGACGAGCTGCCGGCCCTGCTCGCGGCCGTGCCCAAGGTGCTCTGAACCGCCGAAACGGATCCGGGGGCGGCCAGAACGGCAGCCCCCGGATCGCAGATTGACGAAGTGTCACTTCATGACGGCGCGCAGCGCCTGCCGCAGCTGCTCCCGGTCCGGCTGCAGGGCCCGGTCGAGCGCGGGGGCGAACGGCAGGACCGTGCCGTCCGGCCGGGTGACCCGGCGCGGCGGGGCGACGAGCCGGAACTCCTCGGCGGCGGTGGCCAGCACCTCGGCGCCGATCCCGCAGCTGCGGTTGGAGTCGTCGATCACCACCAGCCGTCCGGTGCGCTCCAGCGAGGCGCCCAGCGCCGCCCAGTCGAACGGGTACAGCGTGCGCGGGTCGAGCACCTCGACCGAGATCTCCCCGGCGAGCTCCTCGGCCACCGCCAGCGCGTCGTGCACCAGGTGTCCGACGGCGACCAGGGTGACGTCCGTGCCGGCGCGGTGCACCCGGGCGCTGCCGAGCGGGATCGGCGCCAGCTCCCAGGTGACGGTCTCGCGCACCGGCAGCGCGGCGGCCGGGGCGAAGACCACCACCGGGTCCGGGTCCCGGACCGCCGAGCGGAGCAGCCCGTAGGCGTCGGTCGGCGTGGCGGGGACGACGGTCTTCATCCCGGCGTGCGCGAACAGGCTGTACGGGTGGTCGGAGTGCTGGCCCGCCCAGCCGTCCCGGGAGCCGGAGCCGGGGACCAGGCAGGTGAGCGGGACGCCCGCCTGGCCGCCGGTCATCAGCGAGAACTTGTGGGCCTGGTTGACGAGTTGCTCGAAGACCAGGAACAGCAGCGAGGGGATCTGGAACTCCAGCACCGGCCGCCGCCCGGCCAGTGCCGCGCCGAGCGCCATCGCGGTGAAGGCCTGCTCGGAGAGCGGGGTGTCGACGATCCGCTCCGGCCCGAACCGGTCCAGCAGCCCGAGCGTGGGCCCGGCCATCCCGGCGCCGATGTCCTCGCCGAACACGCAGACCGCCGGGTCGCCGTCCAGCTCGTCGGCCAGCGCCCGGTTGAGCGCCTTGGTGTAGGAGAGTCTCATGCGGTCGCTCCCGCCCGGGGCCGCAGCCCGGAGGCGTACAGGTGGTCGGCGGCGCCGGCCGGGTCCGGGTGCGGCGAGGCGAGCGCGAACTCCTCGGCCGCCGCGAGCTCGGCGGCCACCTCGGCGTCCAGGGCGGCGGCGCGGTCGGCGCCGATCGCGGCGGCGGCCCGGGGGAGCGGGTCGCGCTCGCGCCAGGCGGCCACCTCCTCGGGGGTGCGGTAGTGCAGTTTCATCCGCCGTTCCATGGTGTGGTGGCCCTCGAACCGGTAGGTGCGGCACTCCAGGAAACCGGGTCCGCCGCCGGACCTGGCCCGGGCGACGGCCTGCTCGGCGGCGGCCCGGACCGCCTCGGTGTCCATGCCGTCGACCTCGACGGCCGGGATGCCGAAGGCGGCCGCCCGGCCGGTCGCGCTGCCCGCGACCGCGGTGCCGGCCGGCAGGGTGGTGGCGTAGCCGTTGTTCTCGCAGACGAAGAGCACCGGCAGCCGCCACATCGCGGCCAGGTTGAACGACTCCAGCAGCACGCCCTGGTTGAGCGCGCCGTCGCCGAAGAAGGCGACCGCGACCGCGTCCGAGCCCGCCCGCAGGTCGGCCCAGGCCGCACCGACCGCGATCGGCGCGCCGGCGCCGACGATGCCGTTGGCGCCGAGGATGCCCAGCCGCAGGTCGGCGGCGTGCATCGAGCCGCCCCGGCCGCCGTTGGAGCCGCCGACCCGCCCGGCCAGTTCGGCCAGCAGCCGGGCCGGGTCGAGCCCGCGGGCCAGGACGTGGCCATGCCCGCGGTGGGTGGAGGCGAGCCGGTCGCCCGCCCCCAGCGCGGCGCAGACGCCGACCGCGACGGCCTCCTGCCCGATGTACGGGTGGATGCCGCCGATGATCACCCCGGACTTCACCAGGTCGAGCGCCCGCTCCTCGAAGGAGCGGATCAGCCTCAGCATCCGGTACCGGCGCTCGGGCGTGTCGAGCGCGGCGACGGCGGGTGCCGTGGTCGTCACAGCGCGCCCCGCCAGACGGTCGGGCAGAACTCCGGGTCGGCGTAGTCGGGGCGGCCGTCGGCGTCTCGGCGCACCAGCACGTCGTGGTTGTAGACGACGGTCTCCCCGTCCGGGCGGGTGGCGTGCCGGTAGGCGTTGGCGCCGTCCTGGAGGTGCAGCGAGACCGCCCGGCGCGGGTGGGTGGCCAGGTTGGGGCCGCTGCCGTGGTAGGTGCGGCAGTGGTGGAAGCTGACGTGGCCGCGCGGGATGATCATCGGGATCTTGCGGACCTCGGTCCCGTTGTACGCCGCGTTGGCGTCCAGGATGGCGTCCAGCTCGGAGTTGTCGCGGTCGGCGAAGTGCCGGGTGGAGTCCTCCACGGAGGGCAGCTCCTTCCACCGGTGGCTGCCGTCCACCATGGTGATGGTGCCGTTCTCCTCGGTGCAGTCGTGGAACGGCAGGAAGGCGGTGAGCATCCGGTCCGAGGACGTGGTCTGCCAGTAGTGCTTGTCGAAGTGCCACGGCACCTGGTTGCTGGGCTCGCCCGGCACCGGCGGCTTGTAGATGAGGGTCGCCTGGAAGACCCGGATCTCCTCGGCCTCGGCGAGCAGCGCGGCGACGGCGCCCAGCAGCGGCTTGCGCAGGATCGCGCCGATCGCGTCGCTCTCGTAGTGCACGTAGTCGTTGTGGCGCTGGACCGGACCGTGCGCGGGCTCCCAGGAGGCCAGCCGCGGCGGCCGGACCGGCAGGGTGCGGTCGCGCTCGCCCGTGTAGTACCGCTCGGTGGCGGCCTGCAGGGTGTCCAGCTCCTCGTCGCTGAACAGCTTGCGGGACAGGTACCAGCCGTGCTCCAGGTAGCCGGCCACCTCCTCCGGGGTGGGCAGCAGGGCGCGTTCGGCCTCGGTGAGGTGGAACGCGGGTGCGGCGGGTGCGGTGGTCATGGGGGTCGGGCCTCCTGTGGTGATGAGGGCTCGGGGGTGGGTGAGGGCTCGGGGCGGACGGGGCTCAGACGGAGGCGCCGGCGCGCTGCCGCTCGACGGCCTCGTACAGGGCCTTGATGTTGGCGGTCCCGAAGGTGCCGGCTCCCTGGCGCTCGATCAGCTCCACGAAGTACGTCCGGCGGGGGTGGGTGGAGCGGGCGAAGATCTGGAACAGCTGTCCGCCGTGGTCCTGGTCGACCAGCACGTCCAGCTCGCGCAGCGTCTCCACCGGGATGGCGGTGCCGCCGAGCCGCTCGGCGAGCGCGTCGTAGTAGGTGCCGGGGGTGCTCAGGAACGCCACGCCGCGCCCGCGGATGGTGCGGACGGCGGTGGCGATGTCAGCCGTGCGGAAGGCCAGGTGCTGGACGCCGGCGCCGTCGTGGTCGGCGAGGAAGGTGTCGATCTGGCCGGGGCGGCGGGTGGTGTCGGGCTCGATCAGGGTGAAGGTGACCTCGCCGGAGGCGCTCTGCACCACGCTGGAGTCCATCGCCTGCTCGCCGACCTCGATGTACTCGCCGAAGATGCGGTGCATGCCGAGCGCGGCCTCGCAGAACTTCACCGCGTCCGCCAGCTCGCCGGCCGGCAGGCAGATCGCGGCGTGGTCGAGGGCGTCCAGCAGGCGCGGCTCGCCGTCGGCGGCGGGCTCGGGCGCGGCCGGCGCCTCCGGGACGAACCGCAGGGCGGTGTCGCCGAAACCGGCCACCAGTCCGCCGGACCGGTCCAGCACCCGGGCGCCGTGCCGCTCGGCGCGGTCCAGTGCGGCCTGCGGGTCGGGGCAGGAGAGCGCGAGCGCCGCGACGCCCTCGCCGTGCCGGGCGGCGTAGCGGGCCACCGGGTGCGCCGGGTCGGCGGCGGAGCGCAGCAGGAACCGGACGCTGCCCTGGGCCACCAGGACGGTGCGCGCGTTCGCGGACTCGGCCGCGGCGAGTTGGTCGGGATCGGGTGTCGTGGCGGTGAAGCCGTAGTCGGCGCAGAGCTCCGCCGCGGTGGCGTCGGCGTCGGCGCAGTGGTACTCGACGTGGGCGATGGACTGGATGGACAACGGGATCTCCCCGGGGGATGGCGAGTTGACGAGTGGCCTGGCACGGGTGTCCAAGCGCTGGGGCGCCGGTGGGCGTCAGCGGCGGGACGGGGTGGAGGCGGGCTCGAAGACCAGGCTGAGGTTGTGCCCGCCGAAGGCGAAGGCGTTGCTCAGGGCGGCGGCGAGCGGGACGGCGCGGGCCGCGCCCCGGACGTGGTCCAGGTCGCAGGCCGGGTCCGGCTCGTCGAGGTTGACGGTCGGCGGAAGCGTCCCCCGGGCCACCGCGAGCACGGTGACCGCCGCCTCCAACGCGCCTGCGGCGCCCAGCAGATGGCCGGTGGCGCCCTTGGTGGAGCTGACCGCGGGGCGGTGTTCGCCGAAGACGGCGTTCAGCGCCGCGCTCTCGGCCACGTCGCCGAGCTTGGTGCCGGTGCCGTGGGCGTTGACGTAGCCGATGTCGGACGGCGCGAGGCCGGCGTTGGCGAGCGCGGCGCGCATCGCGTCGGCGGCGCCCGCGCCGTCGGGTCGCGGCATGGTCGGGTGGTGGGCGTCGGTGGAGGCGCCCCAGCCGGTGAGGTCGGCGTAGCCGGCGGCGCCGCGGGCGGCGGCGTGCTCGGCGCTCTCCAGCACCAGCACGGCGCTGCCCTCGCCCAGCACGAAGCCGTTGCGGCGGCGGTCGAAGGGCCGGCTGGCCTGCCCCGGATCCTCCCAACCGGAGGACAGCGCGCGGGCGTTGGTGAACGCGGCGGCGATCGTCGGATGCAGCGAGGACTCGGTGCCGCCGCACACCACCACGTCGGCGTCGCCGGAGCGGATCAGCCGCAGGCCCTCGGCGACGGCCTGGGCGCCGGCCGCGCAGGCCGTCACGATGGCCGTGCTGAAGCCGCGGATGCCGTGCTTGATGGCGATCCGGGCGGTGGCCATGTTGGAGAGCATGCCGGGCAGCAGGTACGGGCTGACGCCGGGCCGGCCCCGGTCGAGACGCCGGTGGGACTGCTGCTCGAAGGTCTCCAGCCCGCCGCCGCCGGTGGCCAGTACCACGGCGGTGCGGTGCGGGTCGGCGTCCTGGCCGACCACCAGGCCGGCGTCGGCGAGCGCGTCGTCGGCGGCGGCCAGGGCGAGCAGCACGAAGCGGTCCACGCAGCGGGTCTCGGTGGGCGGCAGCACCTCGCGGCCGTCCACCGCCGGGGCGAGGCCGGCCGCGGTCAGCCAGCCGTGGGCGGCGTGGCCCTCGGGCAGGGCGCGGATGCCGGAGCGGCCGGCGGTGAGCGCGTCGAAGACCTCGGCGGGCTTGCGGCCGAGCGGGGTGACCAGGCCGATGCCGGTGACCACGGCGCCCGGGCGGCGGGCGGCGCTCATGCGCTCGCCCCGGCGGCGACCGCGTCCAGGTAGCGCCGGCGCAGCAGGACCTTGCGCACCTTGCCGGTGGGGCCGAGCGGGATGTCGTCCCCGGCCACCACGACGACCTGGCGGACGGTGGCCGCGGCGGCCTCGTCCAGGGCGGCGGTGACGGCCTTGGTGCGGTCGGCGGCCGGATCGGCCCCGGCGGCCAGCACCAGCAGCACATCGGTGACCACCCGCTCGCCGTCGCGCACCGCGACCACCGTGCAGTCCAGCACGTCGGGGCAGGCGGCCAGCACCCGCTCCTCCGACATCGCGGTGAACAGCCGCTTGCCGTCGCCGAGTTCGACCGAGTCGACGGCGCGGTCGACGTGGTAGTAGTAGCCCTCCTCGTCCCGGTACATCAGGTCACCGGTGAGGAAGCGCCCGCGCAGCCGGGTGCGGTAGGTGGTGGCGGAGTCGTTCCAGTAGCCGAGGGCCAGGGTCGGGGAGGTGGTGGCGAGTTCGCCGACCTCGCCGGGGCCGAGCGGTTCGCCGTCGGGGCCGACCAGCTCGCAGTCGACGAAGGTGTGCGGGCGTCCGACGCAGCGGCCGTAGCGCTCGGTGTCCGGGCCGTGGGTGATGAAGAAGTGCGAGTGGCCCATCTCGGTGGAGCCGAGGCCGTCCACGAACAGCGAGCCGGGCACCCGGATCCGGCCCTCGCGGGTCACCGACTCGCGGCTGCCGGCGGCGACCAGGCGGCGGATGTGCACCTCGTGGGCGCAGTCGCCGGTGTTCCACCAGAGTGCGACCGATTCCAACTCCCGGGCGGCCAGGTCGTGGTGGGCGAGCTCGGCCCAGGTGGCGGCGAAGCCGATCACGCCGCTGGGGCGCCACTGCTCGATGGCGTCCAGCACGCCGGCGCCGGACTGGCTGGAGAGCAGAGCGAGTTGGGAGTGCGTGGAGAGGGCGAGGTTGACCGCGATCAGGGTGGCGGCGTGCGGGGCCGGCAGCGCGCTGAGCATCCGGTCCTGGCCCTGCGGGCGGGGCAGCCGGGCACGGTGGCGGATCGCCGCGTACAGGCTCGCGTGCGAGTGCGCCACGGCCTTGGGCATGCCGGTGGTGCCGGACGAGTGGGTGATCGCGACCGGGTCGCCGGCCCAGTGCCGGTAGGGCTCCGGGGCGGCCTCGGGGTCGCCGGCGCCGAGGGTGGCGATCTCCGGCAGCGCGGGGGCGCCGGGCTCGTGGCCGTCCAGCGCGGCCAGGTGCGCGGCGTCGGCGAGGATGCCGACCGGGCCGAGCTTGGCGATGTAGCGGGCGGCCCGCTCGCCGTCCAGGTTGGGATTGAGCAGCGCGGGGATGGCGCCGAGCCGGGCCAGCGCGAGGAAGGCGAGCACATGGTCGGCGGCGTCGCTCGCGTAGACCACCACCGGGTCGCGCCGGCCGATGCCGAGGGCGTGCAGGGCGGCGGCCCGGGCGCGCACGGCGCGGTCCAGCTCGTTGAGGGTGAAGGGCTGCCAGGCGGCGTGGTCGTCCACCGGGGTGTCGAAGGTCAGCAGCGGCTCGTCGAGGCCGACGCCGAGCGCGAGGCGGCTGGTGAGGACGTTTCCGGCGCCGACGGCCGGATCGTCCGCCAGCTGGGTGCGGATACTGCGGATGCTCACGGGGTGGATCCCTCCCGGGGTGCGGGCGTGCGGGGCGTGCTGCGGCGGGACGCGGCGGGTGGGGGACCGCTCGCG
This sequence comes from Kitasatospora sp. NPDC097605, assembly GCF_040302725.1. NCBI lineage: Bacteria > Bacillati > Actinomycetota > Actinomycetes > Kitasatosporales > Streptomycetaceae > Kitasatospora > Kitasatospora sp. NPDC097605. Next base: position 7,862 of record NZ_JBEOSF010000029.1, on the reverse strand, counting down.
CCGGTGGTGCGCAGGGGGGTGGGTGCGGACGTTCGGCGGGTCGGGTCGGTCGGGTGGGCGGGGGTCAGACGGCGGTGACCAGCAGGGCCACGGCCCGGTCGGTGCCGTGCGGGCCGTCGGCGTCGTCGGTTCCGTCCGTGCTGCCGGTGCTGCCGGTGCTGTCGGCCTGCTCGGCGGCGATGACGAGGACCTGATCGGCGTCACCGTCGGTGAGCAGCAGCTCCGCCAGGTCGAGCGCGTCCTGCGGGACCCGTCCGGGTGGCGGGGCCTGGGCCGGACTGATCGCCACCACCGGGCCGGTCAGGCCCCAGCGGGCGGCGATGTGGCCGAGGACGGCGTTCGGGTTGGACTGGAAGAACAGCAGCGGGGGCATCCGCCGGCCGGTGTCGGCGGCGGCCTCGTCGATGGCGCGGGCGGTGGCGCGGTCGCCGCCCGAGCTGGCCAGCAGCAGCGCGGTCCGGCCGGGGGCCGGGGCCGCGCCGTGGCGGGCGCGCAGACAGCGTTCGGCGGTCTCGGCCACCAGGGGGTTGAAGGAGGAGGCGGCGAAGCCGGGCAGCGGGGGGAGCGGCTCGGGCTCGCGGGCGTCGGGGTCGGGCCAGGAGGCCTCGGCGAGGATGCGCAGCACGGTCACGGGGCGGCCACCAGGAGTGCGGTGTTGGCGCCGCCGAAGGCGGAGTTGAGGGTGAGCGCGTAGCGCGGCCGGGCGGCGCGCGGGCCGTCCAGCACGAGGTCCAGGCCGATCTGCGGGTCCGGGCCGAGCCAGCCGGCGTTGACCGGCAGCAGGCTCTCGGTCAGCGCCCCGATGGTGACGACGAGTTCGAGCAGTGCCGAGGCCTCCAGAGCGTGGCCGTGCACGGCCTTGCTGGAGCTGACGGGCAGCCGCGCGGTGTGCGCGCCGAAGACCCGGTGCAGGGCCTTGGCCTCCGCGAGGTCGGACATCGGCGAGCCGGTGCCGTTGGCGTTGACGTAGCCGACCTCGTCCGGGGCGATCGCGGCCCGCCGCAGCGCGGCCCGCACCGCCCGCGTCACGCCCTCGCCCTCGGGTTCGGGGCGGCAGACGTGGTGGGCGTCGCCGGTCCGGGCCCAGCCGGCCAGCCGGGCCAGGACGGGCGCGCCGCGCCGCTCGGCCTCCGGTTCGGCCTCCACCAGCACGGCGGCGGCCGCGTCGCCGAGCAGGGTGCCGGTGCGGCCGGTGCTGAACGGGCGCAGCTCGCCGTCGCGGGCCAGCGCCCGGCCGGCGTCGAAGGCGGCGAAGACGCCGGGCTCGACCAGGTGCCCGGCGGCGACCAGCACCCGGGGGTGGCGGCCGGCGGCGACCAGCGCGGCGGCGTCGGCCACGGCGGTGGCGGCCGCCACGCAGGCGCCGGTGTAGGCGCGGGTGACCCCGGGCGCGCCCCAGGCGGCCGCCGTCCCGGCGGCGACCGAGGCGACGGTGGCCCGGGTGCGCAGGTCGCTGTGCAGGGCGAGCAGCACGGGCGGGCCGGTGCCGGCCGCGGCCGGGGCCAGGCCGGCCCGGCGGCAGGCCTGGCCGACGGCGGCGAGCACGGCGTCGGCCAGCGGCGGCGGCTCGGGCAGCAGCGCGGCGCGGACGGTGCGGCGCGCCGAGACGTCGAACCGGGTGACCGCGGCGAACGCGGCCTTCCCGTGGACGACGGCCTCGGTGAGCGCGGCGGGTCCGTCGCCGGCCGCGCTGAGCACGCCGACACCGGTCACCACGGGCCGGACGGCGGGCGGGGCGTGGCGGTTCATGGCCGCGCGGCCCCCGCGGTGGCGTCGGTGACGGCGGGGCCGCCGGCCGCGAGCACGGCGGCGCGGAACACCGCGACGGCGTCGTCGACCGTCCGCACGGCCTCGAAGGCGTCGTCGTCGAGGTCCGGCTCGATGCCGTAACGCTGCTCGAACTCGGCGATCAGCCAGGTGAGTTCGAGCGAGCCGAGTTCGTCCGGGACGTCCTCGGCGGCGCGCTGCCCGAACGCCGCGAGCATGGCCAGCACCTCGGCCCGGTCGGGGCGGGCGAGGTCGGTCACGCCGGGCTGCCCGAGGTGGCGGTGGCGGCGGCGATCCGCGCGGCGACGTCGGCGGTGAACTGGTCGAGCGTCATCAGCGCGGTGGTCTCCATCTCGTCGAGGTCGAACTTGACCCCGTACTCGTCCTCGACCTGGACCGAGAGGTCGGCGAGGGCGAGCGACTCCAGGTCCAGGCCGGCCGGGCCGAGGTCGGTGTCGCCGGTCACCTCGGAGACGTCGTACTGCATCTCGGCCAGGGCGGCGAGGACGAACGCGCGGATGCGGTCCTGCATGGCTTGCTCCTTGTGCTCGGGCGCGTGCGGCGCCCGGGGTCGTCGGGGAGGGGAACGCGGCCCCGTCGGGGCGCTCCGGTGGTGCTCGGGCCGGGGTCGGCCCGGGCGTGCACCGGGGTGCCTGGGCGGGGAAGGTCTGGGGCCGGGCGCGCCGGGTCGCGGCGCGGCGGGTCGCGGCGCGGCGGGTCAGCCGGCGGCGGCGCGCAGCGCGACCGGGTCGCGCAGCAGCTTCCCGGTGGCGGTGCGGGGCAGTTGCGGGAGGAAGGCCAGCCGGCGCGGCCGCTTGTAGGCGGCGAGCTGCTGGGCCAGGCCGTCCTGGACGAGGGCCCGGTCGGCGCCGTCCTCGGCCGAGAGGTAGGCCTCGATGGCCCCGTCGTCGAAGACCACCACGGCCTCCCGGACCTGCGGGAGCGCGGCGAGGGTCTGCTCGACCTCGGTGAGGTCGACCTTGAGGCCGCCGATCGAGACCTGCGAGTCCCGGCGGCCCAGGACGGTGACCAGGCCGGTGTCCGGGTCGAGTTCGGCGGCGTCGCGGGTGTGCAGCCAGCCGTCCGCCCAGCGGGTCGGGTCGTCGAGTCCGGGGTAGGGCGAGGCGGGGGTGCGCAGTTGCAGCTCGCCGCCGACCAGCCGCGACTCCATGCCGTGCACGGGCTGTTTGGCCGGGTGCAGGGTGCCGTCCAGGTCGGTGGCGATCACCCCGGTCTCGGTCATCCCGTACATGGTGCCGAGCGGGACGCCGTACCGCGCGGTGAACGCGGCGGGCAGGCCCGGGCGGACGAGTTCGCCGGCCACCACCATCCGCCGCAGCTGCGGCAGTTCCGGCGGGTCGGCGGCGCCGGCCAGCAGTTCGGCGTGGAACGGCACGCCGATCACGGTGGTCGGCCGGCCGTCGGCGGCGATCGCGCCGAGGATGCCCGCCGCCGTCATCCGGTCCGGGACGGTGAGCGGGGCGCGCGCGTGCAGGCTGTTGAGCAGCCCGCCGACCAGGCCGAGCACGTGCACCACCGAGGAGAGCAGGACCACCCGCTCGCCCTCGCCGGGGAACGCCGCCAGCCTGCGGTAGCAGTCGAGTTCGCGGATCAGGTCGCCCGCGGTGCGGGCGATCACCTTGGCCGGGCCGGTCGAGCCGGAGCTGAGCTGGACCAGCGCGTGGCCGGTCCCGGCGGGCCGGCCGGCGGGCAGCCGGACGGCGACCGGGTCGACCAGCGAGTAGCCGCGCAGCGCCGCGGCCGCGGGCCGCGAGGCCGAGCCGACCAGCACCTGGGGGGCCAGCCGGTCGACCGCGAGATCGACCTCGTGGTCGGTCAGCCGGTGGTCCAACAGGGCCACCTGGGCCCGCAGTTGCCAGGCCGCCAGGAGCACGGCGACGAAGCCCAGGGAGGGCGGCAGCCGCAGGGCGACGGTGCCGCCGGGGCCGAGGCCGACCGCGGTCAGCCGTTCGGCCTGCTCGGCGACCAGCGCGCGCAGGGCGTCGCGGTCGACGGGTGTGCCGAATCGCAGGCACTCCTCGCCCCCGGGACCGGCCAGCAGCACCCGGTCGACCCAGTCGGCGGGAGCATCGGCAAGCGGGGGTGAGGCGGGCGCCGGTGAGGAAGGGGAAAAGCCGGTCAACGCCACTCCACACAGTGAGGAGATTTGTCATGGACACTTGAACGATGGTGATGTTCACAGGTCATCACAAGCAATACGTCCAATTCCGTTGCCAGACCATTGCACAGACGATTGGTCAAATCAAGGTCTATACCAATGAGGTGTAGACCTCCTACGCTGCCGATCCGTGGACCGGTCCGAACGCGGCCGGTCCGGGAACGAGGACGCCCGTGGCACCACTCGAACTGGCCGCGATCGAACGCGCGGCGCGCGATCAACTCGCCCCGGAGATCTGGGACTTCGTCGAAGGCGGCAGCGGCGCCGAACGCACTCTGGCGGGCAACCGGGAAATGTTCGGACGCTATGCGTTCCGCCCCCGCACGCTCGTCGACGTCTCCGTCTGCGCACCGGCCGTCGAGCTGCTCGGCACGACGCTCCAACTGCCGGTCGGAATTGCCCCGATGGCCTACCACCGACTGGTCCATCCGGACGGTGAAACAGCGACCGTCCGGGCGGCCGGAAAGGCGGGCGCCCTGCTGGTCGCCGGAATCTTCGCCAGCCGGACCCTGGAGGAGATGGCCGCCGCCGCGACCGGCCCGCTCTGGCTCCAGCTCTACTGGCTGCGCCGCCGCGACGCCCTCGCCGCCCTGGTCGAGCGCGCCGAGGCGGCCGGATTCGCCGCCCTGCTGCTCACCGTCGACGCCCCCCGGATCGGCCGCCGGCTGCGCGACCTGCGCAACGGCTTCGCCGTCCCCCCGGAGATCCGCGCGGTCAACCTCGACCCTGCCCTGATGGCCGCCACCCATCACGCCGGCCAGGGCAGTTCGGGCATCGCCGAGCACGCCCGCGAACAGTTCGACCCCACCCTCACCTGGGCCGACCTCGCCTGGCTGCGCGAACGCAGCCGGCTGCCGCTGGTCCTCAAGGGCGTCCTGACCGCCGAGGACGCCCGGCGCGCCGCCGACCACGGCGTCGACGCGGTCGTCGTCTCCAACCACGGCGGGCGCCAACTCGACGGGTCGATGCCCGCCCTGGCCGCCCTCCCGGAGGTCGTCGACGCCCTGCCGCCGCACATCCCGGCGCTGCTCGACGGCGGCGTGCGCGGCGGCGCGGACATCGCCGTCGCCCTCGCCCTCGGCGCCCGCGCCGTCCTGGTCGGCCGCCCCGCCTTCTGGGGCCTGGCGACCGGCGGCGAGGCCGGCGTCGGCCGGGTCCTCGACCTGCTGCGCGACGAACTGGAGCACACCATGGCCCTGCTGGGCCGCCCCACGGTCGCCGACCTGGACCGCACTGCCCTCGCGCCCTGGCCCGGATGACCCCTTCGGGCGTACACCACCCCGCCGAGGGGGTCCGGCGCGCCCGTCCTCCTGGCCAACCTGATCCGCCGTCACTACGGTCACCGGTGGATCCAGGGCCGGGGTGCCCGCGCCGACGCCGCCGACCCGCACACCGCGCTCCACCCCCTGCCCTTCCCCCTCCGTACCGACGAGACCAGCTACGTCGAGGCCGACCGCCGATCCGGCCCCGTCCCGAGGAACCCCGATGCCCCTGCACCCCCAGGCCCAGGCGCTGCGCGACCGCCGCGCGAGCTCCGGCACCGCCCCGCTCTACAGCCTCACCGTGGCCGAGGCCCGCGCCGCCGACCTCGCCGACATCCGCGCCGCCGCGGGCACGCCCGAGCCGGTCGCCGCCGTCGAGGAGCACCGCCTCCCCGGCCCCGGCGGCGAGCTCGCGCTGCGCCTCTACCGGCCCGAGCCGCCCGCCGACGGCCGCCCGCTGCCCGTCCTGCTCTACCTGTTCGGCGGCGGCTGGACCCTGGGCTCGCCCGACACCAGCGACGCGATCTGCCGCGCGCTGACCAACGCGGTCGGCTGCGCCACCGCCTCGGTCGGCTACCGCCTCGCCCCCGAGCACCCGTTCCCCGCCGCCGTCCAGGACTGCGCCGCCGCCGCCCGCTGGCTGGCCGCGCACGCGGACGGGCTCGGCCTGGACGCCGGGCGCCTCGCCGTCGCTGGCGACAGCGCCGGCGGCAACCTCGCCGCCGTGCTCGCCCTGCTCGCCCGCGACGAGGACGGCCCGGCGCTCCGCCACCAGCTGCTCGTCTACCCCAACACCGACGCCCGCGCCGACACCCCGTCACTGCGCGAGCACGACGACCCGGCGCTGTTCAACCGCCGCTCGGTCGCCTGGTACTGGAGCCACTACCTGGCCGACCCGGCCGACGGCGCCCACCCGCACGCCTCCCCGCTGCGCGCCCCGAGCCTGGCCGGCCTGCCGCCCGCCACCGTCATCACCGCCGAGTACGACCCGCTGCGCGACGAGGGCGAGCAGTACGCCGAGGCGCTGCGCACGGCGGGCGTCCCCGTGGAACTGCGCCGCTGGGCGGGCATGCCGCACGGGTTCTTCGCCATGACCGGCACCCTGGACGGCGCCGCCGAAGCCCAGGCCTACGCGGCCGCGCGACTGCGCGAGGCCCTCGCGTGAGCGCCTCCGCCGCCTCGGCACCGGCCCGGCCGACCGGGCCCGTCACGCTCCCGCTCGCCGAGCTGCACGCCTCGCTCGCGGACCCGCTGCTGGACGCGATGACCTTCCTCAACGAGGTCACCACCCGCTACCCGCGGGCGGTCTCCTTCGCCCCCGGCCGCCCCTACGAGGGCTTCTTCGAGCCCGAAGACGTCCCGGTCTACCTGGACGCCTACCTGGACCACCTGGCCGCGACCGGCCTGGACCGCGACGCGATCCGCACCACCCTGTTCCAGTACGGGCCGACCAAGGGCGTCATCAACGACCTGGTCGCCCGCACCCTCGCCCACGACGAGAACCTCGCCGTGGCGCCCGAGGCGCTGGTCCTGACCGTCGGTGCCCAGGAGGGCATGCTGCTGGCGCTGCGCGCGCTCTGCGCCGGCCCGGACGACGTGCTGCTGGTCAGCTCGCCCTGCTACGTCGGCGTCACCGGCGCCGCCCGGCTGCTCGACCTGACCACCGTGCCCGTCCCCGAGGGCCCGGACGGCGGGCCGGACCCGGCGGCCGTGCGCGCCGCCGCCCGCGAGGTCCGCGCCGCCGGCCGGCGCCCGCGCGCCCTGTACGTGGTGCCGGACTTCGCCAACCCCTCCGGCACCTCGATGCCCGTCCCGGCCCGCACCCGGCTGCTGGAGACGGCCGCCGGGGAGGACCTGCTGGTCATCGAGGACAACCCGTACGGCTTCTTCGCCCGGGACGGCGGCGAGCGGCCCACCCTCAAGGCGCTGGACCGCGACCGCCGGGTGGTCTACCTGGGGTCCTTCGCCAAGACCTGCTTCCCCGGCGCCCGGCTCGGCTACGTGGTCGCCGACCAGGAGGTGACCGGCCCCGGCGGGCGGCGCACCCTGCTGGCCGACGAGCTGGCGAAGCTGAAGAGCATGACGACGGTCAACACCCCGGCCCTCAGCCAGGCGGTGATCGGCGGCATGCTGCTCACCCACGACTGCCGGCTGCGGGCCGCCAACGCCCCCGCCGCGGCCCACTACGCGGCCAACATGGGCGTCCTGCTGGCGGAGCTGGAGCGGTGCTTCCCGGCCGCCGAGCGGGAGCGCCTGGGGCTGTCCTGGAACGTGCCGGAGGGCGGCTTCTTCGCGGTGCTCACGGTGGCCTTCGCGGCCGACGACGCGGCGATGGAGCGCTGCGCACGGGAGTCCGGGGTGCTCTGGACGCCGATGGCGCCGTTCTACCCGGCCGGCGGCGGTGAGCACCGGCTGCGGCTCTCCACCAGCTCCCTGACGCCGGAGCGGATCGCGGCCGGCGTGGCCCGGCTCGCGGACTTCGTGCGGGCCGAGACCGCCCGCGCGGCGGCGGCGCGGTAGCCCGCGAGCCCGGAACGCCACGACGGCGGTGCCCCCTTGGAGCAGGGGGCACCGCCGTCGTGGGGGTGCGGGCCGGGCGGGGGCAGCGGCGGGGCCCCCCCGGGGGCGTGGTGGGCGGGGTGGGCGCGCGGGGC